>JAYUMV010000382.1:0-14142 GCA_043762265.1 Chthonomonadaceae bacterium | reverse complement strand
GATCTCGGTGAAGGCGAGTTCCTCATCGTGCCGCGTGGGGTGATGCATCGCCCGGTGGCGGAAGAAGAGGTCTCCGTTTTGCTGTTCGAACCGGCTGGCACCCTGAACACAGGAGACGCGGCGGCCAGTCCCCTGACTGTAGTCGAGCCCGGAAACCTGTAATCGCGTCCTGTGGAGATGACAGCCACACGCGACAGACTATGGCGAAACATTGAGTCCATGGTAACGACAAAAGAACAAGAATGTTGTTGGTTTCGCCTGTTCTGCGTTTTGGCTGCAACGCGATATTATAGGTTTTTGACGTTTCGGGCTATGGCATATCTTCCGCCAACACAGTACTCTTGTAGATACGGTCGGAGCGACTTCTGACTGTCGGTTGAATGGCAGGCGCGCGGCAGTAGAATGTAGTAGAATAGTGTAGATGCGAGGCTATTCGAGGTGTGAGGCGAGATCGTACCTGAACCGAGCAAACGGATTGGGGCGACCTTAATTCGAAGGCGAAGGGTTGTAGACTTATGGCAGGTTTTTCTACGCGACAGAGCAAAGGGCTGATGCTCGTGGGCACGTCCACGAGCCTCTTGCTGCTGACGGCTTTCACGACATGGGCGGGACCACCGCCGCCGAAACCCAAGGCGAAAGCGAAGGTTCCTGTGGCGCTTGTCGCGGGCTCCCTTCGGTACAACCGGGACGTGCGGCCCATTTTGGCGGAGAACTGCTTCGCCTGTCATGGGCCGGACTCGGCGTCGCGGAAGGCCGGGCTGAGGCTTGACAGAGTCGCGGATGCGACTGCCGTTAAGGACGGGATCGCCGCAATCCTGCCGGGGAAGCCGGACGCCAGTGAGGTGATGAAACGGATCACCGGCAAAGGGCCGATGATGCCGCCTCCCACCGGGCATAAGAGCCTCACCGCCGAGCAGATCGCCGTGCTGAAGCGCTGGATCGCCGACGGGGCCATCTACGAGCAGCACTGGGCCTACATCGCGCCAAAGCGTGCGCCGCTGCCTGCCGTCAAAGATACCGCATGGGTGCGCAACCCGATCGACCGGTTTATTCTGGCGAAACTGGAGAAGAGCGGACTCAAGCCCGCGCCGGAAGCGGATCGCCGCACGCTCGCCCGTCGTGTCAGCCTCGATCTGACCGGCCTGCCGCCGGATCCTGCCGATGTCGAGCAGTTCGTCAACGACAAGTCCTCCAACGCTTATGAGAAGATGGTCGATAAGTTTCTTGCCATGCCGGGGTGGGGGGAGAATCGCGCTAAATATTGGCTGGATGCGGCCCGCTACGCCGACACCAACGGCATCCACATCGACAACTATCGGGAGATCTGGGCCTACCGTGACTGGGTGATCAAGGCGTTCAACAAGAACATGCCGTTCGATCAGTTCACCATCGAACAGATCGCCGGAGACCTCCTGCCTACCCCGACGCTCGATCAGCGCATCGCGACCGGGTTCAACCGCTGCAACATTACGACGAATGAAGGCGGCGCCATCACGGAAGAGTACACCGTGCTCTATGCCCGTGATCGCACCGAGACCACCTCGGCGGTCTTCCTGGGCTCTACCCTCAACTGCACCGTCTGCCACGACCACAAGTTCGATCCCTTCACGCAGAAGGACTTCTACTCTATGTCGGCGCTGTTCAACAACACGACGCAGCCGATCATGGACGGCAACATCCAGAACACGCCGCCCGTCATGATGGTGCCGCGCGAAGAGGATCGTGCCCGCTTCGACACCGTGACCGCCGATCTCGCGACGGCTCGGAAGGATGCCGACGCGCGCAAGACCGCTTCGCGACCCGATTTCGAGACGTGGCTGGGCAAGGCCGATGCGCAGACGTTCGCCGCCGATGTGCCGAGCGAGGGGCTGCGATTCTATGCCCCCCTGTCGGAAGGCAAAGGGCGCGCAGTGCTCGCGCATCTGGATGGCAAAGATCTGAACCTGACGGCGGCCGCCGACCCGAAATGGGACAATGGCAGCGTCTCGGAGAAGGCGTTTCAGCGTCAGCCGGGAAGCGCTCTGGAAGTTCCGGCGGCAGGCGACTTCGAGAAGGATCAGAAATTCACGTACGCGGCGTGGGTCAAGGTGCCGAACGGCAACGCCAATGGCGCGGTCATCGCCCGCATGGACGATCAGCACGACTTCCGGGGCTGGGACATGTGGCTGCAGAACGCCCGTGTCGCCACCCACATCATCAACAAGTGGCCGACCGATGCGCTCAAGGTCGTCGCCCGCACTCCGCTGTCGCCGGGGATGTGGCACCATGTCTGCATCACCTATTCGGGCGAAGCCAACCCCGAATCGGTCCATATCTATATCGATGGCATGGATCAGGCCAAGGATGTCGAAGCGAACGCGCTGAAGGGCAGCATCCGCACGACGGTGCCCTTTAAGATCGGGCAGCGTCACAGTACTTCCGGCGTGGACGGCGTCTCCATTCAGGACGTGCGCCTCTATGGGCGACTGCTTACCGCCGAGGAAGTGACCCACCTGGGACGGGCAAATCGCGCCTCCTATCTGATCACGCGCGGTATGGCGCTGTTGACACCTCTGGAGAAAGACGAACTGTTCGCAGGCTGGCTGACTTCCAAGGACGATACCTATCGGTCTCTTGCTGGCAAGGTCGCCTCGCTCGACTCCGAAGAGAAAGCCATCAAGGCGCGCGGAACCGAAGCGCATGTGATGCAGGAGCGCTCCGAAGAGGCGGCGGCCTATATTCTGGCGCGCGGCGACTACGACAAGCGCAAAGAGAAAGTTACTCCCAACACCCCGGCGGTCTTCCCGCCCATGCCCGCCGAGTACCCGCGCAATCGCCTGGGCTTCGCCAAATGGCTGGTGCGGCCGGAGCATCCGCTCACGGCGCGTGTGACGGTCAACCGATTCTGGCAGGAGGTGTTCGGCACCGGCCTCGTGCAGACCACCTCCGACTTCGGCGTGAACGGCGAGATCCCGACGCATCCCGAACTGCTGGACTGGATGGCGGTCGAGTTCCGTGAGAGCGGCTGGGACATCAAGAAGTTCTACAAGCTCATGGTCATGTCCGCCACCTATCGGCAGGCGGCGACCGTCACTCCGGAGAAGATGCAGCGCGATCCCAAGAACCGTCTGCTGGCACGCGGTCCCCGCTTCCGGATGGAGGCGGAGATGATCCGCGACTACGCCCTTACCGCCAGTGGCCTGCTGGTGCGTAAGATGGGCGGGCCGAGCGTCAAGCCCTATCAGCCCGACGGCGTCTGGGAAGCGGTCGCGATGAACGAGAGCAACACCCATTTCTATAAGCGCGACATGGGCGACGGTCTCTATCGCCGCAGTCTCTACACCTTCTGGAAGCGCAGTGCGCCTCCGGCTTCGCTGCAGATCTTCAATGCGCCGTCGCGCGAGTCCTGTACCGTGCGCCGAGACCGTACCGACACGCCCCTCCAGGCGCTCGTCACGCTGAACGACGTGCAGTTCGTCGAGGCGGCGCGGGCGCTGGCGCAGCGCACCCTGAAAGAGGGAGGCGCGACCCCGAAAGCGCAGTTCGATTACCTGGCGGAGCGACTGCTGGCGCGGCCCTTCCGCGCGGAAGAGCTGCCGGTGGTGCAGAAGTCTCTGGCCGACTTGCAGCGATTCTACAATGCGAACCCTAAAGAGGCGCAGCAACTGCTGATGGTCGGCGACAGCAAAGCCGACCCGAACCTGAAACCGGAACAACTGGCCGCCTGGACTATGCTGACCAACCAACTGATGAACCTGGACGAGGTGTTGACGAAATGAGCGCAAAAGACAAGTTCCATCCTGTAGTCGAAGAGTGGGTGCGCCAGGAGACCCGCCGCCAGTTCCTCAGCCGAGGCATGAACGTGCTGGGTATGGCCGCTCTCTCATCTCTTGGCGGCGCGGCATTTGCGGAGGGCAAAGGCCACCCGCTCGCCGCAGGCTCTGCCGGAAGCGCCGTCTTTCGGGGCGCGGTGCCTCCGCACTTCGCTCCCAAGGCGAAGCGGGTCATCTATATGCACATGGTCGGCGGGCCGCCGCAGATGGACCTTTACGACTACAAGCCGAAAATGAACGAGTTCTACGATAAGGATCTGCCGGAATCGGTGCGCAACGGTCAACGCCTCACCACGATGACCTCCGGGCAGACACGCTTTCCGATCGCCCCCTCGAAGTACAAGTTCGAACAGCATGGGAAGAGCGGCATGTGGGTCAGCGAACTGCTGCCCCACACGGCCAGCATGGTCGATGATATGTGCTTCATCCGCAGCATGAACACCGATGCCATCAACCATGAGCCTGCCATCACCTATATGCAGACCGGCAACCAGATCACCGGACGGCCCTGCCTGGGCGCGTGGGTCTCGTATGGCCTGGGCTCGATGAACGCGGATCTGCCGACCTTTGTCGTGCTCGTTGCCAAACCTTCCAATACCGAGCAGGTGCAGGCGATCTCCGATAAATGCTGGTCCTCGGGCTATCTGCCGGGCGAGCATGCGGGCGTCTCGTTCCGTTCCAGTGGCGATCCGATCCTCTACATCAACAATCCGCCGGGCGTCACTCCGCAGGTGCGCCGCAGCACGCTGGACGGTCTCAAATCGCTCAACGAGATGAACTATCATCTGGTCGGCGACGCCGAGACCCACACGCGCATCAGTCAGTATGAGCTGGCCTTCCGGATGCAGTCCAGCGTGCCGGATCTGACGGACCTGAGCAAAGAGGGCGAATCCACGTATAAACTCTACGGGGACGATGCCAAGAAGCCTGGCACCTTCGCCAACACGGCCTTGATGGCACGGCGTATGGTGGAGCGCGGAGTGCGCTTCGTGCAGATCTATCACAACAACTGGGATACGCACGGCAATGTGGCAGGCCGACTGCCCAGTCAGTGCAAAGATGTCGATCAGGCCTGCTGGGGGCTCGTTCAGGACTTGAAACAGCGCGGCATGTACGAGGACACGCTTATTATCTGGGGCGGCGAGTTCGGACGGACGATCTACTCGCAGGGCGGGCTCAGCCACGACAACTATGGACGTGACCACCATCCGCGCTGCTACACCATGTGGATGGCGGGCGGCGGCAGCAAGCCCGGCACGGTCTACGGCGAGACGGACGACTTTTCCTACAATATCGTCAAGGATCCGGTCTCTGTCCACGACTTCCATGCCACGGTCCTGCGGCTGCTCGGTTACGATCATGAGCGCTTCAGCTACAAGTACCAGGGGCTGGACCAGAAACTTTCCGGGGTCGAACCCTCGAAAATCGTTGAAGGCCTTATGGCCTGAGATTCCATTTCTTCTCCTGGCGATGGTAGAGACGAGGCATTCTGTCTCGTCTCTACCCTTTTATGCCGTTCTAGGAGTAATTGCGGCCTCTGGCGGCGAACTGTCCTAGTCAGAAAATGGTTTCTTGACGGGATATTAATTCACGGAGACTTACCTTGCCCAACGAACCCCTGGAGATCGATCCTCTTCCCCATATCCCTGCCCGACAGCCTACCTGGACCAAACGGATCCGACGCGCGGTTCTGGGCAGTCCTGTGTCCAGCCAAAACGCCGAACATACGCTGCTGCCGGTCTTTCTGGCGTTGCCGGTCTTCGCTTCGGACGCCATCTCTTCCGTCGCCTACGCGACCCAGCAGATCATTCTCGCTCTGGGAGCCTCGGGGCTCTATCTCCTGGCGGAAAAAGATCGCTACACGACCAATACGCTGCTGATTGCTGGACTAATCGTGGCGCTGCTGGTGACGGTCGTCTTCTCCTACTGGCAGACGATTTTTGCCTACCCCAAGGGCGGTGGCTCTTATATCGTCACTAAGGACAATTTGGGCACGCTCCCGGGCCTCGTCGCTGCCGCTGCACTTCTGATCGACTACGTGCTGACGGTCTCGGTCTCCATCGCATCGGGTGTTCAGAACCTCGCCAGTATTCCGTTTGTAGAGCACTGGCATCTGAACGACCATCTCGTGCTGTGGAGCCTGGTCTTTATCGGCATTCTCACGATCGCCAATCTGCGTGGGCTAAAGGAGTCGGGGGCGCTCTTCGCGGTGTTCACCTACGGGTTTGTGGTCATGTGCTACGTGATGATTGCGGTCGCGATCCTCGGCCCGCTCTTCGGCTGGCATCCCCATACGGAGGAGATCGCAAACGTCTATAACCGGTGGCCGGCTGCCAGTGCAGCGAACGCCCTGCATGCCGCGAAGACGTTCGGCGCGTTGGTGCTGTTGCGCGCGTTTGCCAACGGCTGTTCGGCCATGACGGGCACAGAAGCGGTCAGCGACGGCATTCCCGCATTTCAAGAGCCGAAGTCCAAAAATGCGGCGATGACGCTGCTCGCGATGGGAGTTATTCTGGGCAGTATCTTCATCGGGGTGACCTGGCTGGCGATGAATCTGCATGTGGTCTACTGGGAAGATGGCCTGAAAACTGCGCCTGCCGTCATCGATCAGATCTCGGGGGCCATCTTCGGCAAACACGGTACGTTCAGCTTCGCGTACCTCCTGACTCAGATGTTTACTGCCGCCGTGCTGGTGCTGGCTGCCAATACCGCCTTCGCCGACTTCCCACGTCTCGCCTCCTTCCTGGCGCGCGACCGTTTCATTCCCAAGCAGTTCGGCAACCTGGGCGACAAACTCGTCTTCAACAACGGGATCGTGATTCTCGGGGTGTTTGCCGCCGTCCTGATCGCCATCAAACATGGCCAGGTAGATGCCCTCATCCCGCTCTACGCCACCGGAGTCTTTACCGCCTTCACGCTCTCCCAAAGCTCGATGGTGCGACGATGGTATCATCTGCGCGGGCCAGGCTGGCAAAAGAAGGCGTTCATCAACGGCTTCGGCGCGATTGTCACCTTCATCGTCCTGAGCTTTGTCGTCTACGAGAAGTTCATGGAGGGGGCCTGGATGGTCCTGCTGCTGATCGTCTTCCTGGTGCTGATGTTCCGATTGGTCTTCCGGCACTATGCGGATGTAGCGACCCAGCTTCGCCTTCCTACCGAGCACTCCCCGGTCGTGCCGCTCACCAATACGGTGCTGCTGCTGGTGCCCGGCCTGCACCGTGGCATCCTTCCGGCGTTGGCCTACGCGCGGTCGCTCTCCCCAGACTGTCGCGCTCTGCATATTCAGGTAGACGCAGAACGCACGGGCGCATTGAAGGCCCGGTGGGAGGAGTGGGCTGGCGAAGTGCCATTGGTTCTGCTCAATTCGCCTTATCGCTCGATGATCAGCCCAATGATGCAGTATCTGGATGCGGTGCAGGTTGAGCGCCGCAACCACCTGATTACGGTTATTGTCCCGGAATATGTGCCGACCAAGTGGTGGCACACGCTGCTGCATGGCAACTCCGGGCTGATCCTCAAAATTGCGCTTCTGGGGCGTAAAGACGTGATCGTGACCAACGTGCGTTACTATCTACAGGAGTCGGACGCGCCGCCTACCGCCGAAGCATTGGAAGCGGAAGCCGCCGAAGTACTGCACATCAACTCTCATGAGGACGATCATCACAAGCATTAGGCGAACAGTGGGAGTGTGGATGAAACCGGGTGTGAACTCTCTGCTCGTGGCCGTCTGGATCGTGACGATAGGAACCCTGGCTTGCCTTGCCCCCGTAAGCGCACAGCGTCAGAAGGAAACCGTGACGACACGAAACGGCGCAAAAGTCGAAGCGAGGAGGGATAAGGCCGACTATCCGAGTCCGCCGCTGCCCCCTTCCTGGATCTGGGTCCGGAAGTCAGACACGGAGCAGACGGCGACGACGGTCGGCTGTTTTCGGAAGCAGATCACGCTGAAGACGCTCCCAAAGCGGGTCGAAGCCTGGGTGAGCGCCGATCAGCGCTATCGGCTCTACGTCAATGGGCAACTCGTCTCGCGCGGCCCGACAGATCCCGGCGAGGACTATCCCGGTGGGAAGAGTCAGGTACAATCCGGCCTCTACTTCTGTGACTATCGTGACCTGACGCCCTACTTCCATGCGGGCATGAATCTCATTGCAGTCGAGGTGTTCGCGGTTCGGATGAGCAGTTGGTACGGTTCCACCGGTCATCCTGGCCTCTTCTTTCAGGCCAAAATCACGGAGGCGCAACGCCCTCCCGACACGCTTCAGGCGGACAACACGTGGAAGGCTTTTTCCGGCAGCTACCTTGAGAACGGGAGCGGTGGCGTCAACTATCGGTCTCAACGCGAACCGCAGGGCTGGAAGCAGGCCGGTTTCGACGACTCCGCGTGGCCTCTCTGTGCAATAGCTGGCGCCTACTGGCCGAAACTGCAAACCAGCCAGATTCCCCCGCTGCGCACTACGGTCTACCCGCTGCTGCGAATCGTGCGCGCCAGCCCAGGGGTCGAGGTTCCCACCTCTCCCTTTCAAAAGGGAAATAGCGTTCTGCTGAAGGCGGACGGTTCCCTGGCGCTTCAGTACGATAGGGTGTTGAGCGCCTATGTGCGCCTGAAGATCAAGGGGGGAGTAGGAGCGACGCTGCATCTCTCTCTGAATGAACGGAACGCTCCGGGCGGCAATCGCGATGCAACCCTTCATCTGACCGCAGGCGAACAGTACTTCGAGACCCCTTTCTACAGCAGTTTCACCGTCATCAACCTGACCGCCTCGCATGTAACGCAGCCTCTCGAAATTCAGGAGGTTACGGCCCTGTTCGTCTCGTATCCGGTGACCAACAAGGGCGCTTTCTCCTGTAGCGACAGCCATCTCGACCGGCTCTGGGAGGCGTCGCGCTGGGCCACGCAGCTCTGCATGCAGGACCACTATCTCGACTCACCGGACCATCAGGAGCCGATCTGCGATCCCGGCGACTATATGATCGAGGCCTTGCTGAACGCCTACGCGTTTCAGGAGCCCGCGCTGACCCGGCAGGAGTTGCGCAAGTTCGGCGCACTTCTCGCCACCAACCACGAGATCAACTTCCATACCAGTTACTCTCTGCTCTGGCTCCAGATGCTGCTGGACTACTACGACAACACGGCAGATGTTGCACTGTTGGGGGAGTTGTCACCGCAGGTATTCCGCCTGTTGGACCGGTTCGAGACCTGGCGTGGGAAGAACGGTCTGATTTCGGAAGCGCCCGACTACATGTTTATGGACTGGGTCGATATTGCCGGAATCGGCGCCCATCATCCCCCTGCGGTGATAGGGCAGGGATATATGACCGCCTTCTACTACCGTGCTCTGGCGGACGCGAGTCGGGTGGCGCATACGTTCGGTGATAAGGAGAGGGAGGCCGGTTTCCAGAAGTTGCGCATTGAAGTCGCTGCCGCGTTTCAGCGCGAACTCTGGAGTGCGGAGAAGGGCCTCTATCGCGACGGCAAGCCGTTTCAGACCTCGGTAAAACCGGGGCCGTGGCTGCCTGCGGACACGAAGATCGAGACCTTCAGCCCTCATGTCAATGTGTTGGCCGTGCTCTACGACCTTGCGCCGAAAGAGCAGCAGCAAGCCATTCTCAATCGGGTGATGAAGCAGCGCCCGCTGAACTGCCAGCCCTACTTCTATCACTTCGTCTTCAATGCACTCGATCACTGCGGCCTGTTCGACAGTGAGGCGACGGAGGAAATGAGACGTTGGGAGATCGACCCGGATACCCGATCCTTCCGGGAAATGTGGACCACCGGCGACTGGAGCCACGCCTGGGGCGGCACTCCGCTCTACCAGTTGTCCGCAAAAGTGCTGGGCGTCACCCCCGCCGCTCCCGGCTTCGACCGTATAACCATCCGTCCAACTCTCTGCGATCTCTGGTGGGCGAAAGGCCGGGTCCCGACCCCACATGGCCTTGTCGAAGTCTCCTGGCAACGCACCGAGAATGGCCTCCAGTTAGACGTGACCGTGCCACACGGAGCCGAAGCGAACGTCGTATTCCCCCTCGACCGTTTTCCCCAGGCGAAAGTGACCGTGCAAAAAGCGGGCAAGGCGCAGACCCTCCCCGCTGGAACCGGCTCGCTGCATGCCCGCAGTGGTTCCTATCGCTTCGTGATAGAATAACCAGGAAGTAGTAGTCAATTTAGTTGGGATTCACGAACCTACACCGTGCCGGAAAACTGGAAACAAACGCGTGTTCATGCTATCATACTAGAGAGTGAGATAATGTGTCGGCGATGGGGCAGGGCAGCGAGCAGGAGAACGAAACACCTATGAAACGGCTGGGGAAGTTTGCCACCGGTTGGATTTTGAGTGCAGGCGCAGGCGCGCTGTTTGCTGGAATGGCACTGGCCGTCGGTGGCCAGCAGACCAAAGGCACGCCGCCGAAGGCTCCTGTCAGCTCGGCGCAGGATACCGAATTTTTCGAAACCAAAGTGCGCCCGGTCTTGTTTGAGAAATGTTTCGGCTGCCATGGCAAAGCCGCGCAGCAGGGTGGGTTGCGCCTCGATTCGATGGCGGCTATTCTGCACGGCGGAGGCAGCGGTATGGCGGTCGTGGTTCCTGGTGAGCCCGACAAAAGCAACCTGATCAAAGCCGTTCATTATGATGGGGCGCTAAAGATGCCGCCTGCCGGGAAGCTGAAGCCGGAGGAGATCGCGGCGCTTGCCGATTGGGTGAAGCGCGGAGCGCACTGGCCCGGAGAGGTGACGCCCGTCGCTGTGCCCGCCAACGGAGAGTATGTTCTCACCGACGCGCAGAAGAATTTCTGGTCGTTCAAACTGTTCAAACGCGCTCCGCTGCCCACTGTCAAGAACGCAGCCTGGTGCAAGACGCCCATCGACCGCTTTATTCTGGCGAAACTGGAAGCGAAAGGTCTGAAACCAGCCCCGTACGCCGACCGCCGCACGCTTATTCGCCGCGCTAACTACGATCTGCTCGGCGTGCCGCCGACTCCGGCGGAAGTGGACGCCTTCGTGAGCGATACGACGCCGGATGCCTGGGCCAAAGTCGTCGATAGACTGCTGGCCGATCCGCGCTATGGCGAGCGGTGGGGGCGCCACTGGCTGGATGTCGCACGGTATGCCGACAACAAAGGCTATGTCTTCACGGAGGATAAGGAGTATCACTACGCCTATACCTACCGCGACTATGTCATCAAGTCTTTCAACAACGATCTGCCGTACGACCGCTTTATCAAGGAGCAGCTGGCGGCGGATAAGATGCAGTCGGGGGAGGATCGCAGCAGCCTGGCCGCGATGGGCTACCTCACCCTCGGCCGCCGCTTCCTGAACGATCAGACGGCGATCATCGACGACCGCATCGATGTCACCTGCCGGGGACTGATGGGACTGACCGTCGCCTGCGCCCGCTGCCACAACCACAAGTTCGACCCGATCCCGAATAAGGACTACTACTCGCTTTATGGGGTTTTCGCCAGCTCCTACGAGCCGAATCCGCCCGTTGTCATCTCTCCGAAATCGGTTTCGGAACCCTACGAGAAGCAGAACGCTCTGTTAGTCGCTGATGAGAAACAGATCAACGACCTGAAACTGGCGCAGATCGTCGTGCTGCGCCAAAAGGCCGCGCTGACTCCGCCCACCGTGAACCCTGAAATCGTGAAGACGTTGCAGGGCTTCCGGACGGGCACGCTGCCGGACGCCAAGCAGTATGCCAACCTTCTGCCGGTTTTCGAGCCTGCCGCCCAGGCGACCCTCAAAGACCTCGACGCCAAAATCGCGGAGTTGAAGAAAACAATGCCGCCTACGCCCGAAATGGGTATGGCGATGCTGGACTCGGACAAACCGTACGATCCGTATGTCTTTATTCGCGGCAACCCCGGCAACCATGGCGACAACGTGCCGCGCCAGTTCTTGCAGATCCTGTCCGGCTCGGATCGCAAACCTTTCACCAAGGGCAGCGGACGCCTCGAACTCGCGGAAGACATTGCCAGTCCGACCAACCCTTTGACGGCGCGTGTGCTGGTCAACCGAATCTGGATGGGCCACTTCGGCTATGGCATCGTGCGGACACCCAGCGACTTCGGTTTCCGAGGCGAGCCACCCACGCATCCCGAACTGCTGGACTGGCTGGCTTCCGAGTTTGTCGCCCCGGAAGGATTGGGAGACCACAATGCGATGGGTTGGTCTCTCAAGCATCTGCACCGTCTCATGCTGCTCTCCAGCGCCTGGCAGCAGAGCAGTGAAGGAGACGCGCACAAGGGGCTCGTCGATCCTGAGAACCGCCTGCTGGCGCATCAGAACCGTCAGCGTCTCGATCTTGAAGCGATGCGCGACTCGCTGTTGGCCGTCGCCGGAGACATGGATCCGAAGATCGGTGGACCGGCAGTAGAACTCACTACGGCTCCTTACACCAAGCGTCGGACGGTCTACGGCTATATCGACCGCGCAAACCTGCAAAACTTCTATCGTTCCTTCGACTTCGCCAGCCCCGACGCCAGCAGCGCACAGCGCTACCATACCACGGTGCCGCAGCAGGCGCTCTATATGATGAACAGTCCGTTCGTGGTGGAGGAGGCGAAGGCGTTGCTGCATCGCCCGGAGGTGGCGGCAGCCAAAGACGATACCCAGAGGATCCGCACCCTGTATCGTCTGCTCTATCAGCGGGTGCCGATGCCGGACGAGGTTTCAGCCAGTCTGAACTTCCTGAAAGCCATTGCGGAGATCAAACCGTCGCAGACCGCGCTCATCTCGCTCACATCGGCTCCCGCTTCTGCGGGCCTGTCGCCCTGGGAAGAGTATGCGCAGACCCTGCTGATGACCAACGAGTTCAACTTCGTGGACTAGATCCCTGAGACGGATAGGAACCGGACAAATTGAGAGGACGTCTCGCCTGTGGGTCTGCACAGGGAGCGTCCTCTTCTTTTGTGTCGTCGTGGCTTTACGCTGAAGCGTGCAATCGTCGATTGCGGGCGGGGTTAGTTTGCCGGCAGGGAGACGTTGGCGGCCTGACGTCCCTTGTCCGTTTCAATGGACTCGTAGACGACCGCCTGCCCCTCACGCAACGATTTGAATCCGGTCATGGTGATGACCGAATAGTGGACGAAGACATCCACTCCATCTTCCGCTTCAATGAAGCCGTATCCTTTGGCATCATTGAACCACTTTACTTTACCCGTTGTCGTTTCCACTACTCCTCCTTAGTACATCCCCCGCCGAAAAGCGGGTTACAACGTGCCGGGATCGTTGTCCCGGCGTTAGACGACACCGAACGTCTTCAGCTTCGATAGCGGCAGCACCACCCCCTGAGCTGGTTCGGAACAATCACACAAATCCTGTGCTTTGCATGAACTGTGCCAGAATGGGTCAAATGCCATATAGACGCAGGATTTATTCATGATTTTGCGGGTTTTGCTGCTTTTTGCGCTTAACGGAGAGAAAACCCGCTTGCCAGGAGAACATAATAAATCTCTCAGAAGGAGCCTCTTCGTAGAGTTAGTCTTTGCACCGTAAAAAATAGATGAGGGGAAAGCCCCTGTTGATTGCCTGCTGAACCGGAGTTCTTACGTCTGGAACGCCAAAAAACGCTTCATGAGAAATATTCTCATGAAGCGTTTTTGGGGTGCTATCTGGAAGACCAGGATGGGCTCAGACGGTGGCGACTTCTACGGGGGCTTCTTCCACGGAGGCGACCACGGGAACCGGGTAGACGCTGACACGTCGTCGATTCTTGGAGCCTTCGAAAGTCACGACGCCGTCGATCAGCGAGAAGAGGGTGTAGTCTCGTCCCATGCCGACATTGCTGCCGGGATGCAGAGGGGTGCCACACTGGCGGACTAGAATGTAGCCTGCCCTGACAACCTGACCGCCGTACTGTTTGACGCCGCGTCGCTGGGGGTTACTGTCGCGGCCGTTGCGCGAACTTCCCACGCCTTTTTTATGTGCCATCGTCTGTCTCTCCTCGAAAAAAGTGTGTGCGCAAACGCGACTTAGCCCTCGATGCTGGTGATCTTCAGGGTAGTCAGCGACTGGCGATGTCCGTAACGGTGATGCTGCCCTTTCTTCGGGCGATACGTGAAACCGTTGATCTTCTTACCCCGGCCCTGCTCCATAATGGTCGCGACGACCTTGACACCGGAAAGGGTGGGCGCGCCAACGCGCATGCCGGCGTCGTCACTCAACATCAGCACTTCGGTCAGTTCGACCGTCGTCTCGGGGTCTCCGACCAGCTTCTCGACGATGATCGTCTTGCCTTCGGCGACCTTGTACTGTTTGCCGCCTGTTTTGATGATAGCGTACATGAAAACTCTCTCCCTGACGCTGCTTTCCAGCGAAAAAATGCTTTTTGCGTGA
>JAYUMV010000381.1:0-9721 GCA_043762265.1 Chthonomonadaceae bacterium | reverse complement strand
ACCGGGGATGTCCGAGATGCCGCCCCGCCGATTTCGCTTTCCGGCCACTGAGCCGTCTGAGCGTTGCCCTCCCTCCCTTCAGATCTTCTCCGCTCGCCTGACGCACGTGCACGCCGTCTCCCTCGACACTTCGAAAGTACGTGTTTGCACACGGCAATATACGTACTTACCCTTAGAAGTTGTCCGCCTTCGACAAGGTAAACTAAGACCGATAGGCAAGTTATAAATGGTTAAATCATCGGTCGAATGTCGAAAGGTTTAGAGTAAACTCTTTGAAAACTGTCATTATAGACGACCATCCCGCAGTGCGCAAAGGTTTGCGCCTTATGTTGGAGAACGAACCGACTATCGTTGTCGTAGGGGAGGCGGGTAACGGTCGCATGGCGCTGGAGGCAGTTCATTTGCTGCTCCCTGATCTGCTGCTTTTGGATATCAATATGCCGGAGATGACTGGACTGGAAGTCCTCAAACATCTTCGTGGAGAACAGAACATGGTTTATATCGTGATTCTCTCCGGGCATGCGGATACCCGGTATGTGGACGCGGCTATTCAACTGGGCGCCAATGGCTATGTCGCGAAGGATTCCAGCCCGGATATTCTGATGGAGGCGATTCACGCGATCCAGAAAGGCATCGTGTACATCGATCCCAATATCGTGCGGACGGCAGCGTAGTCCTTGCAGTGCCTCCCGTAATTTCATGCTCAGATCTACCTGGCTGCCTCGGAAGAGAAAAGGAGGAGAGCGAACCCTGCGGCAAGGGAGCTCTCCTCTTTGTCTGTTTTGTGAGAGGAGTTTTTCCTGCCGCAGATGGCTCCGAATGTCTTTTTGGCGATCGGTAACCAGGCAGTGCTGCGCTGCCCGGCCGAAGGGCGGGAGAGGAGAATCCTGGTCCTGTGTGGAAATGCGAGACGAGATGCCACAGGAGAGCGGAATACGTACGATTAGAAAGAGGGTATGATGACGGATCTGACGCATCTGGACTCCAAGGGCAGGGCGCAGATGGTGGATGTTTCGGAGAAGGCGGAGACCGTACGGAAGGCGGTCGCGCAAGGACGCGTGCTTCTGTCTCCGAGCACCGTAAGCCTGCTGCGCGACAACGCTGTGCCGAAAGGGGATGCCCTGGCGGTCGCACGGATAGCCGGTATCATGGCGGCAAAACGTACGAGCGAACTCATTCCGCTCTGCCATCCCCTGCCGGTGACTAAGGTCGTCGTCAACCTCACGATCACCGATGCAGGCGTCGAGATCGAGGCGGAGGTGCGCGTGACCGGCAAGACCGGCGTGGAGATGGAGGCGCTAACCGCTGTCTCCGTGGCGGCGCTCACACTCTACGACATGGTGAAAGCGGTCGATAAGGGAGCGGTCATCACCGATATTCGATTGGAAGAGAAGTCGGGCGGCAAGAGCGGCGACTTTCGCCGCCCTCATGAGCAGGAACGGGCAGAATAGAGCGTAGCCGACAACCGGATCCTGAGGAACCCTCGTTACCAGGAGAGGGCGCTCCGCATGCTCTTGGGAACGAAGTGGCGATCAAAACAGGCGACGGCGTAGCGGTCGGTCATTCCGGCGACGTAGTCGCAGACTTGGAGGGCGCGCGTCTCCGTGGAGACTTCGCGTAGGTGGCGGTTGCCGTTCATCTTCTCCGGCTGTTCCATAAACAGAGTGAAGAGGGCGCGAAGGACGTGCTGTGATTTGCGCAGATCCTGATTCCCCGTCGAGGCGTTCCAATAGACCCGCTCGAACATAAACTCTTTCAGCTCCTCGGTGGCGCGCGCGATCGGCTCGGACATCTCGACGACCGGCCGACCCTCACTGGTCTCGAAGATATCGAGAACCATCCGGGAGATCCGTTCGGAGTGGGAAGGACCAAGTGTCTCCATCTGGCGGCGAGGCAGATCTTCCGGACGGATCACGCCTGCCCGCAAGGCGTCGTCGATGTCGTGGTTGATATAGGCGACCCGGTCCGCGATTCGCACCGATTGGCCTTCCAGGGTGACCGCGAGTTCCATGCTGGTGTCGGTCAGATCTTTGCGGCCTTTGCTGTGGCGGCTGATACCGTCGCGCACTTCCCAGGTCAGATTTAGACCCGGCAAATGGGGAAGGGACGTACTGCGGTCCTGGGGAAACATCTCCCCGGTCCCGTTTTCCAGCAGATCGACCACTCTTAGGCTCTGTTCGTAGTGGCGAAATCCGGCGTCGGGCACAAAGGAGCGGTAGACCTCGTCCAGCGCCTCTTCTCCTGCATGGCCGAAGGGCGGATGGCCGAGATCGTGGGCGAGCGCGATCGCTTCGGTCAGGTCTTCGTTCAGGCGCAGCGCGCGGGAGATAGTGCGGGCGATCTGAGCGACTTCCAGCGTATGGGTGAGGCGCGTACGAAAGTGGTCCTCTTCCGGGTCGATAAAGACCTGCGTTTTGTGCTTGAGCCGACGGAAGGCTTTCGCATGCAGAACACGGTCGCGATCTCGCTGGAAGGCCGTCCGGACCGCATCCGGGGCTTCTGGGCGTTCCCGCCCTCGGTTCCAGGCCGCCCGCGCCGCCCACTCCGCCAGACTTTCGATCTCCCACTGTTCCTGTCGCTCCCGCGGCGTTTGTGCTGCCAAAATAGTTCCCTCTCCTGTGCCGTGCTCTCCGAGTGAGGATACCGGACGGGACGCAGAAAGTCAAGATGGATCGCATCCATTGCGATCTGTACCTACCCGATAGAAAGTGAATTTAGAATGATCTCCGTCGGCGATATCGAGGCCGCCTGGCCCGCAGTGCGCTCCGTCGTCCACCACACGCCTATGTTCCGGTCTCGCAGCCTGGCCGAACGCTGTACGCTCGACCCGGCCCAACTGTACCTCAAGATGGAGAACATGCAGTCTACGGGTTCCTTCAAAATTCGCGGAGCCTATCATCGTCTAAGCACGTTCACTGAAGCGGAGAAGGTGACGGGCGTGGTGGCCGCCTCCGCTGGCAATCATGCGCAGGGAATTGCGCTCGCCGCCCGCCTCCAAGGGATTCGCGCGACGGTCTTTATGCCGGAGTTCGCAAGCATCGCCAAGATACAAGCGACCCGGCAATACGGGGCGGAAGTGATGCTCCAGGGGAACAATTTCGATGAGGCGGTCGCGGCGGCGAAAGCCTTTGCAGTCGAGCACGGCAGCGTGTTCGTCTCCGCCTTCGACGACGACGGCATCATCACTGGCCAGGGCACTCTCGGACTGGAGATCCTGGAGGATGTGCCGGAGGTGGAGAACGTGCTGATCTGTGTCGGCGGCGGGGGCCTCTTCAGCGGCGTTGCGACCGCAATCAAGGCGCGGCGGCCCCATGTGCGCATCATCGGGGTTCAGGCTGCCGGAGCGTCGAACGCGGTCAACTCCTGGCGAGCGGGGCATCTCTTGCCACATCAGCAGGTCCACACCATCGCCGACGGCATCGCCATCAAGTCGCCCAGCGAGCGCACCTTCGAATATATTCAAAAATATGCGGACGATATGGTCACGGTGGAGGATCAAGAGATCGCGCGCGCCATGCTGCTCATGTTAGAACGTGCGAAAACGGTGGTGGAACCCGCAGGCGCCGCTGCCATCGCAGCGCTCCTGGCAGGCAAGGTGAAAGTGAAGGGACCGACGGCGGTGACGATCTCCGGCGGGAACGTCGATGCCCATTTTCTCGCCTCGATGATCGAACGCGAGATGATCCACGCCGAGCGCTATATGCACTTCTTCAGCGCGGTTCCAGATCGCCCAGGTGGCCTTGTCGTGCTTCTCGAAGGGATCGCCGAACTCAAAGGCAACGTGATCTCCGTCGTCCACAACCGCATCAGCCCCACCGTACCGCTCGGCTACACAGGCGTCGAACTCCTGCTCGAAGTCCGCGACGCCGAACACATCGCCGCCCTCAAAGCAGGGTTAAACGCCAAAGGCTATCGCGTCGAGATGCTCGACTGAACTACCTAACCCCCGTCCCCTTCCCGAGACGGGAAGGGGTGCCCTAACAAGGGACGACCGAGTAGCATCCAACCTTGTTTTACATGCTGCAAGGCGCACTCGTCTCACACGCACTCCGTTAGGATTGTACAGAGTAATAAGCGAGAAATCGGTACGTGTCGGGGCACCCCTTCCCCTGTGGGGAAGGGGACGGGGGTTAGGTAACCCGGCTAAGCGCACTGCTCGCGAAGGGCCAGCGAACCTGGTGAAACATACCTTTGCACAGTGTTCAGGGGTTGGTTTTGAGGGCGGTTTCGAACAGATCGAGGGCGTGCCAGAGGATCGGTTCCGGGGTGTTGAGGGGCGGGATCAGGCGAATCGCGGCGTTGTCCGCAAGTGGGTTGCCGATTTTGGCGCCGCAGGTGAGCAGCAGCAGTCCTTCGGCACGGCAGCGAAGCTTCACAGCTTCGCAGCGTGCGTAGTCGGGGGTGCCATCCGCATCCCGCAGTTCGACGCCGATCATCAGGCCGTTGCCCCGTACATCTACCACGCCATACTTCCCAACCAGCGGGCAGAGGCGAGCTTTGACGGCTTCGCCTAACTGTGCGGCACGCTCTACCAGACCTTCTCGCTGGACGACGCGCAGGGCTGCCAGTCCGGCGGCGCAGGCGAGAGGATTGCCCCCGAAGGTGGTGCCGTGCTCTCCTGGCTGCCAGCGGCCCATCAAGGAGTGCGCCGCGCCTACTCCTGCGAGCGGCAGCCCGCCACCGACCGCCTTGCCGAACACCGTGATGTCCGGAGCGATGCCGAGGTGCTCGAAGCCGAACCAGCGGCCCGTGCGGCCAAACCCGGACTGGATCTCATCCGCAATCAGCAGGATGCCGTACTGGCGCGTGAGCGCACGTAGGCGTTGGGCGACTTCCGGAAGCATGGGGATATAGCCGCCTTCACCCTGTTGCGGCTCGAAGAAGACGCCAGCCACCTCCTCGCCGACAGACTCCAGCAGACGCTCCAGACTGTTCATACAACAGGTGGATTGCCGACGGTCGCACCCTGGCTTACAGTTCGGGGCGGCAACATGGTGGATATTTGCTCGCAGAGGCGCAAGGAACGGTTCGTACGCCCCCCAATGCGTGGATTTCGAGCGCGAGAGCGCCGATGCGAAGAGGGTTCGGCCGTGGAACGCGCCTTCGAACGCGACGAAGCGTTTGCGGCCTGTCGCCTTTAAGGCGAGCTTCGCAGCGGCATCGATCGACTCGCTGCCGCTGTTCATCAGCAGGAAGCTCCAGTCTTCCGGACCGCCGATCGCTTCGGCAAATCGCTCCCGGAGGAACTGCGCCAACTCCAACTGCGGGACATGCCGCATGATGTCGGAGACATGCAGCACCTGTGCCGCCTGAGCCGTGATCGCCGCCACCACCTCCGCATGACCGTGCCCGCAGGCGTGCACTGCGATACCGCCGGTAAAGTCCACAAACTCCCTGCCGCCGTAGGTCTGTACGGACGTGCCGGATGCCGTGCGCGCCACCTCGTTCGTCTCGAACCCGACCACCTCTGCCAGCAGTCCGCTGGCATTCAACTCCTGGATGCGTTCCGACGTTAACATACTCTTTCTCCCTAAAATGATGGCAACCGAGTGATCTAATGAAGGAGATCAGTTGCACTAGGGAGGGGGGTAAGTGGCAGCGATAACAAGTTGCTCGAAGGTCATCGGAAACGGCTCCTACGAGGTTTGCGTGTCGATCTGGGCGCGCACGAGCTCGGCGGACTCGGCGAAATTGACATAGACGGACTTCCACTCGGTGCAGTAGTCCATCGCCATCCAGCCCGCTTCGCGGTGGCCGTTGCCGGTGTTCTTGGTGCCCCCGAACGGAAGTTGAATTTCGGCTCCGCTGGTGGGCAGATTGATATAGACGATCCCGGCTTCCAACTCCTGCATCGCACGGAACGCACGCTGCACATTCTGGGTATAGAGCGAAAGCGAGAGGCCGTACTGCGTGGCGTTCGCCGCAGCGATCGCCTCTTCCAGGCTATCGACTTCGATGATGCCGGTGACGGGGCCGAAGATCTCCTCCTGGGCAACGCGCATCGAGAGCGTCATCTCGTCCAGAACGGTCGGGGCGTAGAAACAGCCATCGCCGAAGACCCCTTCCGTCAGAACCTTGCCGCCGACGAGCGTTTTCGCGCCTTCCGCCTCACCGATCCCGACGTAGCGATGGATCCGCTCCAACTGGGTACGGTTGATGACAGGCCCGATCTGCGCTTCCGGGTCGATCCCGACGCCCATGCGGAGCGCGCGGGTGCGGTCTACCAGCTCATCCCGGAATTTGCGTTTGACATCCCGATGCACGATAAGGCGGCTGGCGGCCGTGCACCGCTGACCGGCGGTGCCGAAGGCGCTCCACAATGCGCCTTTCAGCGCGAGTTCCACGTTCGCATCGTCCATTACGACGATCGCATTCTTGCCGCCGAGTTCGCAACTGACGCGCTTCAGCAACTGGCCGCACCGCGCGGCGATACGGCGTCCGACCTCCGTAGAACCTGTGAACGAGATGGTGGCTACGCCGGGCGATTCAACGAGAGCGGCACCTGCCTCCGAACCGAAACCGGTCACGAGGTTGACCACGCCCTTCGGAACTCCGGCTTCGAGGAGCAGTTCGACGAAGGCGACCGCCAGGGCGGGCGTGTCCTCCGCAGGTTTCAAGACCACCGTGTTTCCGGCCAGAAGGGCCGGAAACATTTTCCAACTCGGGATCGCGATCGGGAAGTTCCAGGGGGTGATGAGGCCGACAACACCGACCGGGACTCGCTGTGCGGTGCAGTACATCTCGGCGCGTTCGGAGGGAACGACGCTGCCGTTGGGCATGCGACCAAACGCCGCAATGTAGTAGGCCATATCGATGGCTTCCTGCACATCGCCCCGCGCCTCGACCAGCACTTTGCCCATCTCCGCGACCATAAGGCGCGCGAGCCGTTCCTTCTCGCGCTCCAGGAGTTGGCCCATACGAAACAGCGCCGCGCCACGCACCGGCGCAGGCGTTCGCCGCCAGTCGGGATAGGCGGCCACTGCCGCAGCGACCGCCGCCTCGACATCTGCGCTCTGGGAGCGTGCAAACAGGCCGATCACTTCGTCGGTCCGCGCAGGGTTGACGGACGGGAAGGTCTGCCCGTCTGCCGCATTGCGCCACTCGCCCCCGATCAGATTGGTCTTACCATCGTACATGCGTGCGTTCCTACTTCCGTGCGTCGGTGTCGCGGATAATGCTGCTGACCCCGGTCTTGTTGAAGCCCTTAAAACCTTCCCAACGCTGGAGGATCTCGATATGGCTGCCGGGCGCGCCCTGGGTTCGGAACCGATCCGCCTGGGCCTGGGTGATGCTGCCGGAGAGAACCAGCGCCTCGATGCGCTCCTCTGCCACCGCCCAGATCTCCGCCGTACTGAACGCTTGTTTCAGCATCGGCAGGTCGGTGAAAGGGGCCATCACCGGGAAATCGGCCGCTTCGAGATTGGCCTGGGCTTGAACGAAATCGAACTCGCATTCGATGTGGTGCATGCCTGCCTTACCGATGCTGCTGCCGTGGAGGGCGCACCAGAGGCCGATGGTTCCGAGGTCCGGTTTAGAAGGGAGTTCGGTGGCGGCGAAGTCGATGTCAAGTTCTTCCGGCGCCATATCGACATCGGCGAAGATCACGACGCGGCTGACCGGATGCTCGCAGATCTGCGCTCCCCAGCCTGCCTCGGCGCCCGCATAGAAGCGCTCGCGAGCGATAAATCCCAACTGCTGCCAGAGCTGCATCAGGCCGCGAAAACCGGGGCAAGAGCTGCGGTAAGTATGATGGTCGTGGTTGGCCCAGCCGAATCCCATCTCGGTCTGCCGCGCATGCTGCCAGCGCGCCGCGCGGTTGCGAGTCAGATAGTAGGCCCGTTCCGCCGCAAAAAACTCGTCGGTCGCGCGATCCACGCCCAACTCTTCGATGACGCTCTGTACCAATGCCAGGGTGGCCTGAAGGACATCGGCCTCCTCGCCGTCGCGTGGGCGGTCGCGAAAGGCCTCTCGGGCACGTGCCAGGGCACGCGCCGCACTCGGAATAAGCTCTCCCGGTCGGAACCCGGCATAGCCCTGCCGTATGACGACCGCAAGTTCACCATGCTTGAGGGGGAAACGGGCCTCTTCGTAGCCGGAATCGGGATCGCCGTGTTGGCCGTGGTTGGGCAGATCGTTTGCATCGGCGAAGTCGATGATATTTTCGGCGGCAAGCGCCAGGTGGGGCAAAACCAGAGCGGAGTCCAGGCGAACGCGAGGCAGCCGTGCCTGCGGATGTTCCCAGAACACATCGCCGTCCACCGTCGTCGTGGCGCAGAGGCCCAGTGCAATCAGTTCCTCCCGCTGCGGAGCGGTATCAGGGAGCGTCCAGTGATCGACAAGGTTCAGGAGGGAGACCCCAGCGCCTTTGCGAAAACGAGCCGCCATGTCCGTGAGTTGCGGATTGCCGGTCAGAAAATCTCCTAACAGTGTCTCAAAAAAAGTTGCCGCTTCGGGACAGCGCGGCCAGGATTCCAGTATCGTCATCCAGGACACCTCCTTGCAAAACTCACGACCATTCCAAACACGGGAGCGAACGTCATTGGGAGAGCAAACCTTTCCTGTATTGTACCCTATCGCCCTGATAGCAACGAAAGCTGTCCTCTGTAGGCGAAGTCGGCCTCAGCAATGGCGTGTGCGGCACGGATGTCCTCGCATGCGGGACATGGAGCAGGCGGAGAAGAATGCGGGAACAAGATAGGACGTGAGCGGGTCTAGTCGTGAAAGGTATGACGCTCGTCTGCTCCCAACTCTGTCTCTGCACCCTGGACCGTCCGGACATCGGATCGAGGGAACCTATCCGATAATTACAGCATGAACGAAACTTACTTCCCACATCTTGAAAGCTTGATCGCCGCCCGCACTGGGCTGCATTTGCGACCGCGCGAGCGGGAGACGTTGCGTGTCACGCTTGCCGTGCGGATGGCTGCGTTGCATCTGCCGCATCCGGACGCCTATCGGCAACTGTTGCAAGCCGGAACTCTTGATGCCGAGCGGGAGTGGGAGCAGTTGACCGTGCGGCTCACCAACAATGAGAGCTACTTTTTCCGCGACAAAGGGCAGATGAAGCTGTTGCGGGAGCGTATTCTGCCGGAACTGATCGCCCGCAATCAGTTCCGACGCTCTCTACGCCTTTGGAGTGCGGGATGTTCGACCGGTGAAGAGCCGTACTCGCTCGCGCTCCTGTTAGAGGAGCTATTGCCGCAAGGCGGAGCGGATACAGGCATTCCCTGGGACATTATGATTCTTGGAACAGACATCGATAGGGAGGCCTTGCAGAAGGCACAGCGAGGTCGTTTCGGTGCCTGGTCTTTTCGTACAATGGAACCAGAACAGCGGGATCGCCGCTTTCTGCGACGAGGAGACGAATGGGAAGTTCCGGCATCGAGCCGCGCTCTCGTCACATTTGGCCAATGCAATCTCGTCCTTGATTCCTTTCCCAATGCGGCCCTTGGCATCTATGACATGGACTTGATCCTCTGTCGAAATGTCTTCATCTACTTTGCGCCCGACTCCGTCTCCAGGGTGCTGCCCAAGTTTGCGCGCACCCTACGAGAGGGCGGCTATCTTATGACAGGACACGCCGAAACTCAGAACCAACCCGTAGAAGTCTTGCAGACGCGCAAGTTTCCGGAATCGCTTGTCTATCAGCGTGTACACGGCACGACCTTCGACGATGGGATACGAGAGGGCCGTCCCGTGGTTGCACCGGTGGCAGCGTCAC
>JAYUMV010000380.1:0-18310 GCA_043762265.1 Chthonomonadaceae bacterium | reverse complement strand
CTCGATATTGTGATCCACAACGCGGCTCAGACCATTCGTCGCCCGCCCGGATTCTATTCAGAACTTGCGGCGGTCGAACAGGCTCCGCAGGAGACCCTTTCGATCGAAGCTCTCAAATTCGTGCAGAATGATGCTCCGACCACGCTGGGAATCACTGATACGACCGCATTCTTGCCCGCAATCGGTTCCGCCGGACGCGATGTGCTCCCTGCGGACAGGCTGGAAGACAACGAAGAGCGTGCCGATTCGCGCCCGATCAACAGTTGGCTACTGCGTCTAGATGAGGTCGGCGCTGCGGAGATGCTGGAGGTGCAGTTGGTTAACTCCGTCGCGCCCTTCGTGCTGAACAGTCGGCTGAAACCGCTGATGATGCGCTCGCCTTTCCCCCGCCGGTTCATCGTCAATGTCTCCGCGATGGAGGGACAGTTTCGGCGGCATAAGACCGTGTTCCACCCGCATACCAACATGGCGAAGGCGGCGCTGAATATGATGACCCGTACCTCCGGCGCGGACTATGCCAAAGACGGCATCTATATGAACAGCGTGGATACCGGCTGGGTCACCGACGAGAACCCGACGCCCATCCGCCTGCGCAATCAGGAAGGTCTGGGGTTCTTCGCTCCTCTGGACATCATGGACGGCATGGCGCGTATCTACCATCCCGTTGCGGTAGGCGTTACGGACGAGGCAGAGCCTGTCTTCGGCCTGTTCCTGAAGGATTATGTCTCCTGCGCCTGGTAAGACAGGTTCTTCCCAGTAGACGCAATTGGTACGCGGTCTGGGATGGTCAAGGGACGTAGTCCCTCGCTACGCGCCTACAGGCGGGCCGTCCTCTGGACGGAGCGACATCACAACGAGAGCGAATTTGCTTTCAAAAACAACGTGTTTGTGCCCGCGAAGGCGGGCCTTGGGCACGGAGTGCCTCTAGCGGAGGGCTTTAGCCCGGCGCGTCCAGTGCGCCTCTGAAGGGAAAAAGAGATCATGTTATTGGGAGCGGCGTGGTATCCGGAGCACTGGTCGGAAGACCGCTGGGCAGAGGATATGCGGTTGATGCGCGAGGCGGGCTTCAATGTCTGTCGGATCGCGGAGTTCGCCTGGTCCTCTCTCGAACCGGCAGAGGGCCACTACGAGTTCGGATGGCTGGAACGGGCGGTCACGCTGTTGCACGAGAACGGCATGGCGGTCGTATTGGGAACGCCGACGGCAGCGCCGCCCGCCTGGCTGACGCATCACCATCCCGATACGCTTGCCATCGAGGCGAACAGCCGCCCTGCTCAGCATGGCAATCGGTGCCATGTCTCCCCGCTCAGTTCGACCTTTCAGAAATCGGCCCGACGGATCGTGGATCAGATGGCGCGTCGCTTCGGGCAGGACCCGCGCGTGATCGGCTGGCAACTGGACAATGAGTACAGCCGCGTGGACTATTCAGAGGCCGCACGGCGGCACTTTCAGCACTTTCTACGCGAGCAGTACGGCACGCTGGAGGCGCTGAACGCCCACTGGTCTACGGCCTACTGGAGCCAGAGTTACATCGACTGGAACGAGATTCCGCTGCCCATTGGCCCCCATAACCCCGGACTGATGCTGGCGTTCCGACACTTCGTCACACGCACCTGGCGCGACTTCCAGAAGCTTCAGATCGAGGCGATCCGCCCATATGCGGGCGCAAACCAATGGATCACCTCGAACTTCATGGGCTGGTTCGACGCCTTCGATCACTACAAGATCTGTGAGGATCTGGATTTCGCCACCTGGGACTGGTATATCGGCACGGGGCACCACAAGTTCCCCACTTCCGGCACGATCCACGATCTGACGCGCGGCTTCAAACGTAAGAATTTCTGGGTCATGGAGACGCAGCCCGGCTGTGTCAACTGGTCCGGCATCAACAACATGCTGAACAAGGGCGAGGCGCGCTGTATGGCCTGGCACGCCGTTGCACACGGAGCGGACGCCATTCTCTATTGGCAGTGGCGGTCGGCGCTGGGAGGGCAGGAGCAACTGCACGGCTCTTTGCTCGGTGCAGACGGCAATCCACGCCCTTTCTATAGTGAGGCGCAGCAACTCGGCAAGGATTTCCAGGCGGTCGGTGAACTGCTGGCAGGCACGGAGCCGCAGAACGAGGTCGCGCTGCTGCACTCCTACGATGCGCGTTGGAGCGTGAACTGGCAGCGGCACCACAAGGATTTCGATCCGACCGGACTGCTTACCGACTACTATCGCCCGATTGCAGCGCGCAATGTGGGGCTCGATATCGTCTCCTCAGAGGCGACTCTCGGCCGCTACAAGCTGGTGATCGCGCCAGCGGTCGTGCTGCTGACGGAGGTCGCGGTTCAGAGCCTGATCGCCTACGTGGAGAACGGCGGCATGCTGGTGCTAGGCGTGCGCTGCGGCCAGAAGGATGCGCACAACGCGCTTTTCCCGGCTCTGCAGCCGGGGCCTTTGCGGGAGATCGCGGGAGCGGAAGTGGCGGAGTATTTTGCGCTGGACGAGCCGGTTGCGGTGCATGCCGCCTGGAACGGGGAGCAGACAGGCGAGAGCCGTCTGTGGGCCGAACTGCTGCGCCCGCTGACCCCGGAGACCGAAGTGTTGGCGACTTTCGGGCCATCCAATGGCTGGCTGGATGGCGGCGCGGCAGCGACACGCCATCGGATAGGCGACAAAGGCGGTCAGGTCGTGATGGTCGGAGGTTGGTTCGACACTGCGCTCCTGACCTCCCTCACAGACTGGCTTCTCGCGGAGGCGGCCGTTAACCCGAGCTTCCGAGGAGCGCCGGAGGGCGTGGAGGTCGCACGACGAGCCGATGCGAACGGCAAATCGGTCACAATCGTTATCAATCATAACCGACAAGAGTGTTCTCTGAATTTGCCTGGCTCCGCGAATGTCCGAAAGGATCTGCTGAGCGGGGAGGAAATCGGGGAAAATTTCACTCTCCCCGGATATGGCATACTGGTCTTGACGGAGGCGTGAAGAGGAGAAAGAGATGTTTACAGGACTCGTGGAAGAGACCGGACGAGTGGTGGAGATCCAGTTGGAAGAACGGTCGGCGAAGCTGACGGTGAGTGCGCCGGTGGTGCACGAGGGCCTTAAACTTGGCGACAGTGTCGCCGTCAACGGCTGTTGCCTGACCGTGATTGCGCAGGAGGGCGATCACCTGACTTTCGACGCTGTGCCGGAGACGCTGATCCGCACCAATCTGGGAGCGCTCTGTCCCGGCGAACGTGTCAATCTTGAACGTTCGCTGCTGGTCGGGGCGCGTCTGGGAGGCCACTTCGTGCAGGGGCATATCGACGGGGTAGGGACCGTCCTGGCATTGACGCCGGACGAGAATGCGGTGGTCATGGAGATCGGGATCTCGGTTTCACTGCGCCGTTACTTTGTAGAGAAAGGCTCCGTGGCCGTCGATGGCGTCAGCCTGACGGTCGCTTCGGCGTTGCCGACCTCCTTCACGGTCTGGACCATTCCTCACACGCGCGCCGTGACTACTCTCGGGGACCGTGCCATCGGCGACCGCGTCAATCTGGAGTGCGACCTCCTGGGCAAATACATCGAGCGTCTGCTGGCCGAGCGCGAAGGCACCCCTTCCCCTGTGGCATGAAGACAATCGGAAGCCCCAGTGCATGATTGCTCTGGGGCTTCCTATTGTCTATCTCTGGCGGACCGCGTAGGTCAGGCTTCCAGATCTTCTTCGACGATGTCTTCCACTTCGACCTCGACTTCCGCCTCATCGAAATCGTCGCCGACTTCGTCCAACGCGACCGAGTCGATCAGTTTCAGGGGATCGGTATCGTTGGAGGCATTGAAACTGCGGCGCAGAGGCTCGATGTCGCCCAGGCCCACGGAGTTGGGGTTTTTCTGGCGAGCTTCATCGCTGACGAACTTGACCTTACCCTCCGGGTTATGGTCTTTCGAATAGGTAAACTCCGCCATCCACAGCGGAATTTTGACAATCGGTTTGCCAGTATCGGCGCAAACGACTTCTCTCACTTCCAAATCCGGCTTACGCATTTATCGGTTCACTCCTGCAATGTTCGCCCGGTTCAGGCGAAGACAATGCTGTTCATTTTACGGGGATAGAGGCCACGCTTCAGAGTGTGGCTTCGGACTTGTGGACGTCTCTAATTGGCGCCGGCTTCGGTTTCGGTCGGTGCGATAGGTTTCGGACGGGGAGAGGCCACGGGCGCGGGGGGCGCATTTTTCAGGGAGACATATCCGTTGACCAGCATCATCACGCCCGCGCCCAGATAGAACAGCGAGGTGTAACTTGTCTGGTCCTGGCCAGGCTCATAAAGGAATCGCCCGCCGGTTGCGAAACCGAGGACACTGACCGCGATCAACGCGATTCCGATCAGCACGAACATATTCAGATAACGCAGCATAGCGAGTCCTTCCCCAGGAAGTAGTGCCCGAATCCGGGCTTCCACTTAGTATACCTCAATTTTGCCCTCCAGGTTTCTGAATTAGACGCCGCATCCCAGGAGGCGCGCCTCCTGGTTCTTCTCAGGTTCCTTCAGACGTTCGTAAAGGGCTGAAGGAAGCGGGCGGAGCGCTGAAGTTCTTCGATGCCGTTGACGCCGTCCTCGATGCTGACCCAACCGTCGAAGCCGACCGTATGCAGGATAGCGAAAATCGATTCGAAGTCGATAACGCCGGTGCCGATCTCGCCGTGGATCAGTTGCGTGTAGTCTGTGATACCTTCCGGCCCGATCTCCACGCCGGGTTTTGGCCGGCGGTCGGAGGCGTGTATCGTCACGACCCGATGTTTGACGCGTTCCAGTAAGACGAGCGGATCTTCGTTGGCGAGCAGCGTATTTGAGGGGTCGAAATTGACGCCGAACCAGGGGCTCTCGATTCGATCCACGATCTCACAAAAGAGGTCCATCTTCTGCGCGAACTCCGGAAACTGCCAGTAGTTGTCCTTAAAATGGTTCTCCATAATCAGGATTACGCCATGATCGGCCGCGAACGGCAGCAGCTCCGTGATGCACTCCACCACCCACTGGACACCCTGTTCGCGACTCACCTCCGGTCGGCGCTGCCCCGACAATACACGACAGTAACCTGCGCCGAGCGCCGCAGCCGCAGCGATCATCTCCTTCTCTCGTGCTATCTCTCGCTGCCGGTGCGCTGCATCCGGCGAAGTGAAATCGGGTGAGGCGCAGAACATGGGGCATGCGAAGCCCGCATCGGCATGCGCTGCCTTGACCTCCGCCAGATAGCTTGGCTCAAAACTTTGCAGCGTCCCATAGTACATCTCCAATCCGGTGACGCCTACGGAAGGCAGGTACTCGCGCGCCAGAGCGATCCAGTCGAAGACGGTCATTGTATGGTCCACGCAGAGAGCGTCCATATAGCATTTGGGGAACGCGGCCAGTTTCAAACTTCTCTCCTTTTATCAGGTTTGATTACCGTCTAAAGATGGTTCTTTGCAATCTGGTCACTGCTCGCTTCAAATGGGTGTGGTCCATTTTGACGTTTAACCTGTCAGAAGCAAGGGATGTTATCCCTCGCTACGCGGCTTCGCCGGGCAGTCCTTCGGACTGAGCATCCGGTTCCATTTCGTAAGTGCGTCGGACACGAGTTCGCACCTCCTCTGATCAATGTCTATTCGCGTCCCGACGCTGGGAATCCTGTTTCAGACGGCAAGTGCTGCTGGCAGGCTGCTTTCTATGACGGCGCCGGATTCCATGCGTATCCGGTGGTCGAAGAGGGAGGGGTCGAAGGCTTCACTGTGCGAGACAAGGAAAATCTGGTCGAATTTGCGGCGGATCAGTCCTTTTGTCAGCAGATCCACCAGTGCCAGGGTGCGGACACGGTCGAAACTGCTCAGTGGTTCGTCGAGGAAAAGCCAGCCGGGACGAATATTGTGTTCGCCAGGCAAGGTCGCGAGGGCGAAGCCCAGGCGGAGGGCCAGCGAAATCTGATCCCGCGCTCCCCCAGAAAAGATACGTTTGCGCTGATAGGTACGGGAGCGCGTATCGTAGACCTCCAGTGAACTGGTGGCTTCGTCCCACTTCACATCGCCATACCGCCCTTCGGTCAGCAAGGGTAGCAACTGCCCCACGTTCTGCATGGTGAGCGGCATGACACGGCCAATCAGCGACTGCCGGGTCTTTTCGATGATCTCTCCTGCGCGCTTTTTTACGGCTATCTCCTGCTCCGCAGTCGCCAAGGCGCTCGTCTCGGTCGAAAGAACGAGCGCTTCCTCGCCAACGCTATAGATTTGCGCCTGTGTCTGGCGCCGACTGCAGTTGTCCGCCAGAGTCGCTTTCGCGTCGGCAAGCATCGCTTCCCAGGAGTCTGGGCTGTGTGCGCTGGCGTGACGCAGGTCCGGCAAACGTTCGGGAAGCGATGTGAGCGTTTCATCGGCCCCCATGCCCAGCTCCTGCCGGAGTGCTTGCTGTTGTTGGGTTGCCTCCTCCCAGCGGTGCTGTAACTTGGCGACCGCTCTGTTCAGGTCTGTATCTTCCTCGTGAAGCGCCTTCGCTTCCATTTGCAGGGTGGGTTCGTCCTTTTCCGCTAGTTGGCGTTCGAATTCCGTTCGCCATCGGGGCAGCGCCTGCTGCGCCGCAAGAGCAGCATCGGGCGCAGGAGTTGGCAGACTTGCCTGCCAGGCGCGTTGAAACTCCGCCTGCTTCGTCGCGAGAGTATGCTGAAGCTGTGCGTGTTCCTGCCGGGCTGTCGGCAGTTGCGCCGCTGTCTCCGTATCACGCCGAAGCGTTTCGCGCAAGGTGGCAAGATGCAGGCTCAACGCGTGTGCCTGGGAGGGAAGGCGCTCCTGCTCGAGAGTCGGGCGCAGATTTCGGAGCGGTTCGATCTGCCGTCTCACCTCGCTCAGAGCCTGCTCCAGAACGGCCTGCTCTATGAGGATCGCGGCGCGTGGCTTCGCCACCAATATTTCCTGACGTCGCGCCTGTTCCGTATCCAGCTCTGCCAATCGTCTCTCCGCAGCCACAACTGCCTGCCGCGCTATATCGGTTGCGCTTTCCAACTGGGTATTCGGCGTGAGGGTTTTCTGACGCCGCAGCTCCTCCCGTTCGGCTTCCGCCGCCGCCCGCCAATCTGCCGGTTCGGCAGTCGAGAAGCCCAGCTCTTCTGCCTGTGCCTTGCCCTGTTCCTGCTCTTGCCGAACGTCCTCATGCTTTATTTCATATTCAGCTTCCAGGATGGGAAGAGACGCCTCGTGCGCCTCAGCGACTGCAACGACTGTACGGGCCTGGTCCAGAGCGGGGTGCATCGTCGATATGTTCGCCTCGACACCCAGTTGCCTGGCGAAATGCGGCAAAGCGTCGGCTGTCGCGAGCGCCGCTTTCAGGCGATCCACTTTCCCCTGCGCCTGAACGACCTGTTCTGCCAGCGCTGCCGGATCGGCCTGCTGAAGCAAGGCGTTCTCGCTCTCCTTTGTCCGGCGCGCCATCTCGCGGTCATTGCGAAGCCGCGACGATTCTTCTGTCGCAACGCGATAAGCTGTCTGCGCGTCCGTCGAAGTCCGCGCGGTGAGCATCCGGGCGTTGGCCCGAGCAGCGGCAGGTGTGGCAGGAACCGGTATTGCCAGTCGGCTCAGAGTCTCACGGGCCTGACTCTCTCGCTGTGCCCAGAGACGCTGCTGCTCCGTGTTGGACTGTGCCTGCGCTTCCGCGCTCTTTCGTTCCCCTTCCAGTGTTGCGAAGGCCATTTGCGCCGAGGTCGCTCTTACCTGTGCCGTCCGGATCGTCTTGTGCCCACGCACTGCCAACGCGCAGCCGAGGGCGATAAACACGACTGCCAACACAATCGCCACCGGCATTTGCCCCAGCGCTGCTCCGGCAACTCCTGCCACCACGCCCAGCGCCAGAAGACCATAGCCGGGAAGAGGCCGCTTCGCCGCCTGTCGGACGGCCTGGGCCGCTGCTTCTCCTTCCGCTTTGGCCTCTCGTATGCGTACAGCCAGTCCTCCTTCGACGGTTGTCTCCGGAGAGAATTCCGCACCGCGTTCGGTGGCCTCGGCCCAGTTTTCCAGCGCCGTCCGAACTTCGGTCTCGCGTACACAGTCTGCGGCCTGCCGTTCCGCTGCGGTAGCTACTTCCATCTCGTGCTCCAGGCGTTCCATGTCGGCAAGCAGCAAGTCGATACGATCCTGCCGCACGAGCTGATCTCGCTGCTGTTTGAGCAAGACCTCCAGAGTAGCTTGTGCCCTAACCTGTTCGCGCTGATCGTCGTCTTGCTGTCGCAGTCGAGCCTCCAGATTTTCGAGATCCGCCCGAAGTTTCCGAAGTCCCGGCAGGCGAGCGGCTTCCACGCGCGCGGTCTTCAGACGTCTGTCGCTCTCCTCTTGCGCTTTCACCGCCTGTTCGCAGGCTTCGATCTTACCGAGCAGCGTCCGCATCTGCTGGAAACGCTGCTCGGCAGCCTGTCGGAAGTTCCACTCCTGCTCGGCGGTCGCCAGCGTTTCCCGACTACGAACCAGACTCCGATTGCCGTTTGTGCGTTGTGTCTCTCCGGCCTCCCATGCAGCCTGGAGCGTGTCGAACCCCTTCAACTCCTGCTGTTTCGCCTCCAAGCTGCGTTCCCATCCAGCGCAGTCGGCTTCCCACGTTTCCAGAACGGTCAACGACTCCGCCATTGTCTGCCAGGAAGCCCATTGTTCGGTGCGATGCGGCAGGGTGACGGCAAGGGTTTGCAATTGACCGACACGCGCATTCGCCGCCGCCAGGAGGGTTTCTGCTTCCTGCCAACTGCGAACATGCAGCGGCAGAGCATTCCTCAGGGCTTCGAGGACGCTTCGAAGTCGGGCACACTCCTGAAACAGGTGCGTGATCTGTTCACGCCGTATGGCGATGACTTTCTGGCGCGCCTGTGCCGTTTCGATCTCACACTTCCACTGCGTCCCCTGATCTTCACTCTGTCGCAAATGGGAATAGAGCAGGCAGAGGCGGTTCCGCCGGACTTCCACTTCCAGACGGGAGCGTTTGTCGTCCAGTTGCGCCACTCCAACGCGCCCTTTCAACGTCCGGACGCAATCCAGATCTTCTCGGGGAACGCGAAACTCGGCTTGCAACTGTGTAAGAACCCGCAAGTTCAGCAATTCATTGATGGTGATCTGACGCTCTTTGGCGTCCTGTCCTTCCAGGCGATCCAGTCGCTTTTGCTCCACGAAACAGGTGTTAAGCAGGCTCTCCGCCGTGACGCCTAGCTCTTCCACCAGACGTCTATTGACCTCACTTAGAGTGTTGATCGTCTCCGTGGAGCCGTCCTCTTTTTGCAAGGTAAGAGAGGCGCGCTGCTGTCCCCGGAGCCGACGGGAGACAGAGTAAGGTCGCCCCGCGAGGGTGAAATCCAGTTCGACCATAAGCTCCTCGGCACCGTAAGTGCGCAGATGTTCCAGTCGGAAATCTCTGTCGCTGATCAGAGGCTTCCCGTAAAGCGCAAAATAGACGGCTTCGAAGAGGGAGGACTTGCCCGCCTCATTATGTCCTTCGATGAGCACGGTTCCGCTGTTCGGAAAGATGAGCGTTACATCCACAAGTTGTTTGAAATTCAGGGTCCGTAGTCGGTGGAGCAGAATCATGATCGTCTCCTTTCAGGAACGTGCGCCGCCGGTTAGACGCTCATAGGCCGCTTCCAGGCGCCGGGCGGCCAGAGTGCAGATTTCGTTCTCGGTCTCGTTATCGGCAACCTGTGCGGCGAACGCCTTCGCAACGTTCTGCAGTTCTTCGCGCGCATCGAAACTGACGCCGAAACCTATCCGCAACTCCGCCATCGGATCGAACACGGTGAGATCGTTGGTTTCGAGCTGGCAATGGAAGTTCCCCGCGCTTCCCTGCGCCAAGAGGCGGCTCAGATCCAGGCTCTGGAAGCGCGTGCGGGAGAGTCGCCCGTTCAGCCGAACGCGCAGCAACTGTTCTGCCTGTGAAGTTTCTGTGACACGGGCCAGCAGCATCTCCATCAGGGGATCCTCCGCCTCTTCTCCTACCGGCGGCAGATCGGTCAGATTTAGCTCCAGCGTCCGCATGGGCTGGGTCGGCAGCGGCACATATTCGGTCTGCACCTGGCCCGGCTGACAGTGCAGAAGCCAGTAACCGCAGGGCAGATTCTCTTCACCAAAGTTGATATGCTCCGTTGCACCGGGATTGAGCAGGACGGCTCCCTGCGGCAGGCGGGTTTCGTTGCGTCGGTGCAGGTGCCCCACGCAGATGGCATCGGTCTCCAGCTTTGCGAGGTTGGCAAGCGACAGGCATGGCTCCTGTGCCAAGGGCAGGCCCCATTCCTCCACGCTGTAGTGCAGCAGCGTCAGATCGATATCGCCTGCACGCGCCTGCATCCCCATGCCTTCGAGCGGACAGGATTTCTCTGGGCGATTGAAATCGCTGCTCATCCCTCGTACTGCAACCTGCTGTCCACCGATCATGAGCGTCTTTATCCCGAATGTGTCGGTCTGTTTGAAGAGGTGGATCGCGTCGAGAACATGCATCTCTTCCTGCGGCAGCACGCCGCCATCGTATCCGAAACTGCGCGGACTGTCGTGGTTCCCCGCAATGGCGAATACAGGAATCCCTGCCTCCTGAAGCCGTTTGAACTGACCAGCGACAAAATGGCGCTCGGCATTGCGCGGATCAGGGCGATCAAATAGGTCGCCCGCTTGTAGAAACAGATCGACACGGCGTTCGATCGCTGCATCGACCACGCGCTGGAAGCCTTCCTGCAAGCGGCGGCGGCGCTGACCTAGGCGTTCGGGACGAAAGCGGGCATAGAAGGCCCCCAGATGGTTGTCACTGGTGACGATGGCGGTAATCAAAGTTTCTACTCTCCTCAAATTTAAATGAAATAACCGAATGGGTGAGCGGTCAGCGCACCATGCGCAGGCGGCAGGGCGCGGGGTCCATGGCGGTCAGTATCGGGCGTGAGAGGCTGGCAAGCGAGACGACGGCCTGACCAGGCGCTAGGCGGGGCAATCGCGACCAGAGCGCCTCGTCCACGCCGCCAACGCTACGCTTCAGGCGGGCGACGACATTGGCATCACCGATCTTGTGCAGGATGAAATTGTTGACCAGTCCGAGGATCGCATCGGGCAGATGCTGCGGCAACTGAGTCACGAAGACGAGGCCAAGCCAGCGTTTGCGCCCGCGTTTGGCGATGCGCTCCACCTGCTGATGCAGGGTAGGCATTTTGCCGATGCGCTGCGCCGAAAGGAACTCGTGCGCCTCTTCGATGATGATGACCACAGGAGTCGGCTCCCGTCCAAGTTGAGTAGCGTATTCATAGGCCTCTTCCTGGGCTTTCTGCACTCCATGCAGGAGGTCGCTGATAATCAGATTGTTGACCAGCGTAGAATCGCTGTCAGAGAGGTCGATAATAGAGACGCGGCCTGGCGATAGCAACTTCTTGAAGTCGAGCGGGGGAGCCTGTGGGTTGTCGAAAAGGTTCAAGCGTTCGATTCGTCCCAATTTGCCCTGCACCTTGCGCCAACTGTCCACACGCTTCTGTTCGTCTTTGATCGCTTCCTGGATCAGGCGGTCAAACACATCCGTGTGGTTGCGAAACTCGGGAGATCTTAAGGGAGGGTGCGGTGCGCGCACTTTGTTCTGAAGCATATCTCCTACACTACGGACGACATCGTAGAGGTGCGAGAGCCGCAATTTTGGATAGCCTTCGTCGAAATCGTCCATTTCTTCTTTCACGTAGCGACGATCCGCCTCGTCCCAGACATTCAACTCATCCAAGACATGGGTTGTGAAGGTAAGGGCTTTTTGGAAGCGTTCCTCCTGCGCCTCATTGAGGTCGAAAATCTCCAGTGCGGCGTAGGGCGAAATGCCGGAGAAGGCGGGCGAGAAGGGTTTTCGGCGAGGGTGCATAGGATTGGCGCATTGCCGACCGACCAGGAAATAGAGGTCAGTATCGGGGACGCCCTGCGGCGCGCGGCCTATCTCCTGAAGAATTTCAAGCATCTTCGGATCGTCCGTCGGCTCGTTCATTTCGGTATATTCGCCTTCGGTGTCCAACAGGATGGTCGCGACCCCGGCCGCCTGCAGCTGGGCGATGAGGTTAGCGACGGTAGTAGACTTGCCGCCGCCTGTCGTTCCCAGAATACCGGTATGGCGCGGCAGCACCTGCTTATCTCTGGACGGAAAGGCGATTTCCAGATCGTCATGGCCGAAGGCACGGCCCAGGCGCACGTTGCCACCGGTCTTGAGGAACTCGCGCACCTCCTCCGGTTTCAGCACGAAAACGGGACTGTTCGGGCGCGGACGAAAGCGATGCGGCTGCAGCTGCCCGTTCTTCTCCTCTCCCGCGATCTCGACAATGACGAGACCATGATAGTCCGGTAAAAAGAAGCCGCCGCGAATGGCGGTCGCCACGACAGGCGGCGCGTCGGCGCGCAGTCCATCCGGCAGGGCAAACGGGCCTCGCACCACGATGCCGAGATAGGTATGTCCGTCTTGACTTTTGATTCGTACCGCCGCCTGCGAAGGCAGTTGGTCGATATTCTCTTTCGGCAGGAGGACGGGGATGGTAGTGTCATCGGATGTCGGCGTGTCGAACATTGTGCAACCGATGCTGCCCTCATGCCCGATTGGGGGCATGTAGGAACCTCCCGCTGTCTGCATATCTTCGCGAAGGCGGGCGAACGCTTCCGATGGAAAGGATTGGGCCACCTCATCGGGCAGCGGCGGCAATTCGATACTCATGATATTTGCTCTCTTTCAAACACGGGTTTCGCGCTCACCCAGATAGCGCATGGGCTCTCCGGCCCGTGCGTACGCATTTTGAACGGTTCCATGGAAACTGGCCTGGTCGAAGATGTTGCCACAGAGAATATCGGCCAAGTCGATCAGCATCGGGAAGCCACGATAAGGCTGCAGCACGGAGTCGGCGATGGCAAGCGCTGCCGCTTCGCAGGCGAAATCCCGATGGGCATAAAAGACGCGGGGCGGCGCATGCAGTCCGGCCCGATACACTCCGGTGACAACCTCCGGCCCAACCTCCTGCATAAAGGCGACGACATCGCTGCGTTCTGCGCCTGCACTACGGCTTTGAATCAGTTGTAGCTTTGTGAACTGATGCGCCAGGGTTTCGGTAATAGCAAATTCGAGCGGATTGAGCGCGTTACCCAGCGTGAGAAGAAAGCGATCTGCAGGCTCACTGACAACATAGACAAAGCGCTTGTGCCCCAACAGCAGTTTGCGAAGCGCTTCCATTCCCGCATTAAGCAGATCCTTCGTTCCTGGGCCGGTCACGAGCAGCATACCGCTAGGAACCGGATTGCCGTGCCCCATACGCCAGAGCGCGGTGGAGAGATTGGCGAGCGCAGCGCGCTCCGCATACTCCATAAGAGTGCGCCTTACCAGCCGGTTGAGGGGGCCACTATCGCCCTCGCCGCCGGTGTCGTCCGATTTACCGCGGCGTGCGAGCAGAGCCATTGCCTCTTCCATAGGATCCGGATTCTGCGCATGGAGGTCGCGGCGATAGAGGCGCTGCACCCAGGTGCCCTGGTTGCCTTGATAGGCGACAAGCGAGAGGCCGATCTGTACGATGGTGAGCAGCAGCGAGTCGTGGGCAGCGACCGTTCCATCGCAGCATTCGGTTGCGCCGTTAAAGAGTAGTCCGCAATGGATCTCCGCGATCTGTTCCGTCGTGACTTTGTAGAGGCCCGCGTTTTTGGGAGCGAACCGGTCACTGCCATCCCGTAGGCGCGGAATAATCAGTTGCCGAATGGACTCACGCGTACGAGTCTCCTGCGCGATACTCTCGGCCACCATCTGGTTGAGGCGGTCATAGAGCTTAGCAAGATCATGGCCGTCGTTCCAGGTGGCGATGTCGAGTACCTGACGAATCGGTTCCCCGAAGGCATCCGCGAATGCATCTGTCTGGTTGGGCGAGTCTGCTTCAGACATCGGTTCGGCTCCGCTCCTAACTGTCTTTACCGGTACCCCGGTCGTTCAGGGGATTATTCGTTGGCGAATCGCGCATTGCGACACGGCGCTACTAAAATTTTTAGATCAAGCCAAGGCGATGAAGCAGAGTACGTGGTTCCCCATGGTCCGCGACCCAGCCACGTGCATAGTTCAGAGCAGGTATCTCGGGCAGCGCGTACTCGCGCACCAACGCCTCCTGCACTTGCGTCACGGCTTCCTCGTCCGTAAAGAGGTGTGGAAAGCGGACACGGAGGGAATCGGCGGGCGCCAGGAGTTCCGAGGCGAAGGCGTCTGCATCGGCTTCTATGGTTTCGAAATTGGAGGATAGTCGTGTGTCTCGGTCGAGAAGATGGGTCTGTTGGCTCAGTTCGGTGCGGGCCAGAAGTGCGTCGATGCGCTCTTCCCGACTGGGCAGGCGCCGTCCATCCAGAACGGGCAGAATGCCGGGACCAAAGCGATCCAGCAAGTCGAGGCGAGGGTAGAGATGATCCATGAGGAAATGCTTGGCCTCGTGGGCCAGCGTAAAGCGGATTTCGGATTCGGGATCGTCGCGGTCGGCGAAGAGGATGCCGTAGCCGTACTGCGCGACGATCCCGCCACGCAGTCGTCGGTCTCGGCAGGTGATCAGGGCACGGGGCAGAAGCGCCTCATGGCGGTGCAGATAGTCGCGCATGGCCTGGACACTGAGTGCGGGCAGCAGTTCGCAGGTGACAGGATAGCAGTGGGCGAGGGCTCTTCTTAGCCGCAAAGGCGGTTCGAGGAAGGCGCGTGCATCCCGACGAAAGCGCTCCACGGCTCGGTACACATCAGACATGGTCGTCCTCTGTAGGAAATGTCGAGGGCTCCTCCTCCGGCGCTGGAGAGGTCTCTCCCTCCCCCTCCTCTTCGCGGTCACGGGCGGCGAGGAGCATGGTGCGTCCGGGGATGGCATCCTGGTCGGGCCGCGCTTCCGCAGCATGTTCGGCAAAAGTCGCGAAGACTTGAAGTTTGCGCAGCAGCAGAAGCAGGCGGTCGGGGTCTACATAGTCGGCGGCGATCTCCTCCACATCTTCCACGAAACTCTCCCTGCGCGGCGGGCGGCAGAGGGCGATCTGGTTGAGAGAGTCCACGCTGCATTCGAGCGCCTGGGCGAGTTCGGCCCAGGTCTGGCCTTCTGCGGCAGCGTAGCGATGAAGTGTAGTCGCCAACAGCGGTGTGTCTGCCTGGAGGGTGCGCCGAACGAACTGGGCGCGCAGACGACGTTCATGGGCCTCTTTATTATATTTCGCCATAGAGCAGTTCCCGAAATTCGCGTTGTTTCCGTCGGACTTTTTTCATGATACGGTCTCGATTCTGTTTGACGAGCACGGCTTGCTGTTCGGGCGACAGATGGTCCAGTCCCCAGATCGTGGCGAACTGCGCCACCGAGGCGCGGCCTTCGTGAAGGACAAGGTCGAAGGCTGCGCGGTCTTGCAGGGCGGGCAGAAGTTCCTCCAGGAGCGCCTGAACATCGGGTGTCAGGGTGTCGGCATCGTAGCGGTCCGGTTCCCGATACTCGGCTTGCTTAAATTGATTCGTTTCGACAAGGGCGAGTTCGACGCTTCCCCCAACAGGAATTTCGCGCCGACGTCGGATCTGTCGATAGCAATCAATCAATTTGTTATTGCCGATGAGAATGAGGAAGGTGAGGAGGCTGCCTTTTTGGGGCTGGTAGCGATCCGGATTGCGTGTCAATTCGATGAGCGCATCGTAGGCCGCGTCGTTGATAGTTTCCAGAGGCAACACGGAAAAGCGGCGGCGCAAGATCGGAACCAATCGGAGCAAACAGGCGTCGATAAGACGGCGTGAGGCCGTCGGGCTCCCGGCACAGAAGGCTCGCCACAAAGCCTCCAACTCCTCTTGGGACATAACAATTACTCCTTGACAAAGCGCAATGAATATAACACAAGAGGAAGTTCGCGAACGAACAAGGATTCCCTGCAAAGTATAGAAAAAATATGAATGCAATCGGGCATGTGTTGCAACGGCAACGCGTCATTTGTGTCTGCAGTAGACGCCTAAAGCCATTGCTGACCACGGAAGCCTTCCCTAGTTTGTAAGGACAGGATGTCTTGGGGGAGGTCTCTTACGCTTCGCACGTTACTCCGAGGAGAACAGCACATTTTCCAATCATAGTCTAAAACTATCTGTAACGCCCTGGCATAGGAACGGGCATTTGCAGAGACAGCAAACTATCAGGTTTTTTCGCAAATTCGTTCCGGTTTGTGTGGCAGGCGTCGAGTTTGGGTGGAGATGCCCGAATGAGATAGAGAGAAGGAGATGAACAATGGATTTTCAGCGGCAATGTAATGCTGTCTTACGGGACAATAAATCGGTTTTGCTGATCGCGCCGACCGGATTAGGAAAGACTCGTGCTGCCCTCACTGCCGCTGCTGAAATAGGCACAGGTCTGCTCGGTACACGAGTAATATATACCCTGCCTATGCGGGCGATGGCGCAGGGAATCAAAGAACAGTTCGACCAGTTGTTGCATTTCAACCAGCGTCCGTGGAAGGCGACAGTACATCATGGTCAAACTCCGGACAGTCAGACATTCCGCGAGCAGGCCATTATCACGACGATTGACCAATATCTGACGGCATTTGCGGGTGCTCCGCTTTCCTTTACATCCAGAGACGGCCACTCGGCAGCCGGTGCAATACTGACAAGTTACAGTGTCTTTGATGAAGTGCATTTACTTGACCCAAAGGCCGGGTTGCCGCTGTTGTTTGCTATGCTGCACCAACGTCAACGCTGGGGATTGCTCTCCTGCGTCATGACGGCCACTCTGCCCGACATTGTAATCAGGCACCTTGAGAAGCATTTGGATTTACGTGTCGTTCATGCCAGCGAAACGGATGTGAGCCAACGGGATGATCGCCGAAGAATTATCGTGAATTCGGTTGACACGGTGCTGGACACGGCAGGTCGTGTCTCCGCCATCAGGGAGGCATGGACTGCACAAGGGCCCAATGGACGCGTCATCGTTTTTTGTAATACTGTTCCGGCTGCCCTCGATCTTTACCATGAACTATGCGCGGGGGCCGGAGTAGACAATGTGTTTCTGGCGCATTCCCGTTTCGCGCCGGCGGATCGCCAAAAGCGCGACGAAGAGATCAGTGAGCGTTTTGGGGAAATGGGAAAGGGTGGAATTCTGGTCAGCACGCAGGTAGTGGAGGCCGGATTAAATATCTCGGCGCCTGTCGTTTTCAGTGAACTAGCCCCGGCAGATTCGCTTGTCCAACGGGCCGGACGCTGTGCTCGTTTCTTCCGTCCACCCGCGCCTATACAGAATGGTCGGTTCGTGGTCTGGTCTCTCTTCCCTCAAGGTAAAACGCAGAGTGAAGAGGAACGGCGAAAGGCTTGCCTTCCCTACAATCTTGATGTCATGGAAGCGACAGAACTGGCGCTCAAGGAAGACGTGAACGATCAGATCCTGGACTGGCAGCGGGAACAGGAGTTCGTCACGCGGAGCTTGAGCGATTTCTATAGTGCGTTTATAAGCGGACAGGAGTTTACAAAGAAGGAAGCAGACGACCGAAAAAAACAGAAAAGGCCGCTTGACAAAGATCCTGTCGCTCTTACTGCGGCGACGGCGCTTGGTGCATACGAACAGGCTTTCCAATCTGCTGACGCGTCACAGGTCGAAAAACTCTTACGCGATTCCGTTACCGTTAACGTTGGAGTTGTGGAAAGTTTCGAGGCGGCTCAGAGCGCGTACAACACACCGGAGAAAGATGCGAACGGCAATCGTCTTCCACGGCAATATCCTGAAACGATTTCTCTGCGGCTCAGCACGTTCGCCTCTCTACAAAAAGAGTGGCAGGTCCGTGAGGTCGTCATTCAGCATAGTGCGAGATCAAATCAGGAGACAAAATCGGTGGCCGAAATGCCGATGCGAATTTCGCCCGTTCAGCGCATTCGTCCTGGTGCAACCTATCTGATTCTTGCCACAGAAGCAGCCTATGCCCCACGAACCGGCCTGGGAATCCGACCGGGAGTGGGGGAGCCTACACGAATGCGCCTGATTTTCCCAAGAGAACGCGGCCAGAAACAGCAGGACGGCAAGGAGCAGACGTGGATCGAACATGCGAAGGGAGCGCAGGAAGAGGCCAGACGTATTCTTGATCTCTACTCTCCGTTTCTCATGGCGTGGGCAGACAAGGTATATGCACACGCAGGCGTTCCGCTGGAGGATACCGTCGGCGCGGTGCGGGATGCCATGGAGCTAGCGACGCTACTGCATGATGTGGGCAAACTCAATGATGCGTGGCAACAGGCTGTCGGGCGCAACGGAAAGGAGCCCCTAGAAGCACAGCCGAAAAGCGGCTTTAGGCTGCCGCCCTCTGTGCAAAGTGAAATTGCTGTCGCGTCATCGCTCTGACCGTCCAAACCGGGAT
>JAYUMV010000379.1:0-7467 GCA_043762265.1 Chthonomonadaceae bacterium | reverse complement strand
ACCGCCGCGTGGCGGCACATCGCATAGGTCTGCTTCGCCTGCCAGCGCAAGCCGCGCTGCCAGTCCGGTTTGTCCTCGAAGCCGACGAGCAACAGTGCGCTCACATCGAGCATCACGGTCAGCGTCGCCAGCCACGACTCGCGGTCGTGCTGCGAGCGGTAGAAGACCAGAACCGGATACGACAGATGGCTCTCCATAAAGTCCGAAGCCCATGCTTCCATCGTCAACAGCAGAGGAGTCAGAGCGTCCATGTTGTCGGCGGCGGCATGGCGGCGGATCAACTCCCCGGCGGTCGGCGGCGACCCTGCCCGCGAATCGAGCAGCGTGATACCCACTTCACGACGCGAAAAACACTGATAGATGATCGGCAGATACCCGATGACGATGGCGAGAAACCCGAAACCGCCCCCCGCTTCCAGTACGACCAGCACCCGCTCCGCCATACTGGTCGGCGTCACATCGCCCAGCCCCAGCGTGAAAAAGGTCGTGCCGCTCAGATAGATGTCCGTAAAGAGGCCCGGTGCGAGATGGTCTGCATGCGTCGGCGAGCCCAGCCCCCACCCTACCAATGCAAACCCGAAAATGAGCCCGCAGGCCCACATCAAGATCAGCAGCAGCAGCGACAGCGGCCCGAAAGCGTTGGCGAACCGGGGCGCCTCGCCCTTCGCCCGGCTGCGCCGGCTTATCAGCCCATAGAAGCCCCAGAGCGACATATAGTAGAGACGCGTCAGCCGTATCTGCCGCGTCACCGTGCGGGGCAGGACGATCGTCTCGAACGTATCTGTAAGAATGACCAGCAGCAGCAGCAGGCCCGCGCCGATTTTGAGCGTATCCATGTTCCTCCGCCCGGTGCTATCAGACCGTTTCCGTGGCTTGTGTTCCACGCCGCCCAAACCGATTCCTGCCTGGAAATCGGGAGGCGTTCTGGTTCGTGAGGCAGGAGACAGGCAGATCGATGCCGAAAGGCTCTGAAATAACGCTTCTGAGGAGAAAAATCATATCTGCTGCCGATCTTCCGCAAAACATCCGTGATTTTTCTGCAGCACAGATCGTGGAGTTGGAACAGTCTCTCCTGGAAATGCCGGACGATTTTGAGGCGCGCAGCCGGTTGCTGCTTCACTACATGATGGCAGCGTTCACGTCCGAAGCAGCGCGTCAATCTCACCTGCGTCATGTCCTCTGGGTCATCCGACACCATCCCGAATCGGATCTGGCCGGCACCCCTTTCGTTCTGCTGCATCATGGTCCGAAAAAGGACGTGGATCAGGCGAGATCGCTCTGGAAGGAGGCGGTCGCGGCCTTTCCGGACAACGCGCGGGTCTGGGGCAATGGGGGCAAGTTCCTTCTCTACTCCCCGCATCGAAATAAGCCTCAGACTCAGGAATGGCTGCAAACCGCCGCGCGATTGAACCCCACCGATCCGGAATGGCCGCAAAAACTGGGCCTGCTCGCCGACTTCGAGCGCCGTGACCGGAAGGGGCAGAAGAGTAAAGATGCGGCCAGGCGCGCACTACACCACTATGAGCATGCCTACGAACTTACCCAAGATTCGGAGCGCCAGGCGCTGCTGATGAACGACCTGGCTCAGAACGCTTTCGCGGTCGAGGATTTTGCCAAAGCAAGTCATTACGCCACCGAACTCCTCAAAAGCGCCGCCTCGAACGAAGACGGCGCAAGAGACTGGAACTATGGAAACGCCCTGCACTGGAGCCACATCGTCCTCGGCAAGGTCGCCTGTCGTCAAGGAGACAGAGAGGCTGCGAAAGAGCATCTGCGTGCAGCCGGAGAAACCCCTGGCTCGCCCCAACTCAACTCCTTTGGCCCGGATACGTCTCTGGCGAAAGCGCTTCTCGCGCAGGGGGAGGCACAGGCCGTCATCGCTTATTTCGAGGCGTGTTCTCGCTTCTGGGTAATGGGCACAGACAGCCTGGCCGCATGGATCTCCGCAATACGCGAGGGCCACTCTCCTGACTTCAGTTCCGGGGGCCGTCCCTGACGTCCCCTTCCGTGCAGCAGGAATCAGACCGCACGAGAACGAACAGAGAATCATCATGAGACGACTGCTTTCTTGCTTGCTTCTGCTCTGCCTCGGCCTCGTTGGGCCAACCGTTGGTCGGACACAGGCTGCTCCCAATCATCCCCCGGACGCTTCCGCTCCCGCCCAGATCGGTCGCTGGACGGCGCGATATCTGCGCAACGGCCTCTCTCTCGAATTCGATCAGGTGCCACTGGTGCGCGGCGGACTGGTGCAGGTCTTCTCGCGGGACTATGCGAAAGGTTACTACGGCTCCAGTTCCTCCCCCGCCCGCCCGACGATGGAGACGCTGCCGGACGGGGGGCGCGCGTACACTACCGTTTTCATGTATGAGGCGACTCCGCAGAAGTTTATGGCGACACAGCGGATCGAGGTACGCCCCAACAACACCGTGACCTTTACGCTGAGGTATCGGTGGGACGGGCCGGAACCCGCCGCGTTGGAGTGGAATGCGGCGCGGTTCTGGGGCTACCCGCTGGTCGGGGCGACCTACCAGGCGGAACATGGCGCAGGAACGCCCCCGACAAGCGACCATGTCGGCCCTTTGCCCCGCGCCTCGAAATATCCCGCCGACAGTCTGGCCCCCTTATGGCAGTCGCTCCTGTTTCAAGAGACGGCGTTCGGCCCTTTGAGTCTGCGCGTAGGCGCGGGAGAGCCTGCCGACGGGGTCCTGTTCGATGGCCGTGACGACGACTATCTGCGCGACGAAAAGCTGTTCTGGCTGGGTCTGCTCGGCACGGAGATGACGCCGGGACAGGAGACCACACGCAGTTTTACCCTGACCCTGCCCGCCCCCCGCCCTCTATTGCCTTCGAAGCCCTCTTCGCTTGCTCTGGACCCGCGTCCCGCCAAAATAGTCCGCATTCCGGATGCAGGGCGACCGCTGCCGCCGCTACTGGACACACAGAACCATCCGGTCCTGATCCCCGAGCCGAAAGTCGTGCGGCTTCCGACGGGAGATGCAGAAGACTTTGCGGTGACAGGCCCCCTGATTCTGAGCGACCAACTGCCGATGAGCGCGGAGTTCAGCCCGGTGCGCCAGGAGATGAAGCGGTTCACGCAGGACATGTTTCACGAGACAGGAGTCAAAGCGATCGTGCAGGTCGGGGCAGTCGTTGGCCCGCGCATCGTCGTTTTGACGGAAGGCAGCGGCGCGACAGCCACCTTGCCGCCCGAAGGCTATCAACTTTCCGTCACCTCAGAAGAGATACGGATCGTCGGGAGGGACGCGGCAGGCGCCTTCTATGGCCTTCAGACCCTGCGCCAACTGCTGCAGCGCCGCGCCAAGGGCCGTTTCGCCTTCGCCGGGGTGAGTATCTCCGACTGGCCCAGCCTCGCTTTCCGGGGAGTCCACCTCTTCGTCGGCAAAGACGCGCTGCCGTTTCATCAGCGGCTGATCGAGCGGGTGCTCTCGCGCTACAAGCTGAACCGCCTCGTGCTGGAGTGCGAGTACGCGCACTGGAAGTCGCATCCGGAGATCGCCGTGCCGTATGGGATGAGTCTGGACGATCTGCGCACCGATATCGCCTCCGCGCGCGATCATTTCATGGAGCCGATCCCGCTTGTCAACTCCCTGGGCCACAGCGAATGGATCTTCGCGAATCATCAGCATCAGGATCTGGTGGAGGATGTGAATTCGCAGCATGCGTACGATGCCAGCAATCCCGACTCCTACAAGTTTCTTTTCGATGTGTTCACGGAAGCCCTCGACATCTTTCATCCGAGCCTGTTCCATATCGGACACGATGAGGTGAAGGTGCCGAGCCAGGACAAGGAGTTCGGCAAGTATCCGGCGCGGCCCGGCAACATCCAGAAAGGCGCTTCGGCCCTGTTTATCGAGGACACCAATCGCCTCGCCGACTGGCTGCGGACGCGAGGCGTGCGCACGATCCTCTGGAGCGATATGCTGTTGCACGAGTCGGAGGGGCCGACGCTTCCCCACGTGCCGATCATGACGGCGGCGAACGCGCCCAGTGTTGCGGAGGCGGCCCGCCGCCGCATCGCCATGCCAGGCGACGCGGTTATCGCCGACTGGCGCTACACGCCGGGCGACGAGCAGCGTAACGGCCTCGCGCTCTTCCGGCAGCGCGGAGAGGCCACGTTAGGCTGTCCCTGGTTTCAGCCGGAGAATATCCGAGGCTGGGCGCAGCAGGCGATCGCCCACAACTCGCTCGGTACGCTCCAAACGACCTGGGCAGGATTTGACAGCAACGCGGGCTTGCTCGAAGGCTGGTACGACTATCGGCAGTTCCTCGCCTACATCTACGCGGCGGAGTACGCCTGGAGCGGCTCGGAGCGACATCCCTACGACCTGTTCGACCGGCCCTTCTATCGGGGCTACGAGCCCCCGAAACCGACGACAGCGCCGAACCCCTATGCACCTGTGCTACCGCCCAAATCGGACGCCCTCCCCTACTCCGCCATGACCGTCTTCAACCGCGCCTACCGCGAGACGCAGTCCACCAACAGACCGCAGCCTGGCTGGTATCTCAGCCTGCGGGAGGCCGCCAATATCCGCCTGAACGATGTCTGGCCCGAAGCCTTGCCTATTGCCCCCTACGTGCCGACGACAAACGTGCATAGCGCCGATGCGAAAGACTGGCCCATCGACGAACGCGAGTCCCCACAGATCGCGGATGTCGGCATTCGCACCCTGGGCACGCGACCCGGCGGCGTGATGCTCCACGGCCTGCTGAACCGGGACGTACCGGGCGAAATGCCGCCGGGAACATCTCGAATCGCTTACCCGAACGCCGTGTTGCTGCCGGTGCATGCCCGTGCGCAGAGGCTCTCTTTCCTCCATGCCACCGCCTATGCAGCCGAAGATGGCGCGCTTGTAGGAACTTATCAACTGCGTTACGCCGACGGTCGCACCGTCGATATTCCGCTCCACTACGGTCGGGAGATCCGCGCGCTCGACGACGACACTTCGGCGGCGACCGTCTCGACGGATCCCGTACATTGGGGAAAAACGAATGCGCCGCTGAGTCTGCGCCTGCTCCGCTGGAAAAATCCGCGCCCAACCGTAGAGATCGTCGCCCTGGAGTTTCGCGCCGAGCATCCCTACGCCGCGCCGATCCTGTTCGGCGTGACGGGGAGATAACCGCGATGCCCTTTCTGGACACTTTGTTTGGGCAGGAACCCGCTGTCAGCGCCCTCCGCAAGGCGCTGGAGGGCGGTACGCTGCCGGGCGCCTATCTCTTTCTGGGCGCAAACGGAGTAGGCAAAGGGACGCTGGCGCGGGCCTTTGCGCAGGCGGTCGCCTGCACGAACCCACGCCTCGTGCCGTTCGACGCGTGCGGGGAGTGCGAGTCGTGCCGCCGTATGGAGACGAACACGCAACCGGAGATCGTCACGGTGCAGCCTGCCGGAGACCAGATGCAGATCTGGCAGTTCTGGGATCGCGACAACCGCCCGACACGCGGCGTACTCTCGCATACGCTCAACTATGCGCCGTCCATTGGGGCCAAGCGCGTCTATATCATCGAACGTGCCGATACTCTGAACGAGGCGGCGGCGAACAGCCTGCTGAAAGTGCTGGAAGAGCCGCCGCACTACGCCCTGTTCGTGCTGCTCGCCCCCCACGCTGCCCGGGTGCTGCCGACCATCGCCTCGCGCAGCCAGATGATCCGGGTGAACGCGCTGACGCGCCAGGAGTTGGCGACCTACTTGCAGGAGCGGGTCGGGGTCGAGGCGGAGCGGGCTACGATGCTGGCTGCCTATTCGGAGGGCCGCATCGGCCAGGCGGTCCAACTGGCTCGCAGCCCGAACGCCGTGGACGAGATCGGGAAGGTGCTGGACTTCGCGGAGGGCCTCGCGCAAGCCCCGCGTGTGCGCGCCCTGCGCCTGGCGGAACAGATGCGCAAACTCTCCGGCCAGATTAAAGCTCTGCTCGGTGAAGAGCCCGCCGCCGCAGCCGACGCGACCGGTGGGAGTGAGGACGACGACGCGACGGCGCCGACCGGCAAAGAGAAGACGGGCCGCAGACAGCTCGCCACGATTTTCGATCTGCTCGTCGTCTTCTACCGCGATCTGCTGACCCTGCGCGTGGGAGGAAGCCCGGAGTCGGTCATCAATACGGACCGTGTGCGCCGCCTTACACAGTTGGCGCAGGCAGGGGAGCCGGAGCGCTGGATGCGCTGCCTCAACGCGCTGCTCCTCGCCCGCCGCCGCCTGGATGCCAACGCCAACATCGCCCTGGTGACCGAAGTGCTCGCCATGAAGTTGCTTCAATGAGGTATAATATCTGTTAGCAGTTGACGTTAAAGAGAGGAGAGAGTATGGCGACAGCATTGAAAGAGGGCGAGCGCGTCGAGATCGTGGACCGCGAGGCAGATGCGGACGACGTGAAGTCTGGTATGTTTTATAACTTTTTTCGTGGCCTGACCGGCACGGTCCAGAAGGTCTACGCCACGGACGAGATCGCGGTCGAAATCGAACAGGAGAGCCTGCCGGACGCCGTGGCGAACCGCCATACCGACGTGCAGGAGAGCATGAAGACCCGCTGGCTGGACGGTCTCTCCGAAGAGGCCAAAAACCGTCTCACCGACAAAGAGAGAGATTTCCGCCTGCGCTATACCCTGCTGGTGCATGCCAAGGATTTGAAAGCGCCGACCGCCGCCGCCATTCCCGTCGGCACCCGCGCCACCTCCGCCGATCTGGCGGCCGCTGAGCAGGCCTATCTCGAATCCCGCAAACAGACAAGCTAAATCTCATTCCCTACGGCAGTAAAGTGAGGACTGAATGATCGAGCGTAATAACGTTCCGTTGGCGCACGCAGGGGAAGAGGCCGGAGCCGCGCCGGAAAAGCCTCTCACCGAGCCCGCCCTGAGCCACGCGTTCAATGAGGTGCTGGACGGTTTTATCCAGTACCTTAAACTGGCCCGCAACGCCTCTGTGCATACCATACGCGCCTACCGCGCCGACATCACGCAGTTCCTCGGCTACATCGAATCCCAGCCGGATCTCGGCTCCGGCGGTCTCTTTCGAGTGGAACGGAATCATATCCGTGCCCTCCTCACCGAGATGCAGCAGGGCGACTACAAGCGTTCCAGCTTAGCTCGCAAACTCGCCTCGTTCCGCGCCTTCTGTCGCTGGGCCAAAAAGCAGGGTTATATCGAGAACGACCCTACCGTCGGCATCCTGACCATCAAACAGGAGGAGCGCTTACCGGAGTTCCTGCGCATTGTCGAAGTCGAACATCTGCTCGACGCCCCCGACACCGCCACCCCCGACGGCCTCCGCGACAAAGCTCTCATGGAACTGCTCTATGCCTCCGGCCTCCGCGCGGGCGAAGCCCAGGCCCTCGATCTCCCCGACCTGCAACTCGATGAGGAAGAGGTGCGTGTCCGCCACGGCAAGGGCGACAAAGAGCGGATCGCCATGCTGGGCCGCGCCTCCATCGACGCCATGCGCGACTACCTGCGCCACGG
>JAYUMV010000378.1:0-19136 GCA_043762265.1 Chthonomonadaceae bacterium | reverse complement strand
CAGCGGTGATCCAGACAATCTTGGACAATGGCGAGGGTACGCATCTAACGGAATGGGGTGTTCTGTAGTTACCAACACCCGGGCTGTGCACCAGGCAGGAGATGTGGCAGGCTGGGTTCTGTACAATCCACAAAAGCAAATGTTGTTCGCGACGAACGTTTTGAACGCGTTAAACCAAGAAACCGATTTCGCTCTGATTGAGCAGACACTCACGGTAGCAGCAAGTTTCATGAAGCATACCGGCTTTAGCGCAGAGAAAGAATTTCGTTTGATTGTTCTGCCAGAGTTGAAGGATGTGAAATTCCGTGAAAGTAGTGATCGATTAGTGCCCTTCGTGGATTTCCTACAAAACAAACCACCTTTACCGATTAAGCGTATTATCATCGGACCAGGATGGCAACTATCCAAATTACCGTATGCCGAACAAAAGCAACATCATGTTGTCCAGGCGATGAACCGACTACTTGCAGCCCGGCAAGTGCCTTCCGTAGACATCGTGAGCAGTAGCACTCCATACGACCCGAGGTGAATCTGATACCTCTTTTTAAGGGTATAATAAGGATGCGCATATAGGGCGCACCCACGTCCGCGGGAAGGGCTGAGCCCACCTCCACTCCGAATTTGTTTTTCACACCTTCTTTCTGCCTGGCAGAGCGGACAACAGGCACACAGAAAGGAGGTCGTTATGACCACCACTACGTCTCTGCCCGCTCTCCCCAGCCTGGAGCAACTCAAGAACCAGGCGAAAGACCTTGTCAAGCAGTTCAAGGCGCAGGATTCGGGCGCACTGCGTCGGGTTCAGACACATTTGCCTCGTGCCACTGTCCTTCCCCTGGAATCCCTCACGGCCACCAACTTAACGCTTAGCGAGGCCCAACTCGTAGTCGCCCGTGAGTATGACTTTCCCAGTTGGCCCCGTCTCAAGCGCCATGTCGAGAGTTTGCAGCCGAATCACGATGCTGCGGTGGAAGCGTTCAAGACGGCGGTTCAGACGGGCGACAGCGGCAAAATCCGCACGTTGCTGCGTACCTTTCCGGCTCTCGTGGAACAGATCGATGCCCCTCTCTTCACGTTCGACTCCCCTGCCATCCTGATCGCCGCCCGCCACAAAGACCGGAAGGCGCTGGAAGTGCTGCTCCAGTACGGCGCGAACATCAATGTCCGCAGCAGTTGGTGGGCGGGTGGATTCGGCGTGCTGCCGCATCCTGATCCCGAGTTCGCGGCCTATCTGGTCGAACGGGGCGCGGTAGTGGATGTCTGGGCAGCAGCGGGAATGAATCGCCTGGATCGCCTGGAAGAACTGGTCACTGCCGATCCTTCCCTGGTGAATGCGCGTGGAGGAGACGGGCAGAGTCCGCTGCATTTCGCGGCGTCGATCGAGATCGCCCGCTTTCTGCTGGATCACGGGGCGGAGATCGATCTGCGCGACCTCGACCACGGCGGCACTCCCGCGCAGACGATGGTGGCAGACCGACCGGAGGTTTGCCGCTATCTGCTCACACGCGGAGCAGAACTCGACATCTTCATGGCCGTGCAGTTGGGCGACATCGCTCTGGTCCAACAGGCGCTTGCCGCCGATCCCGACAGTCTCCGCGCACGGGTCAACCAGGGCAAACTCACTGCGGGCACGTCGGAAGGCGGGCATATCTACACCTATACGCTCCGAAACGGCCATAGCCCGCTCTATCTCGCCGCAGAGTTAGGCTACGAGGAGATCTACCGTCTCTTTCTGGCCCAGAGTTCTCCGGAAGAGCGCCTGCTTGCAGCCTGTCTTGCTGGCGATGAGCCGACCGTTCGCACGATGGTAGCAGAGAAGCCGGAGATGGTCCGTTCCCTGCCGCCGGAGCAGATGCGCGCCATTGCCGATGCCGCCTGGCACCACAGAACCGAGGCAGTCCGTCTGATGCTCGCTGTCGGCTTCGACATCGAAGCGCGGGGCAGCGAAGACTCTACCGCGCTGAATCGCGCCGCCGTACGGGGTTATGCGGACCTGATCGAACTGCTGCTCGCACACGGCGCCTCACTGGAAGCGAAGAATGCCTACGGCGGCAAGCCTCTGGGGGCGTGCCTGTGGGGAGCGAAGAATTTCCGTGACCCGAACGGCGACTATGTCGCTTCCGTCGAGAAGCTGATTGCCGCCGGGGCATCGCTGGAAGATGTTCGGTATCCGATCACGAACAAGCCCGTCAATGCCGTCCTCGCCCGCGCTCTCGGCAAACGCGCGCAATAAGATGGAGAGGTTTCCAGACGAGAGCAGCAGTGGGTAGGCGTGATTCCTCTCGGAGACCCTTTGGGAGGAGTCGCGCCTTTTTGCGGAGAATGAGAGACTGTTGTAGGTGCAGCAGTGTTGCGCCTGGAAAGAAGGAGACTTCCCATGACACGCAGACACCCCTTGCTGTTCGCGCTCTGTAGCGCCTGTATCGTGCTCGCATCGTCGTCACCCTTTGCACAGGACAAACCTGCCGAGAAGATAGTTCGTCTCGATCCGCCTGAGCTCGGCTTCTTCTCGAAGGCGTTGATCTACAACGGCCTTCCCATCAAAGCGCATGCAGTCGTCGCCGATGAGGCATTGTTCAAGGCGCGTGACTGGATGGAGCGCGAATTGCAGCATCTTCCGGACGCAGCCTACAATATGCAGATGGCAGGAGTGGAGTTCCATATCATAGGCAAAGACCAGCAGACCTCGGATCTGCCGGAACACCGCGCGCTGAAGGGTAAGCCGTTCGACGGCAAACGGACAGTGGATGAGCGAACCCGAGGGCTTGGCGGGCTGTTTGCCTCGTGCGGGGAAGAGAATCTGCTCAAACTAGCCGTGGATCGTTATCACGACCGCGACATCTGCCCGCATGAGTTCGCGCATACCCTGATGAACTACGGCCTGACCGAGAAAATCCGCGCACGGATTCGGCAGCAACGGGAACATTCGTTGGCAGCGGGAAAATGGGTCAAAGCCTATGCGGGATCGAACGCCGATGAGTATTTTGCGGAGCTGACGATGTGGTATTTCGGCGGACATGGCGATATGGGCATGACCGGGGAGAAGCCTGCGCCTGGCCCAGAAAGTCTCAAAAAATACGACCCCGACGCGTATGTACTCCTAGACGATCTTTACTCTGGACGCATCAAAGTCGAGCGCGTCCCGGTAGAGCCCCGGAAAGGCAAGTAAGGCCTGGGGATCCTCTCCGGAAAGTACTGTTTCCAGGCGAACGATGAGGCGACGGAGAGCCGTTTAAGCGGCTCATTCGCTGCGTCGGAGGACGATCAGGCCGACAACGATGAAGAGCACGTTTTGCGCCCAGGCCGCGATTTGAGGTGGCAGGATAGGCGCGCCACCCTCTGGACCCACCGAGCCCAGAATGCGCATGAGCAGCATGGTGTTCCAGTAGACGAAGACCAAACAGATCGAAAGCAAGGTGCCCATAAAGCCGCCGCCCCTGGCGAAGCGCATCGCCATGGGGGGGCAGCACAGCGCCATCACCAGGCACGAGAACGGCACCGAGAGTTTGAAGTGATAGTTGAGAATGGCGTAGGGATCGGAGACCCCCGTAGCCGCATTGCGCTTCACATCCTCCCTCAACTGCCAGAAAGTGCGCGAGGAAGATCCGGCCATTTTCCACATCGGCAGTTGGAGTTGAAATGCGCTCTTGAATGCTTGCGGATCGACGGAGATGTTCAAAACGAAACGGCCATCCGGGGCTGGCTTCAGGTTCTCCCACTCATTTTCCTTCTTGATGTTACGGCGTAAGATGGAGGGCCGGTACAGTGTCCAGACGCCGTTTTCGAAGCGACCATTCTCTGCGAAAACATCGATCGGCTCCGCGTCTCCTGTCGCAACTGCGGTCGGGTTGGCGATGATCTGGACGCCGTGGAGTTCGATATAGCCGTGCCGGCGGAAGAGGCTGCGAATGTTGATATTGAAGGAGTTGTCGGCAGAGGTGATCGTCTGCCCAGGCACGGGAGCCAGTGTCTTGAGTTGGGTCGGGATCTCGTCGAGCACTCCTTGAAACTTCTCTACCGATTTCGGAACGATATACTCCCCGAAGAAGAAGTCCCCGACACTGACAACCAACCCTGTAAGAAAAATAGGCAGGAAGATCCGCGTCATGCTGATGCCGGCGGCCCGCAGCACCGTGATCTCCGAATCGCGTCCCAGACGACTGACGGCCAACGAGGCCGCGACCGCCATCGCCACTGGCATGGTCATGTGCACCAGAAACGGGATGAAGTAGAGCACCATACGCACGATAAAGCGCATCGGCACCTGATTGGCGAGCAGCACATCCGCATTGTTGTAGAGTACGCTCCCCGTCAACAAAAGGACAATGGCCCCCTGTCCGATCAGGAACGGCACCACCATTTCGCGCAACAGATATCGGTCCAGAAGTTTCACGTACCCACCTCGTCCGGATGCTCAGTAACAGGAATCGGAAGCCGGATAACTTTCATCCGCATGAGCTTTAGTATAGCACAGCGCCTCACGACACCCCAATGCTGTCGGGTCTTCCGGCGGCGCCCGCGAAAATGAAATCCCGCAGAATTGCAACTTGCACGCAGATGCGTCTCCGAAATATTCGTGGTATAATAACTTCACCGGAGGAGCGATCCTCGGGTATATGACAAAGAAATAAAACGCCCAATGTTCCGTGGCGGAGCCGCCAGCGCACCCGCTTTCGAGTATCGGAGTGAGGTGCAGCGGTACGGAGGTTGACGACGGAATGAAGACCAGCTTAAAATGTCATTGTGGTCAACGTATCTTGCGGCGCGATGTGATGCAGCAGGGCTACTACGTCAAGCAGTTCGGCCCGAGCTTCGTCTACATCAAATACCGTTGTTCCCGCTGTAAGAAACTGGGCGAGCATTTCGTGAAGCAGGAAGAGTGGGAAGACGGTCTGCTACAGGACACTCAGACTGAGGCCAAGGAAGACGAGCGCACGCGTTTTGCAGGTCTCGGGGCGATCACTCTGGAGGAGATGCGGCAGTTTCATCATGCTCTGGAGACCACGAAAGCCATCCCCAATCCGCTTGTGGAAGAGCCCGAATAGTCCTTGAACCCCATCGCAAGACGCCAGCCCTTTCCGGGAATCGTTTCCGTCCGCTGCGAGGAAGCCTAGATAAGCAGAGAAGCGTCGCCTTGTGCGACGCTTCTTCTCATGAGGAGCCCCCTATTGCATCTCTTCTTTCTCCGACACGGCAAAGCGGAAGACGTGTACGCCGGAATCACCGACGCCGACCGGCGCTTGACCGCCGAAGGCATCGCCGAAATGCGCGCGGAAGCGCTCGCCCTGGTCGCCCTGAATCCACGCTTCGATCTGATCTATACCAGCCCCTACCCCCGCGCCCTCGAAACGGCCCGTATCGTCGCGGAAGCGGTCGGCTTGCCCTCCGAGCAGTTCCATATCGTGCCAGAGATGGCATCCGGTTATTTTCGCATGGGCGTCCTGCAGGCGTTGACCCGGAAGCTCTCGGCCAATGCGCGCGTCCTCTGCGTCGGACACGAACCGGATCTCAGCTCGGTGGCTGGCCAACTCATCGGCGGAGCCCAGATCGACCTCAAAAAAGGCGGTCTGATCTATATCGAGACCATCCGTCCCCAACCGGGCGACGGCGTGCTGCAGTGGCTGCTCTCACCTCGCCATCTCACTCTACTGGCGGAGGAGTAGGTCCCCCTCTGTTTCGGTGCGAACAATCTATGGAGATCTATCAACTACGCTACTTCGTTTCTGCAGCGCGTCTGGAACACTTTACGCGCGCTGCGGAAGCCAACCATATCTCTCAGCCTTCCCTCTCGCAGCAGATCTCGAACCTGGAGCGAGAGGTGGGTACGCCTCTATTTTATCGGCAGGGGCGCTCCGTCCAACTGACGGATGCAGGACGCACCCTGCTGCTCTATGCCGAACGGATTCTGAAAGAGGAAGAGGCTGCAAAGCGTGCCGTGCAGGAGGTCGTCGGGCTGCGGCGCGGCCAGCTTGCCCTCTGGACACTGCCGACGCCCGGCCAGCATCTCCTGCCGCGCCATCTTGCCGCCTACCGCAAAATCTATCCTGATATCGAGATCACGCTGCGCGAAACCGTTCCGGCCAAAGCCGTTGCGGAAGCTGTCGAAAGCGGCAAAGCCGATATCGGTATCGTCCATCTTCCTTATCTCGTGGCAGGACTGGCACACCGGGAACTGCTTCAAGAAGAACTGGCCCTCGTGGTTCCTATCACGCACCCTCTGGCAGAGCAGAAAGAGGTCGCCCTGGCCGCTCTGGCGTCGGAGGACTTCATCTGGGTGCCGGAAGGCGCGACTGCAGCGCACCCGCTCTATGCCGCCTGCCTCGCCGCAGGCTTCGTTCCCCGTATTGCCTGTATCAGCGGCAGCGCCCAGGGGATGCAGGAGTTGGTCGCTGCGGGTCTTGGCATCGCTCTGCTGCCGCGCCTCGCCCTCTCTCCCCCTCCTGGCGCCACCGTCATCGAGCTGGCCGCACCGCGCCCGACACGCACCCTCGTCGCCGTCTGGCGTCCCGACCGCCTCTCTCACGCTGCCACCGCGTTTCTGCACCAATTGACCAACGCTACTTAACGCAGTGAGGGGCGAGCCTACATTTTCCGCAGGGCGCCGAAGCGGGAAGGTTCGATGCGGATAGCGGTCTGTTTCTGCGCCATCAGCAGTTCACTGACAGGGACGACCTGGATCCCCAGTTGATCGAGGCGGTCGAAGATGCGCGGCAGCGCCTCCGCCGAGGTGAGGCACGAGACATGCATCAGGGTGACATCTCCCGAGCGCAGCCGCTTGATAAACCGCTCAGCGACGAACTCCGCAGTCTTAGGCTTGCCGAACGCGTCCAGGGAGTCGAGCGACCAGTGGATCGGCTGATACCCGTTCTCCACGACCGCCAACAGCGACCGACGATTGCTTTCGCCATAGGGGAACCGGAAAAGCGGTTTAGCGCTACGCCCGCAGGCTTCCTCGATCGCCGCTTCACCCAAATCGAGCTGCTCCTTGATCGCATCCGGCGTCAACTTCGTGAACTTCGGATGGCTATACGAATGATTGCCCAACTCCATCCCTGCTTCGGCGATCTCACGACAGGACTTGGGAAACTTCTTGCAAAACTGGCCGGTCAGAAAGAAGGTGCAGTGGACATGGTGCTCGGCAAGAATGCTCAAAATCGGCTCTACCGCCCGGTCGGTGCTGCCAGCATCGAAGGTAAGCGCGACCTTCTGCAAACTCGCTGGCGCGCGAATCAGAAAATGAGGAGTCGCCCTCCAGCCCTTGAGAGCGCTTCCCGCCAGCGTTGACTTCGCTGCGGGAGCTTCCGCCGTGAGAGTTGGATTTCCCGTGCCGGCAGGGCCTCCCGTTACCAGGGCGTTCTTGTTCCCCCTACAGCCTGTCAATGCGGTTGCCACCATCCCTATCGCTACCAGGCCCAAACCGCCCCGTACTCCCCGCGTCTGCATCTTACTGCCTATGGTTCCTTTCCATGCAAAAAGAGGAACGGGGCCAGTTCCCCATTCCTCATCCACCTCACACATTTATGTTGTATTGGACGCGCGATTCAGCGCGAAGTTTCAGTGTAACGAAGCCTTCTTGACAACATCGGAAGCCTCGGCCACCGTCTTCTTCTGGAGGCGCGCTCGGAGGAAACAGAGGGCCGTCTGAAGCTGTAAATCGTTCGCTTTATCCCGGAAATTTTCTTCTTTCCAGGCAGCCGACTGCTTCACCTCGATGTCAGGTGCAATGCCGCCTGTGCCTGGAATACGCATTCCAAGCTCATCGCGTCGGAAATTGATGTCTGTATGGCGCGGCGGGTAGTAGAGTTGGGTGGTCAGTCGAAGCGCAGAGTGGTCATCCATCGGAATGAGTGTCTGAACCCGCCCTTTGCCATAGGTCCGTTCGCCGATGATGGTGCCCACGCCGTAGTCTTTGATGGCGCCCGTGACGATTTCGGCGGCGGAAGCGCTGTTACCGTTCACTAAGACCACGAGCGGAAGTTGAGCGTGCGTGTGCTCGTAGGGCCGCAGCTTCAAACCTTTTTCCTGACCGCCGCCTTCCCGCAAGATAACGACATTTTTATTGAGGGTGGTGGCGTCGTCGGCATCGGCGGGCACGAAAACACTCGCGATCGAAATCGCCGTATCCAACAGCCCACCGGGATTCGAGCGCATATCGAATACCAGCGCCTTCATCTTCTGCCGTTCCAGATCACGGAAGGCGTTGTTCAGTTGCTGCATGCTGCGTTCATTGAATTCCGAGAGCACGATGTGGCCGATGCGATACTGGTTGTCTTCCATCCAGTGCTGTACGACAGGCGGCTCTACCCGCGTGCGTGTCACGGTCACCGTCAACGTCTTGTTACCCCGCAGGATACCCAGACGGATAGGGGTGCCGAGCGGGCCTTTAATAAGATCGATGACTTCGGGCATCTCCTTGCCCTGCATGGAGTGTCCATTGACGGCGATGATCTGATCGCCGGACTGAAGGCCGGCTTTCTCTGCGGAACTGGTAGGAATGGGCCGTACGATCCGCACAAATCCGTGGGAATTCTGGTCGAGGTAGGCGCCGATGCCTTCAAAATCCCCCTTGGTCAATGCCTGCATCTGCGACCATTCGACAGGATCGAGAAAGGTCGTGAACTGGTCGCGCAGACTGGTCAGCATTCCGCGAATCGCCTCGTATGTCAACTGACGCGTCTTCTTGTTATCCAGGGGAGGACCATAGTAGTTTGCGTTGAGAAGCGCGAGCGCCTGTTTGTAGCCTACGACCGGGTCCACATCTGCCCCCAGGCCAACCTCTTCCGACGGGACAATCGTGTCGGGAACTTCCGGGGAATCTGTACGGGAGGTCTGCATCATGATTGACGGCGCAGAGAGCAGAGGCGGTGCAGTTGTCTGAGCCTCGTTGTTCGTCAAATAGCCGACCAGAGTCGCGACAAAGAAAAGTCCAAAAAGCACAGGGATGACGATGATACCTAAAGGGGGGGTTGGCTTCGGGTGGGAGAGTTCCATCTCTATCCCCCCGTCGCCGTCAGAAGCAGTGTGGCCTGACGCAGAGCAGGGTCGCTTTCGCCATTTCGGTCGGCTGTCAGCAGGGCAGGTTCTACCCCGTGCTTCAGGCTGACGCCACCGGAAGAGAAGACATGCGCGGAGGTCATCTCCACCCCTCCGCCGCTCTTGAGCACCCCAAAAAACGGCAGTCGATCATCCCCAAATGTGTGGCTGCCTACGATTTTGGCTTCGCCCAACACGTGCAGCGCCTGCGCGGCGACCTCGGCCAGATTGGCCGTGCCATGATCTACAAGTACGATCAGGGGCAGAGATTTGTGTTGGGGATCCACCGGAATTTTGAACGATTCCCGTACCGGCGGCAGTTTACCGACGGCGGGCCGGCGTTCCAGAACCGCGATGGCGCCTCCCGGTGTCAATGCCTGTACTAGCGCTTTCACCGCGTCCACACCGTCGGTAGCGTCCTCCCCTTCCGATCGGACACCACCTGGATTCGAGCGTAGATCGACGATCAGTCCCCGTAAGCTCGGGTTCAGGTCTCGCAAAGTCTCGCGGATCTCCTGCGCGGCCCGAGGGTTGAACTGACGCACCTGCAAATACCCGATGTTTGCGGCTGCCACCCGGTAGGCCACAGGATCGACCTCGATAGAGGTGGTCGTCAAACGTACTTTCCAGGGTTCAGGTTTGCCGGCCCGTTCCACACGGAGTTCCAGCGGCTTCCCTTCCCCGTTAATCAGTAGCGGCAACGCTGTCGAAAGCGAATATCCCCGTAGAAACTTACTCTGGGCCTGCTGTAGATCGTTACGCCTGGCGTTCTCGTCTTCCTTTTTGAGGGCGATCTGCTCTTCCTCCACCAGCGGACTGTAGGCAATGATCCAGTGGCCGTCGATCTCCGTGATGTTGTCACCGGACAGGAGGCCAGCACGTTCGGCGGGGCTTCCCGGCATCACATCGACAATGGTCAGATGACGATACTCGACATCGGCGCGTTGGGTGCGGGAGATAGTGAGAACGACGCCAATACCGTGAAAACGGCCCTGAAAGGCCTGCTGTCGCGATTTGCGCAGGGCTGCATCCAGGTAAAAGGTGTGGGGATCATCGAGGGCGGCAAACATTCGAGCGAGAGAGCCATTGCTCAACCGGGCATTGCTGGTAGCATTGGTCTCGACAAACTCTTTTTGAACGTGATCGAGGACGTCTTCATAGACGTTCACCGGGGGAACGCTCTCGTCCGGCTGCTGTGCGGCGCTATCACGGACCTGCGGCGGCGGCGTGAAGGGGAAGAGCCGGCCCACCCGCATTCGCGCGCCTTTTCCCTGGCCATGCGCCCCCAGGGCGTGGCCGTAAAGAAACCCGCCGCCAAGTGCGGCGACCACGAGCGATAGAACCAGCAGACGGGAGAGTACTCGCACAGCGTTTGCCTCCGATGGAGAACAAGACCGGGATAGCCACCGGACCAAGATCGCGAATGCATTCCTATCGTTCGGAGCCAAAAGATCTCGGTTCCGTGAGGTTCATTATACCAGGATGGTTAGCGGTTCGTCAATCGACCGGGGCGAGGCGGTGCGCCCCAAAAAGGAGGGTTCATAAGGATCGTCGGCGACGGGATCGCATGCGCAAGGAGACACGCAGAAGTGTGGCGCAGCCCAGGCCACACGCCAGCACCACGGCGCTGCTCGGTTCGGGGGTCTGGACGACATCCAGAGCCGCAGCCCCTGTCCAGAGGGACCGTGTGCCCATAGGTGTGACCGGGTAAGCGCCATTAAACACGCTTCGATAGCCGATACTGACGTACAGCACCTTCTGGATATCGAAGCCGGGATCCTGGTTGAAATAGTTCGAGCGGCCCGCTCCGGCGCCATCTACCGCCGCCAAGCTGAACTCCTCCAGATTCGTGGTGGTATCTGGAGCGAGAATCGTGGGATCAAGAACGTTGTCGAACCCCCAGACACGCGAACGGTAGACCGGTTGGTTGCTGCTGTTCTCTGTTACGGAGGTCAGGGCGATCGTGACCATATTGATGCCCGCATCGGAAAAACTATGCGAAACTTGTGGAATGACCAGGCCAAGTTTGATGGTATAGTTCGTGAGATCGGGATCGATATGATAGCCGTAGGTCCAGGCGCTGACATACTGCTGTGAGACAGACTGTTGCAGGGCAGAGGGAGTTGCGCTGAAGTTCAGCAGGCCTCCTACGGTGTCATTCGATACGGCAGTCGAATTGACCGCGTGCAGCGTCGGGCTGGCCATGCTCAGGTCCGGGAAAGCGGTTGCCAGAGCCGCGTTGGAAGCTGTCTGTTGGTTCGGGCTCACCGCGCTGGAACCGATCCCACTGATAAAACCGATATTCTGCTGAAAGTCACTGACGCTGTTCAGGATTATCGTGCCATCCGCCTTTGCCCTCCCGGTTACTCCTCCCGTCAAACAAATAGCGACAAACAGAATAGCAGCTCTACGCATTACTTTCCCTTTCGGCCTTGCATCTTATCCGGCAAGGTCTCCTGAGTCGACATCCTGTAACTCTTACTCATCCGCGACGATAGCGACGATCTCCTCCACGGTGGTTGTGCTGGCCTGTAGCGTGAGCTGGCGCAGCATCTCCTTGCCGACACGCCTTTCGAGCGTTTGTAGGGCCGATTGCGTGTCTTCGAGTTCAGGCAGATTGAACTGCACACAGAGGCGATGCGCGGTCGCCAAGAGGAGACCGGCGCGCCGAGGTGCATTTTGGCTCTCCTGCAGTTTACCATAGAGAAACAGGGTTGTGGCGACTTCCGGATTGGCGCCCAGCTTGTAAAACTGGAGCAGGCTTTCGCTGTAGTGGCCAGCGGCTTCGCGCAGACGGCCTTCCGACTGCGCCAATCTGCCCAGATCCCGTCGCACGCGCGCGGCGTTGTGAGCATCCCCGGTCTCCTGAAGCAGAAGCAGCGCCTCTTCAAAACGCGCTCGCGCGCGCCTTTTGTCCGATCGTTCCAGCGCCAGGGCTCCCTGGTTCGCGAGCACAGCGGCCAGATCCCGGCGGTTCCCAAGCTGCTCGAAGCGTCGCGCCGCCTCGGCAAAACAGTATTCGGCCCGAACGTGGTCACCGGTCGCCTGCCAGGTCTCCCCGATATTGTTGATCATCGCCGCGATCCCACTGACGTAGCCGACTTCCTGGCGCGCCAGCAGGCCCTCTTCGTAGTAACCGCGCGCCTCCAGCCACTGTCCCTGCATCCGGGCGATGTTCCCCAGGTTGGAGAGGGCATCTCCCAGCGGATACCTGTCGCCCCGTAGGCGGAGGGTAGGCAAACAGTCGGTGAGCAGCGCTTTGGCCACTGCGAACTGCCCCTGACGTGTTCGGACCCAACTGAGGTTGAGCCGACAGACGGTGGCGAGCCAGAGATTATCCTCACGCAGAAAGCCTGTCAGGGCCTCCTCAAACCAGAGGGAGGCGTCCGGATAGCGACGACGGCGCTGCGCGATGTTGCCGAGACCGTGGCGTGCTTCCGCCAACAACTGTGTCTCATTCCGCTGAATTGCCTCGGTCGCAACCGCCGTATAGAGCGATTCGGCCTCATCGTACTCGCCTTTGTTGGTCAGACTGCCCGCGAGGGAGAGGCGTGCCCGGTCGTAACGAGGCATGTCCTTTGTCGATTCGAAGGCGTGGACGGCGCAGCGCAGACCGTCCACGCCCTCCTGCCAACTCCCCTGCAAGAAGAAGAAGCGGTTTAAAGCCAGACCGAAGCTCCCGGCGGTAAATCGCTCGTCCGCCGTGTCGGCCCACTGGATCGCGGCCCGCACGTTGGGCAGATCGGTGGTGAGCGCCTGCATGGCCTCGACCTGATCCCGTTGATCCAGCTTCTCGCCCTGACGTTTGGCGAAACCAAGAAAATAGAGGGCATGCTGCCGCGCCCGCATTGAACTCTCTGCCTCTAGACGCTGTCGGGCAAACGTCTGTATGGGATCCAGCAGGCGATAGCGTGCGAGATCCCCGATCTGGACCGGCTGCACCAGGGCATGTCGCGCCAGCGTTTTCAGGATCTCCTGGGCGGCCTCTTCCTCGCACACCGCTTGGACCTGTTCCAACGCAAAACTTCCGGCGAACACCGCCAGATTGCGCAGCAGCCGTTGCTCACGACGCGAGAGCAGTTCGTAGGTCCAGTCCAGCAGGCCGTCGAGACCAAAATCGCCATTTGCAGGAGCCTTGCGCTGCAGGAGATCCGCGATCTCTCTGGGCGACAACTCATGTCCGCGGGATGCGGCGAGTTCGATCCCCAGAGGGATCCCTCCCGTGTAGGAGCAGATCTGCCGTATCGCATCCAGATCGCGGTCCTGCGTCAGCGGATAGTCAGGGTCGAAGGACTGCACATGCGAAGCGAAGAAGCGAAAAGAGTCGTTGCTCCAGGGATCGTCGTGCGTTGGCTCAAAGCGGGTATCGAGCGGCGGAAGCCCGAGCGTCTTCTCCCCTGGCAACCCCAACGCCGACTTGGCGGAGGCCAACAGGTGCAGTTCGGAACTGTTCTGGACCAGCCCTCCGACGAAACGCATCATGTCTTGCTCGGCAGGCAGATCGTCCAGCACCAGAAGCGCCCGTTTTCCAGCGAAGTAGCGTGCAACCGCTTCGGTACTCTGACCGCGCTGTTCGCGCGGCAACTGAGCTGCCGCAGCGATCTCGCCCAGAAGTTGATCGGAGCTGTTGACACGGCCACAAGAGACATACCAGACGCCGTCCGGATGGGAAAACGACTGTTCGACGGCTGTTTCGAGCAACAGTCGGGTTTTGCCCATACCGGAGGAAGCCTTCAAGGTGAGACAGCGCGTCTGCCCCTGTTCAAGTTCGGAATTCACCCGATCTTGCAGGCCGACGCGCTCCTGATAAGGAGTAGACCAGGCGGGCATCTCCGCGAATAGTCGAGCGGCCGCCTGCTGCACGAAGCCGCGCGCCTCCGCGATTTCGCTTCGGCAGATCGGGCAGGCATTCTCGTGTACGGCCACACGCAGAGCCTCTTCGAAAGAGAGGGAATCCTCCGCAAAGGCCGCCAGACGCTCGGGATCCGGACAGCCCATATAGAGGCGATAGCGATCCAGACCGATAAGTTCTTGAATGATGACATGGGGAATAGTCGGGTTCGCTTCCAGGCGCACAAAAACCTCCGCGATAGCGCGGTCCACCTGAGCGTCGGTGAGAGAGGATCTCATGGGATAGCCTTCTCCTCTGTGTCTCGAATTTGCATATTGGTACGCAGTTTTATGAGTCCAGCCCGGATACGGCTCTTGACCGTTCCAAGGGGGAGACCGAGTTGTTCGGAGATCTCCTGGTTAGTTAGTTGTACCAAATAGCTCAAACAGATGACTTCTCGCTCGGATGCAGAAAGATTTTTTATTGCTTCGTACAGCATGAGATCACGCAGGGTCTGTCGGTCCTGTTCGCCATCATCGCTATGGGAGTCGTAGACGATCTCTTCGACGGTCGGAATCTCCCGACGTTTGCGCCCGATCCAGTCCAGGACAACATTGCCGGTCAGGCTGAACAACCAGGTGAGAAAGGTGGAGGAGGCCCGAAAATTGGGCAGGGAACGCCAGACTTCGATCCAGACTCTCTGGTCCAGATCGTCGAGGTCATCGGGACCAATCCCATGATAAACGCGATTTTGAATCACCTTCAAGATGACACGCCGGTATTTGGACCGGAGTTGTTCGAAGGCGATTTGATCGCGCTGCTGCGCCCGCTGGCAAAGCGCCAGATCGGGATCTTGGATCGGCATAGACGGCGAAACTCCCAGGGGAAAGGTGTCTTTATCATAACACAGACAGTGCCCTTTTGAAAACAGTTCGGATGTGGAGTTGTTGACGGTTCGACAGTGAAGTAGATCACATCGGTCTTTTTTGCCGGGGAGAGTTGATTTTTTGGAGCGCCTATGTTACAATACAACGTTGCGGAGAGATGGCTGAGTGGTCGAAAGCGGCTGCCTGCTAAGTAGCTGTAGCCTGTAAGGGCTACCATGGGTTCGAATCCCGTTCTCTCCGCTCTTCTTTTTTGTAGGCATTGCCGTACTCTTCCCTGTTCTTCTTCGGGACATGAGGTCAGTCAACGTGACAATTCGCTCCCTCCGCCTTCTCACTGCTCTATTCTGCATCGGCTCGCTCTGTCTGCCCGCTCTTACCGCCCATGCAGCCAACGGACCCGAGTTTGTGCGCCTCCGCGCCAGCAAACATACCAACCGTGCGCTCACCTATGCGGAAGTTCAGGCGAACCCGGCACGGTATATCGGCAAGACCCTGGAGTTGAAGGGAATCGTCGGCGGCGTCATCGGCTCCGACGACAGTCTCTCCATCATGCTCCAACTTGCTGCCCCTGCGCCCTCGTCCAACGGCGTACAAACTTCCTCCGCCGCTCCGGTGCTGGAGATCCCTCGGGCGGAAGCGGCGCTGATTCGCGAATTCAACGCACCTTCGCTGCGGGTGCTGGTGCAGGTCGCCGAAGGCGGCAGCGGCAATGTGGTTCCATTGAAAGTGCTGGCAGTCGCCCATGAGAGCGCAGTCTCCGCCGTAGAGCGCGAGGAACAGTCGCTCCAAGATGCCGCGAATCGCACTGCGGAGCTCAAACGTAAGGAGCAGGCACGCTGGCATCAGGTTGCCAGCCGCTCCGTGAGCCGCCATGCGCCTGCCCCCGGCCCCGATCCGCGCTTCATGCCGGGCCAGAGCGGTGACTTCTCGGGCGGGCTCTCCGCCCGCGCCCGTCCCCTCTTTGCCCCCTACTCCAGCTATATCGCCCGTGTCAATCCCCGCCTTCACGCCGATCAGGTCGGAACGATCACCTACCACCTGCTGAACTTCGCGGACCGTTACGATGTCGATCCGCGCCTGGTGGTCTCGATGATCATCGCCGAGTCCGAGTTCGATCCGAACTGTACCTCTCATTCCGGCGCGAAAGGATTGGGGCAATTGATGCCGGAGACCGCGAAGGATCTAGGCGTCAGCAATCCATACGATCCCGTCCAGAACCTGGGCGGTTCGGTCGCCTATCTGCGCAGTCGTCTGGACATGTTTGCTGACAGGTCGATGCCCGGCGGCGGCATGAGCATCGAACAGGCGGCGATGGCGATGGCCGCCTACAATGCGGGCGAGAACGCCGTCAAGAAGTACCATGGCATTCCCCCCTATCGCGAAACGCAAGCCTATGTCCGCCGCGTCGTAACCCTCTACCGCCAACTGTGCTCTTAGTTACGCTTCCAGCATAAGAGGGTTGGAAATGGGGGATCGAAAAGTATGGGAAATTCCCGACGATCCAGAGGCGAAGGACTACAGGATACGTGAACTCCACCACTTCAAATCTGTTCCAGAAGTCGATGCCTTTCTGCACATGTTAGGCTATAGCCTGGCAGATTTGCTCGCGATACCGCGTAGCGAGGGATAACATCCCTTGATTTCTTGATTCCGGAAACAACCCATCAAGGGGAACAGGGCTCTTTCGCTGGGGAAGGTTAAGAGAGAATCCGGGTTCCTTGCTTCAGCGTCGTTCCGGCGGCGAGAACCAGGGTTGGTCCGCCAATGGTTCCTTCTACGATACAGTCGTCTTCAATGGTGGAGTTCTCGTCCACGATAACACCGCGCAGTCGGACGTTTTTACCGACTGTTACACCATCCAGCAGGATCGTTGCATCGAGTATCGAGCCTGAACCAACCGTGCAGCCGCTTCCTATTGAGGAGTCGCCGGTCAGTTCGGCGTCGAGGGCAAGGTTACTTTCCGCTCCGACTGCCGTGCCGGGCGTAAAGGTCTTCACGTTGCCGGAGAGGATCGCCTGGGAGGCGATCATCAACTGTTCAGGACGGCCCATGTCCATCCAGAATCCGCCGGGCGCGATGCCATAGACGGCGGCGGAGCGTGCGAGGAAGCGGGGGAAGATGTCGCGCTCCACCGACGAAGGCACGCCCTGGGGAATACTCTCGATAAACTCGGGTGAGAACACATAAAACCCGGCATTGATCTTGTCGGTGCCGGTAATCTCGAAATTGCCCTGCGAGAGCAGTTTTTTGGTGGCTTCGCTCGGCTCACGCCAGGCATCGACCTTCCCCTCGGTATCCAGGATGAGCACACCGAACGGGTTGGGGCTCGGAACCTCGGAGAGCGTAATGGTGGCGACGGCCTGTTTCGCCCGATGAAAATCGAGGATGCGTCCCAGATCGAAGTCGGTTAGAACATCGCCGTTGAACACAGCGACGGCTTCGCCGGGAAATCGGTCGGCTGCATTGCGGATCGCTCCTCCTGTCCCGAGAGGGGTCTCCTCGATGGCATAGCGCATCCGCACACCGAACCGGGAACCGTCGCCGAAATGGCCCTCGATCTTGTCGGCCATGTAGTTCGTCGCGAACACCAAATCGTCGATCCCATACTGTTTGAGGAGTGCGACCTGGTACTCTAGAAACGGGCGGTTGGCCACCGGAACCAGCGGCTTCGGCCGATGATAGGTCACCGGGCGTAAACGCGTTCCCAACCCACCCGCAATGATAATGCCCTTCATGACTTAATTCCTTTAATTCCTCTATCGAGAAGGTGTTGAATTCGAGAGAGTGCGGTCCCCTCCCAGATTCCCCGTCCGCTCCTCTTTCTCCTGCCTCGCTGCCGTCCCGCCCCTGCTAGATCTTAGCCATTTCGGTCTTCAGGTGGTCGATGGAGGCGATGTCGGTGGGACAGATGGCGTTCAGCATCGCGAGGTAGACGGTGACATAGTCGGCGTAGTGAGCGAGCGTCAGCATGCGGGCGAGAAGGGAGTCGCCTTCAGCCCAGACTTCGTGGATCTCGGCGGCAGCGCCAATGACACCCTTGGTCACTTCGATTCGGTGCGCGACGCGGGGCATCTCCGCAGCCTCTTTCTTATCGCGCAGGAAAACGACGGCCCAGTTCTGCGCCTGCCGGGTCGCAAGCGTCCAGGCCAGAATCTCATTGTGATTCTGCTCGGGGAAGACGTTGGCAAATGCGGCGAGTTTGGCGTTTTCGTTGACCTGCCCCTTCCAGCGCACTGCGACCGCGCCGCGATAGCCTTGCGAGCCGTAGAGCAACGGGATCTTGCCGTAGAGCGCCAGGGCAAGCTGTTTGGCGGGATTCTGGGCGGTCGGAACGTCGGGACCGAAGGCGACTGCCTGGGCATCCAACAGCGCCACCATCTCATCCAGATCCGGATCGAGGTCGCGCTGGAACAGCCCACGCTGTGCGAGGTAGGCGAGCATGGGGAAAAGCATATATCCGGTCGCGGAGCGCGGGGGCTGGCCGCCAGGTACGAGCGCGACCGTATCGCCCGCCTCTTCGGCCAGTTGGCGGATCGTGCCTCCGCTAGTCACGACCATGCGCTGCGCGCCTGCCTTCCCTGCCGCTTCATAGGCTGCCAGCGTCTCTTCTGTGTTCCCGGAGTAGGAGCCAGCGACGACCAGCGTGTGCGGCCCTACATAGTTCGGCAGCGTGTAGTCCCGGTTGACCTGCATCGGCACGCTGCCGCAATCCTCCATCAGGCTCCGGGCGAAATCCGCTCCGATCGCCGAGCCACCGAGGCCGGTAAAGACTACGTTGCGAATCTCCGGGTAGGCAGTGGTCTCCGGCGTCAACCGCCTGCCGATCGCGATGCCTTCCCGGCATTGGTTTGGAAACTTCAGCACGAGTCCCATCATATCGAGAGGGTCGTGAGCCAGACGGCTTTGCGGATCGTGCAGGGTGTCGAAAACGGGGATCGACGAATCAGACATTACTTGAATCTCCGGTCAGGGCATAGGGAATTTCGGGGGTACCAGGAGGCAGACACCAATTGAGCCGTCTCTTTACGATTGCAAAGAGACGGCTCGAAAAGGGTGCGCTGCCCGCAAAGGCGGTGTTGACAGGGCCATTTGCGGCAGCGGTCACGCGAGATCAGTCCACCACAAACGGCAGCAGAGCGACGTGCCTTGCGCGTTTGATGGCTTCGGTCACCATGCGCTGATGTCGGGCGCAGGTACCGGTAGTGCGTCGCGGAACGATCTTACCGCGCTCGGAAATGAGCTTGGTGCGATAGCGTCCCAGAATCATCTGCTTATAGTCCACCGCAGTCGCCTTATCGACGCAGAACATACAGACTTTGCGTCGCGGCTTGCGGAACTTATTCGGCTTGCTGCTTGGTCGCCGGGCTACGGTCGCCATGGATACGTTT
>JAYUMV010000377.1:0-12671 GCA_043762265.1 Chthonomonadaceae bacterium | reverse complement strand
AAAGGCTCCGGTCGCATGATCGGGAATGCCGTTGGAGGTGATGATGCGAAAGCCGTCCTGGATCTCAACCTTGACTTCCGGCGTGAACGCCCCGGCGGCAACCGGACCTGGCTGGCCGGGTGGCTGGCCGTGCGCGCGGAGATAGAAAGCGGAGGCTCCTGCCACAGTCAGCGTGGTGGCAGAAATGAGAGTAATGGGTATTCGGGTTACCTTTTGCAAGAGTGTACTCCTCAAAGATCAGGGTGAACTACGTGCCTATTCTAGGGAGCGAACATGAAAGTCAGATGAAAAGCGAGCAGGAAGGAAATCCTGTCTTCCTGAGCGAACTGGATCGAGAAGCCCACCGTTATCGGCACAGGGAAAGAACAGACCATGACCCTCTCGCGTCGCAATTTTCTCGCACGTACCGCCGCATTTACTGCTCTGAGCGGGGTAGAGGCGACCGCGTATGTACCGGCGCAAGCGGAGCAAGGCTTCAAGGGCCCGTCTGTGGTCGTCCTGCCGCCTACGACGCTGCACGGCTACGGGAATCTCGGTGCGACCTTTCAGGAGTTGGATTCTGGTCGGTCTTCGCGGATGCATATTGTCTGCGAGACACCGCAGAAGGCGCTTCTGGTGCAGGCCAAATATCTCTCGGACCTGGAACGCCTACCAGGCCTTACGAATGCGAGATTTACCTCCCATGGGCGATCTCTCCCCTGTCATAGCAGCGCCATGGGTGGAGTAGTCGCCTGCTATGCACACGGGCGCGAAGTCTTGATTCTGGCGGCATCGGACGAGGCGGCCCTGTCCAGACTGTGTGGCATCTCTGTTCCGGAGATTGCGACAGCAGCAGACTTCGGGGCACGAGCGTCGATTCCCATGTATATGGACCGCTGGGATCGCTATGGACTGATGGCCTATTTCGCACCGGAATCGGTGCGCCCGAACCTGCCGGGAGGAGAACGGAGTTTCGATTTCGGGGAAGGCCTGGACTTCATCCACAACCACGGTCCGTTGGGGCTGATCCTCTGGACGAATCCCCTGACCGACGACACGGCAGAAGGAATGACGAACGAGCCGTCGTGGAGTTGGGTGCAGAACAACGCCCGCAATCAGGGAATCCCAGTCCATATCAACACGCAGATTTCGCCGCCCCAACTCTGGCTCTCGAACCGGTATCGTGAGCAGACGATGCTCAAAACCCCTCAGTTTGTCGGCGGCTACTACGGTGTCGCGCACGATTCTGCGGGACTGGGAGCGATTTCCTGGTTGGCGCAGGAGGGAGAGGACGCCCTGTTGGGCATATTCCAGCAGACGGTACGCCGTTTTGCGAAGGATAAGAACATTGTCGGCTGGCTGGAACCGCACGGCGAGACCGCCGAGAATCCGCAACGCTTTTTCCTGGATGCCGGACCCTACGCGGAGGCGGTCTGGCGCAAATTTCTGCTGGGACGCTACGGATCGTTGGCTGCGCTCGCAAAGCGCTGGCGCGGCGATGCCTCTGCTTTTCATCGCTGGTCCGAAGTGCCGTTGCCGGAGATCGCAAATCTGGTAGGCTTTGGGCCGGATGCCATCGATCTGCACGGTCCCTGGCGCGTAAAGTATCTGCCTGCCCCGGACGGCCATGCCTTCACGCACGACGAGGCACGCAGTCTGCTTTCGCCGCCGCAGACGGCTCCCGTTCCGCCGGAATGGCTCCAACCCGGTTTCTACGACAGCGGCTGGGACGAACTGATCGCACCAGGCAATGATCGGATGCTGTTGATGCAGCGCAGCCCACTCGTCTATCGAAGGACGGTCGATATTCCTGCCGACTGGCTGGCTGCGCATCCGAAGGTTACTCTCACGCTCTGGGACATGGTCAATCGGGACCGAGACGTGACGATCCTTCATGTCAATGGCAAACCGATGCAGGAGCGTTCCTACAAGGGGAATGAGCAGCACTGGAGTCAGTTCGAGGTAACCGAGGCTCTGAAACCGGGGCCGAATCTGATCGTGATGCAAATGCCGCGTGGGATTATCTGTTATCGGACGTATTTGAGTAAAGAACCTCCTCGTCAGTATCCGCAGCTTGGGCCGGAGAAGAATGCGCAATGGGCCGATCTGGTAGCGTGGAATATCGAGACGCGCGGGGCGCAGATTCGGCGCGGCGCAGAGATGATCCGACAGGTCGATCCCGAACGCTCGATCAACTTCATGGCCGCCGACGAGTATTCCGATCCGGTCAAGAGAGCCTGCCAGGACTACGGCGGCCGGTTCCACGACACCGGGGCAATGGCAGGCTTCTGGACCGACTGGAACTCCCTGATGATGAGTGGATCAGGACTGCCAGTGACCGCAGAACCCGGTAACGGGGCACCGAATCCCCGCGAGTTTCAGCTCTTTTGGGGCCGATGGCTGACCGAAGCCGTCAATGGGGTTCACTACTTCCAGAGTTGGGGGGAGATCGCCTGGAACGAGCCGGTCTTAAAAGTGTTCGAGGCGAACCTCCCGATGTATCGTGCCGTCGGCAAATACCACGCGCCCTTTGCAAAAGTCGCCGTGCTCTTCAGCGCGCAGGACGCGTGGCTGACCGGTTTTCCCTGGACCCCTGAACCTGGCACGCAAGGGGGCTACTACTCCGGGTTCAATCCTGCCCACACCCTGCGCGACTACTGCCCGCGTGACGGGGTAGGTGCAGGAGATTTCGGCACGCAGAACGTCGATCGTTTCCGTGTGATCGTCGATTCGAACTCGATGTTTATGGATGAGGAGTTGATTGCCGGTATCGAGAAGTATGTGCGGCAGGGCGGAGTCTTCGTTACCTATGGGCAGACTGGTCGGCACGATCCCGTCCGCCCCGACAGTTGGCCGATCAGCCGTCTGACCGGCTATGAAGTCGCGGGCGTAAACGGATGGAATGAAGGCAAGGCTTTCCACCGCGTACCTGGCGACAAGGTCCTGGGACCAAGCGGTGAGGAATCGACTACGCACAGCGGCGGACTGCGGCTTAAGAAGCATGCGCCGGATTGTCAAGACCTGCTTGCCTGGGAAGATGGTTCGACGGCCGTCGGTATGCGCCCGCTCGGCAAAGGCTGGATCGTCCACGTCGGTACTGCGCTGGCTGGCGACTCCTTCCTGCCTCTTCTGAGGGCGCTTCTGCGGTATTTTGGGGTCATGGATCGTGTTCCTGCGGCGTTCAAACCGGCCCAGGGGCTGCACTTTCGCCATTTCATCGGCAACACGGGCCTGCACGATGTCTGGATTTTGTTCAACGAGTCGGATAAAGCCGTGCAGACCGATCTGACGTTCTTGCCGGGAGTCCATCCGATTGCGCTGACCGACATTGTCACCGGCGAGAAAAGGGCGATCGTGCGCGACGCAGGAGGGGATTCGGTGCCCGGAATCGCACTTGCGCCGGCGCAAACCCTGATGCTCATCTCTCCCCGCGCCGATGTGGTCGGCTCGCCGTTAGAGTGGCTGACCTTGCAGCGAAGCTGGTGGCAGGGGATGGTAAAGCCTCCCGTCAAGCGCCTCCCGACTCCGGCGGAGATGCAGCGCTTCGCTGTCGATCTCACGCAGGGCTGGGCCTGCAAAAGCATTCCCGCGCTTACGGACGATCAGGCAGCCGCGCTGGCGCGCCCCGACGCCGACGACACGGCCTGGGAACGACGGGCGATCGAGCTCTGGCTGACACCGCACGACAAGACGCCGAAGCGGCTGCTCCTGCGCCGCAAATTTACGGTGCCAGCCCACTGGAAAGACGGCCAGATCACGCTCTGCGCCGACGTGCCGATTTCGCAGTTCTTCTATGAGACACGCCTCTTCCTGGACGGCAAGGCCTGGGCAGGCGGTCGCAAGTCGGTTGACGGCCCGTATCTTGACCCGATGGACGGCTCCCTCACTCCTGGCTCTTCGCATCTGTTGGCGCTCGACATGCAGAGCAACGGTTCGCTAATGGGATCGCGCGGGCCGATCTGGCTCGCCTATCTGCCGAATCCCCAGGCCCGGCAGGATCTGGCCGGAACGTGGAAGACCTACAGTGATCCGCTGCATCAGATCGGTGAGGTCAAGTTACCGGGCGCGGTAAAGGCGATGATCCTGAGCCGGACCGTTGTGATCGATCCTGCCCAAAAGGGACGCAATATCGTGCTGCATTTCGAGGCGTCTGGGGATCGCTTCGGCATCATAATCAACGGACGCCTGCTGAATGCGGCCGGACAGGTTCGCGCCCACTCCTTCTCTTTCAACATCACACCCATGGTTCGGATGGGGGAGGAAAACCTGATCGAACTGGTCGGCAACGGCCAGGGCGACAAGACGGTTCCGCTCGTTGAAATCCGATTCTACGACAAGGGGGTCTACCCATGATTACACTCCGACGGAATCTCCGTCCTACTGTGCTCTCAAAGCTTGCGTTCGCGGCGGCAGTGGGCACGCTGCTTACTCCTTCTCTCGCAGGAGGGCAACAGGTTGAACCGGTCGGGAAGGGCACCTGGCCCTTTTCCTATCCTGCCGACACGACTCGTGCGGGTTCGTTGCTCGATCTGCGCTCTCTGAATGAGAAGGTAGCGGGGGAGACAGGGTTCGTAAAACAGTCGCCTGATGGCAACGGTTTTGTGCTGGGCAACGGGCAGCCAGTGCGGTTCTGGTCGGTCGGCTCCGACATCTATCGGAAATCCCCGGAGGAGATGGCGAAACAGGCCCGCTTTCTGGCGCGAATCGGCGTCAATATGGTCCGTTTGCACACGCAGATCGCTTCCGATAAAGACGGGGCCATCACGGACGTGAACGAGAAGGAGATCAACGGCATCTGGGCGTGCGTCGCGGCCATGAAACGCGAAGGGATCTATACCACGATCTCACCCTACTGGGCGACCGGCAAGAAAGCAGCCCGATGGGACATCGAAGGCTATCCCGGCACCACCGATCTCTGGGGTGTGCTCTTCTTCAATGAGAAGCTGCAGGCGGGATACAAAGCCTGGGTTAAGGCGCTCTACGCCCGTACCAATCCGAACACCGGGATTCCCCTCGCAAAGGATCCGGCGGTTGCGGTGATCCAGGTGCAGAATGAAGATGGAATGTTCTTCTGGACGATGCAGGGGCTTCATGCGCCGCAAAAACTGGTTTTAGGCCGCAAGTTCGGACAGTGGCTGGTGCAGAAGTACGGCTCCCTCGACAAAGCGGTGGCTGCCTGGCAGAGCACGCGCACGGCTCAGGACGACCTGGCCAAAGGGGTTCTCGGCCTCTACGATACCTGGATGTTCACGCAGCCTCAGACCGGTGGCGTCGCCAAACGCCTGGACGATCAGACGCAGTTTTACGCGGAAACGCAACGGCGCTTCTATATCGACATCGCCGACTACTACCGCAAAGACCTCGGCTGCAAGCAGCTCATCAACGCCTCCAACTGGATCACTGCAGACCCGATACGGCTGAACGACCTGGAGCGCTGGACCTATACCGCTGCCGATGTGCTCGCCGTCAATAAGTACACGGGCGGAGTGCATACCGGGGAGAATAACGGTTGGCGCATCGATCCCGGCCATCACTTCACCCTCAACTCCTGCCTGCTCGATCCGCGCTCGCTGCCGACGAACCTCAAACAGGTCGTCGGGCATCCGATGCTCATTACCGAAAGCACCTGGGTCAGTCCCGAAGGCTGTCAGACCGAAGGGCCGTTCCTCATGGCGGCCTACCAGTCTCTGACCGGCGTCGATAGCCTTTACTGGTTCGACGCGGGCGAGGCGACGGGGTACGAGGCCGATCCCTATTTCAATTTCCTGAATTTGAAGGGCCAGCACCCGCTCTACAAATGGACCTGCGCGACCCCGACCCTGATGGGCGGTTTCCCGGCCGCTGCGCTCATGTTCCGGCGCGGCTATATCAAGCAGGGCGCACCTGCGGTCCACGAAGAGCGTACCCTCGCTTCGATGTGGCAGCGGCAGATCCCTGCCATTGCCGAAGACAAGAGTTTCGATCCGACCCGTTACTCCGGCAACACCGTAGATCGGACGAACATTCAGAAGGGGGTCGATCCGCTCGCATTCCTGGTCGGTCCCGTGGAAGTGAAATACGGCGGCGATCCTGCAAAGAGCAGGGCCCTCGATATGACGAAGTACATCGACGCAGGCGCAAAAACCGTCAAGAGCGACACCGGCGAGATCCAACTCGATTATGGGATGGGAATCTGCACCGTCGATACTCCCCGCGCACAGGGCGTTACCGGCTTCCTGAAGAAACGAGGCACGTTCACCTTTGGTGACGTCACCGTGCGCTCCAACAACGACTACGCGACGGTGCTGGTCGTGCCCATGGACGAGAAGCCGATCCGCGACTCCGGCAAACTCCTGGTTCAGGTGGGCACCTACGCCCGTCCTACCGGCTGGCAGTCGATGCCCACCGACTTCAAAAGCGACGACGGCAAACAGACCTTCCACGGCTTCGAGATCGTGAACACCGGCGCCATGCCCTGGCAGATCAGCGTCACTCTGATGACGCTCGGCATCAAGAACGCCCATCTGCACAAGGCAACGCTTCTGGACGCTGCAGGCTATCCGGTCCGCGAGATCACCGGCACCCGCCAGGGCGAAACTTTCGCCCTCACCCTGCCCGCGAACACGATGTACCTGCTCCTGGAGTAGAGACGAGTAGAACCACCTCCGCAGGAGGTGGTTCTACCAACAGGGAGAGACAGTTCCCTTCGTCGTATGCCGAGGTGCGACGGGTTCCCGTTAGGCCGCGTGCTCTTTCAGGTAGCGCAGGGCAGTACGTGTGAAAAGCTCCATTCCGTGCGCGATCGCCGCATCCGCGAAGTTGTAAGTAGGCGTATGGAGCGGCGTCACGGTTTCGCCGACGCCCAAGCGAAACATCGCGCCGGGTGCGTAGCGCAGGTAGACCGCGAAATCTTCAGCCCCCATCGAGGGCGCTTCGAGGGCAATGACGTTCGACGCGCCCAGAGTCTCCGCTCCGATCTCGCTGACCAGAGCGTTGATGCCGAAGTCATTGACGGTGACAGGCGTTCCGTAGCGATAATGAAAGGTGTATTCCGCGCGCGCGCCTGCACAGATACCGCCGACGATTCGCTCGATTCGCTCGGGCATCGAATCCTGAACGGTTTTGGAGAGGCAGCGTACCGTCCCCCGCATTTCGGCCTTGAAGGGGATGATGTTGTGCGCCGTCCCGGCATTGAACTGAGCCACGGTGACGACAACGGGATCCGTCGGCGCGATTTCGCGACTGGCGAGCGTCTGAAGCGCCATCACGATCTGCGCCCCAACCACAATCGGATCGACGCTGATGTGCGGCATCGCCGCATGCGCCCCGCGTCCCCGCACCGTGATCTCGAACGTATCCGAAGAGGCCATCATCGGTCCTGGGCGGACACCGATCTTGCCGACCGCCATCCCTGGCCAGCCATGCAATGCGACGATTGCTCCTACGCCGTCCATCGCGCCTTCCGCGCACATGCCTTCCGCACCATGCACGGTCTCTTCGGCAGGCTGGAAGAGAAAACGAATGGAACCTGCAAATCGGCTCCGCAATCGTGCCAACGTCGCTGCCGTTCCCAAGAGGGTGGCCGTATGCCCATCGTGTCCGCAGGCATGCATCACGCCCGGGCGACACGATTTATAAGGGAGTTCGCTCTCCTCTTGGATCGGGAGCGCATCCATATCGGCGCGGAGCGCAAAAAGCGGGCCTTCTCCCGAACCCTTCAAGAGCGCGATCACCCCGTATCCGCCCACCTCCGTGCGCACCTCATCCATGCCGATTTTGCGCAGCTCCCGGGCCACAAACGCCGAAGTCTCCTGCTCCTGCCCGCTCAACTCCGGGTGCTGATGCAGATGGTGACGGAGCAGAGCATAATCCGGTGCGATCTGCTGTACGGTCTCACGAACATAATCGGGTTCCATGGGGCTCCTCATCCGGTTAAACGGCGCTGCGTATAAAAACGAATACACTTTGAGATTTCCACATCTTCCAAGCCAACTCCTTCCTTTCGCGCCTGTTCAGGAGATGTCAGCCTCGATAGCGATCCTATGGGGAGCGCCTGGGAGGCAAACGGCAAGAACCACGCGCCTCTGGTCGTTGCAAACGTTTCGGCGGTATGGTATACTGCTTTTCAACTACATGAGACGGGGCACAGGCGCTGCTCTTGCATACGGACTCGCCTGACGCCAGGGGGCAAGAGACATGGGGGCGGAACAGAGAGAGGCCGAAGCGCCGCGACTACCGGAACAGTGGGTCCATCTTAACGGACACCTTACCCCGAAATCCGAAGCGCACGTCTCGATTTACGATCATGGTTTCCTATATGGCGACGGCGCATTTGAAGGCATTCGGGTCTATGAGCGCAACATCTTCCGACTGGACGATCACCTGACGCGGCTTTTCCGGTCGGCGCGTGGCCTGGCCATCGACCTTAATATCGACAAAGCCACCCTGCAGTCCCACGTCGTTGAGGTCGTTCGCGCCAATGGCGTCGTTTCGGGCTATATCCGCCTCAGCGTCTCGCGCGGGGTGGGGCTGGGACTGGATCCCGCGCACCTCAAAGGCTCCGCGACCATCGTCATTTCGACCGAACAGTTGCGTCTCTACCCGCAGGAACTTTACGACCGGGGTCTGGACGTTGTAACGGCTTCCACGCGCGTTCCCCCGGCCGTCTGCATCGACCCACAGATCAAGTCTCTCGGGAAGTACATCAACAGCATCGCCGCCAAGATGGAAGCTAACCGCGTCGGGGCCGGGGAGGCGCTGATGCTCAATATGGCAGGCAATGTGGCCGAAGCCAGTGGCGACAACCTCTTTCTGATCCACAACGGCAGACTCTCCACTCCGCCGACGAGTGAGGGCGCGCTGCCCGGCATCACCCGTGCCGTGGTGATGGAGATCGCCCGCGAACTGGGCCTCTCCTGCACCGAAACGGTGACAACGCTTTACGATGTGTACAACGCCGACGAAGCGTTTCTTACCGGCACCGCCGCCGAAGTGATCCCGATGATCTCCTGCGATAGCAGAAAGATCGGGGACGGAAAACCAGGAACGCTCACGAACCGCATCATTGCGGCATTCCGAGAGCGAACCCCCCACGACGGCGTGCCGGCCTGATCCAAAGGTCAGGTCGAAATGCCAAACGAAAGACCCCCGTCAAACGTAAAAAGGGTAGGGGACCGTTCCAATGCGGGCGTAGAGAGACCGGGAACCGAGGAAAAGGATGGCCGTAACCAGACGTGCCCCTCCCTATCCTTTCGTCGGGAACGGTAGTTGAGAAGAGGGGATCGTTTTCTGTAAGTTGTCATGCGGCCCGCAGACAGCTTGTCCGCATGGTGAAGACGGTACAGCATACAGGAGGAGGGACTCAAAACGATGTGGCAACGATTTACAGAGCGAGCACGACGCGTCGTATTTTTCGCTCAGGAAGAGGCCGGCAGGCTCGGAGAGAACTATGTCTCGACCGAACATCTGCTGCTCGGACTGGTACGCGAAAACGATAGCGTCGCCGCTCGCATATTAGATAGAATGAGCGTCTCACTGGGGCGCATTCGCAGCGAGATCGAGCGACAGGTCGCACGCGGCGATGGGCGTATGGGGCAAGACATGCAGCTGACGCCTCGGGCGAAGCGTGTCATCGATCTTGCCTACGACGAAGCACGGCAGTTAAGCAATAACTATATCGGCACCGAGCATCTGCTGCTTGGCCTCATCCGCGAAGGTGAAGGGCTTGCAGGACGTGTTCTGGCGAAACTCGGCGTTGAACTGGAGAGGACCCGGCGTGAAGTCATGGCCTTGCAGGATAACGACAGCGGCACCGGAGCGCCCCAAAAACAGGGACAGCGCTCCCGCACTCCCACCCTCGATGAGTTTGGTCGGGATCTTACGGAACTCGCCCGCACCGACAAACTCGACCCGGTCGTGGGACGTAATACAGAGATCGAGCGCGTCATCCAGATCTTGAGTCGGCGCACCAAGAACAACCCGGTTCTCCTCGGCGAGCCTGGCGTCGGTAAGACGGCCATCGCCGAAGGTCTGGCTCAGCGCATCATCACCGGGGATATTCCGGAGATGCTGAAGGACAAGCGGATCGTCTCCCTCGATCTGGCCGGTCTGGTCGCAGGAACCAAGTACCGTGGTGAGTTCGAAGAGCGGATGAAGCGCGTCATGGAAGAGGTTCGGAAGGCGGCAGGCGAAATTATCCTGTTTGTCGATGAACTGCACACCCTTGTCGGCGCAGGCGCTGCCGAAGGCGCTATCGACGCCTCGAACATCATGAAGCCCGCGCTTGCACGCGGCGAACTCCAGTGTATCGGTGCGACCACCCTCGACGAGTTCCGCAAGTATATCGAGCGGGATGCTGCGCTTCAGCGCCGCTTCCAGCCGGTCAAGGTCAGTGAGCCCACGCCCGAAGAGGCCGTGGAGATCCTGAAAGGCCTGCGCGAGCGCTACGAAGAGCATCATCATGTTAAGATCACCGACGATGCACTCGTAGCCGCCGCCCAACTCGCAGATCGCTATATCACGGACCGCTTCCTGCCGGACAAGGCCATCGACCTGATCGACGAGGCCGCCAGCCGCGTTCGCCTGCTCTACGCCCTCCCGCCGCCCGAACTGCGCCAGGCCAAACAGAAGCTGGTCGAACTGCAGAAGGAAGTCAATGCGATCGTCAGCAACTCCAAATGGGAGATGAGCGAGAACAACCTGCAGGCGCGCCAGGAAGAGCTCAAGCAGTTGATCGTCGAGCTGGAACTGGACTGGAACAGCCGCCGGGAGAGCATGCCACGCATCGTGACCGAAGACGAGATCGCGCAGATCGTGACCTCGTGGACCGGCATTCCTGTCAGCCGCCTGGTCGAAGCCGAGACGCAGAAACTGCTCCGTATGGAGGAGGAACTGCATAAGAAGATCATCGGGCAGCACGACGCCATCGTCGCCGTCAGCAAAGCGGTACGTCGCGCGCGCTCCGGTATGAAGGATCCGAAACGGCCCATGGGCACGTTCATCTTCATGGGACCGACCGGTACGGGTAAGACCGAACTGGCCCGCGCCCTCTCTTCGTTCCTGTTTGACAGCGAGAACAACCTGATCCGTATCGACATGAGCGAGTACTCGGAGCGCTTCAATGTCAGCCGCCTTGTCGGGGCTCCTCCCGGCTATGTCGGCTACGAAGAGGGCGGTCAGTTGACGGAAGCCGTCCGCCGCAATCCCTACTCGGTCGTGTTGCTGGACGAGATCGAAAAGGCGCACCCGGAAGTCTTCAACATCCTCTTGCAGGTTGCAGAAGATGGGCGCCTTACGGACTCGCAGGGTCGCATCGTGGACTTCAAGAACACGGTCATCATCATGACCTCGAACATCGGGGCACGCTCCATCAATCCCGAGCGTGGCATGGGCCTCCGCACCGATGAGGAGCGCAAAGGCTCCGGCGATCGAGCCTATGAGGGTATGAAGAACCGGGTCATGGACGAGATGAAGAAGACCTTCCGGCCCGAGTTCCTGAACCGTATCGACGAGGTCATCGTGTTCCAGTCCTTGACCCAGCCGGAGATCTTCCAGATCGTCGATCTGATGCTGGCCCGCGTCAACAAGCAGGTCCAGACTCAGGAGATGAGCCTGAAGGTCTCGCCCGAAGTCAAGGAACTCTTGGCGAAAGAGGGCTTTGATCCGACGATGGGCGCACGGCCGCTGCGCCGCGCGATCCAGCGTATGATCGAGGATCCGTTGGCCGAAGAGGTGCTTCGCGGCACCTTCCGATCCGGCGACGTGATCTACGCCTCCCTGGAGAACAACGAGATCCTCTTCCGGCCCACTCTGCCGGACGAGGGCCTTTCCGCACTGGACGACGAGCCCGCAGCCGTCGCCTGATCGCTGCGAAATGAAAAAGACGCCCCGCAGAACTTTTCGTTCTGCGGGGCGTCTCTGTTGCTCGCTTCCATTACCTTGAAGATAAGGGATCATTAGAGGTACGCCGGGCTAAAGCCCTCCGCTAGAGGCCTCTGGCCCAAGGCCCGCTGAAGCGGGCACGCTGGCTTTTCGAAAGCACGAGGGGTACGCAACTGCGGTTGCTTGGCATGGATGGAGGACGCAGTCGCGTGAAAACCAGAGCCTTACTGTTACCCTCTCGCGAAGAATGTGCCCACTTTAGTGGGCCTTGGGTTGCGGAGCAACCTCTAGCGGAGGGATTTAGCCCGGCGTGTCTGGCAAAGGGAACGTTTTTATTTGGGTGCGGTGAAGGCGCTTTATGACGCTTAACCCCCGTCCGTTTCCCGAAAGGGGAAGGGGACGGGGGTTAGGTAAGCGAGCTAAACGGCGGTCAGTTGGAGCAGAGCATCCGGATTTTTGCGGCCCTTCGCGCTTTCGGTATAGGCTCTATCGCATGCCATGCAGAAGGTGCAGGGGTCGGTATGGCAGTCGTGGGTCATCTGGACTTTGCGGGCACGGACATCTTCGGCGCGCAGGTAGCCTTTGGTGACGCCACAATCGATATGGTCCCAGGGCAGCGGCTCGTCGTACGCTTTGTGGCGGTTGGCGAAGTAGCGGACATCGATACCAGTATCTGCGAACGCCTCCATCCAGCGATTGAAGTTCAAGTACTCGTCCCACGCATCGAAGACCTGTCCGCGTTTCCACGCCAGTTCGATACCCTCCGAGACCCGGCGATCTCCCAGGGAGAGAATCGCTTCGAGGTGGATGCCTTTTTCGTCGTTCGGGCGGTA
>JAYUMV010000376.1:0-6975 GCA_043762265.1 Chthonomonadaceae bacterium | reverse complement strand
ATGGCGAAGATATCGGGATCAACGAAAGCCCGGGCGTCTCTCTCGGAAGTCGCTTCGGCAAGGTGACCGTCGTGAGCGATTACGTGGCGAACTTCTCGGTCTTCAGTGGGGTGCCCGCCCCTACCCTTCACCAGAAACCGCAGGCGCCGGCGCCGACGCTGGACCGTAGCAAGGTCTACTTCTGCTTCACCATGTCGGACGGCGACAACCTCTGCACCTGGCGGGACTACTTCCGCACCTATTTCGAAGACCCGCTGCACGGCACGATCCCCATCGGGTGGGGCATGGGGCCAACGCTTCTCGACAACGCTCCGGTGTGGGCGCGCTGGTACTACGATCACGCGACCCCCAACGACGAGTTTCTGTGCGATGTCTCCGGAGTAGGATATATCTACGGCCCCGACTGGGCGACCTCTCTGAAGGACCGAGAAGGCGCCTTCGCGGAGTTCTATCGCTGGACCGAGCAGTATATGCAGCGCCTGGACATGCATACGATCCGCCTCATGAACGTCGATGCCCCCGACATCGCGCAGGCGGCTCGCCTCATGCCAGCCGTGCGCTTTTTGACCCCCGACTACGGCAATCCCGGCGATAAATCGTACCGGCAGATGACCTACGATCTGCCGGGCGACCAGACGGTCTTCCGTGCGATCACCGGTGCAGATGGTGGCAACGAGAAGCTCGTGGCGCAGATCAAGTCGAGGATCGGTTCGATGCGTCCGGCGTTTACCAATGTCTTCATCTGGAACTGGGGCTCCAAGCTCTCCGACTTGAAACGGATTCAAGAGCTCCTAGGGCCGGAGTTCGTTGCGGTGACTCCCTCCCAGCTCCACACCCTCTATAAACAGGCGCACAGGGCCAACAAAGAATAAAAACAGAGAGTAGAAATTGCGACCCGCAACTGCCTAAAGGAAGATCCCTGACAATGTCCTCTGCACACCAGAAACGCTTTTCTGTCTCCTCGTATAGCCTCCATCGCACGCTCGGCGCGATGTACCGCGACCAACCCGGCGACGACGGCACCCGCCCATGCCAGCGTCCTGCCGGAGAGATAACCCTGCTGGAGCTCCCTGCGCGCCTGGCAGAGCACGGTTACCACACGCTGGAGATCTCGCACCCGCATCTGCCAAGCCGGGACCCCGCTTATCTGAGCGAACTGAAGGCGGCCATGGCGGAGGCAGGAGTCACGTTGCTCTCGGTGCTGGTCGAGGCGGGCGATCTGACCAGCCCAACAAATGGAGACCGTGATCGGCAATGGATGGCAGAGTGGATCACAACCGCCGGAATATTGGGAGCCGAACGCGCCCGCCTCATTGCGGGCCATGCGCCTTACTCGCCGGAGACGCTTCAGCGCAGTTCGACTGCCTTGAAGGCCCTCGCCGAACATGGCCGGGATCACGGCGTCCGCGTCACTACCGAGAACTGGTTCGACCTGCTCGCCACCCCCGAAGCGGTCTGCAACTTGCTGGACGGTCTGGGCGGTCAAGTGGGCTTCAACCTGGACTTCGGCAACTGGGAAGGCCCAACGAAATACGCTGATCTGGCAAAGGTTTTCTCGTATGCCGAGAGCTGCCATGCAAAATGCGCCTTTGTGTCCGAATATGTGCCGGATGCGGAGGATTACGGGAAGTGTCTTGACCTGGCACTTGAGAGCGGCTTTTCCGGCCCCTATACCCTCATCTACGACTCCTCGGGTCGAGACGAATGGAAGGGCCTGGCCATCGAGCGCGACCTCGTGCTTGCTTCGCTCCCGTAGCGCTGATGCCCCTTCAAGCGCCTTAGGGGCAGGCGACGGGGAAGATCACTTGCACGCGCCCGCCCCCTTCCGGACGTGAATCGTATACTGCTTTTCCGCGCAGATCCCACTGTACCATGTTCTCCACCAGTTCCAAGCCTGTATTCGAGGAGAGGATGGGATCAAAGCCTTCGGGAAATCCGGGGCCATCGTCCTCGACCTGGAGCACAGCGAAGCCCTCCGCCAGTCGGAAGGTAACGAATGTCTCGTTCTTCCCATGCTTTTGCGCATTGGAGACCAGTTCATTCGTAACGAGCGAAAGGGAAGTCGCCTGCCTACCGAGGAGACGCACCTCCTCGACAACGAACTGTAGCCGGTGCGCGCCTGCGGTCTGTTGTAGGATGCCGAGAAGTTTGTCGAGAACGGCCTTGGCAGAGAGAGTCTCCTGTTCGCTGCCCGCTTTCGCTTCGTCGGTCAAGATGTCGTGTATCACGCCGAGCGCCCGCACGTTGGCGCTCAGGCGAACGAACTCCGATACCGGCACTGTCTCGGGATGGTCTCCCCGTTGCATATCGATCAGGGCCGAGATCAGCTGCAAGTTATTCTTGACCCGGTGATGCGTCTCCGTCATCGCGCGTTGCAGGCGAACATTCAGGGACTGCACCTCTGTTTCAGCCCGCTTGCGCTCAATGCCCAGCGCGATCTGATTCGAAACAGCCGCCATCGCGTCCAGTGTGGTGGGAGTCAGGGTATGTTTTGCAAAGAGAGCCACCACTCCCACCAACTTCTCTTCCACGATCAAAGGGTAGCCCGCGAAAGCGACCATGCCTTCCCGTTTTGCCCACTCCTGATCGCCTACCCGCGGATCTCCGATGACGGCGTTTGTGAGGTGCGGTTTGCGCTCCTCCGCGATAAGGCCGATCTTAAATCGCCCGATCGGCACCCGACTATGGGGACCATCCAAATGCGTATAGAGTCCCACGCTGGCCTGGAGTTCCAATGTATGCGTCATTTCGTTGTAGGTCCAGATCCGCCCCAACGCTCCCTCAAGATGGCTCACCAAGATCTCGGCACAGCGCTGAAGGATGCCGGACAATGTCTCTTTCGCGGTAATCGCGTTCCCGATCTCTACTCCGAGTTCGGCCAGACGAGTACGCTCCTGAAGCGTTGCATCTGCGCGCTTGCGAGCGGTGATATCGAGGCAGGCCCCTGTCATATAGAGCGGACGGCCCTTGTCATCCGAAAATGTCTTGCCTTTATCGAAGATCCAGCGTTCTGATCCGTCTGGAGTCAGTACTCGCATCTCCATCTCGAAGTCTGCGCCTGAGTCTCGACAGCGTTCGCACCGGGCGATGACTTCGGCCTGATCCTCCGGATGGACTTGAGCGAGAAAGGAGGCGAGCGAACGCACGGTCTTGCCGGGGGGAAGCCCAAACAGCCGATCCAGGTTCTCATCCCATTGAAGTTCATTCGAATGAAAGTCCCAGCGAAAGGTGCCGGTGTCAGCCGCTGCCAGCGCCGCGCCCAGCCGTTCCATGCTCTCCTGTACGCTTTGCTCTGCCATCTTGCGCACTTTCGAAAGCTCCAACAAGGCCGACACACGGGCGAGCAACTCTTTGGCGCTAAAGGGCTTCGTGATATAATCGTCCGCGCCAGCAGACAGGCCCTCGATGCGGGCTTCCGTTCCCGCCCGTGCGGACAGGAGAATGACAGGAATAGAGCGTGTATTAGGATCATCGCGCAGAATTTTCAGCATACTGAACCCGTCTCGCCCTGGCATCATCACATCACTCAAAATCAAATCCGGCTTTACTTGATGGATCGCCGCGAGAAGTGCGTCTCCATCCGCAACGGCAATCACGTTGTATTCGGGGCTGAGAAGCCGCTGCACATACTCGCGCATATCGGCGTTATCATCTGCGAGCACAACTACCGGCAGGGCTTCGCCGGAAGAATCGCGTTTCCATTCCCTCGAAATCCAGTCTTCGTGACGCCGCGATCGAACTGAGGTCAAACCTCCCTCAGTCTTTTGGCCGACTTCCTCGGGCGAAGTCGTGGGCGCCAATTCAGGGATCCACCGGAGCGCCTCTTCGATAAAGAGATTGGCAGACGCAGGATGGGAAGTGGGCGTCCTGGATCTTATAATAGACTCAGCCGGAAGATGCGCTATCCCCGAGGGGAGTTTGATCGTAAACTGCGTCCCTTCACCCAATCGGCTACGCACCGTGATCTCGCCCCCATGCAGGTTGACAAGCTCCTTCACCAGCGCAAGGCCAATGCCGGTGCCTTCATGAGTGCGGGAGCGCGCGCCTTCCACGCGATGGAAACGCTCGAAGATCTGCGGCAACTGATCTTCCGAAATCCCGGTTCCCGTGTCTCGCACCACAAGTACCACGGTCTCCCCTTCCGCCGCCAGCGAGACTTCGATCTCTCCCTCCGCCGTAAATTTGAACGCATTGGAAAGCAGGTTTAAGACGATCTTTTCCCACATATCGCGATCGATATAGACAGGCAGGGACAGTTCAGGGCAGCGGACGATCAGACGCATGCCTGCTTTCTCGACCGCCGAACGGAAGACACTGGCAAGCTCCGCCGTGAAGGATCCGACGTCTGTCAATTCGTACTGAGCCCGCACGCGGCCTGCTTCCAGGCGCGAGAAGTCGAGCAGGGCATTGACGAGTTTGAGGAGGCGCAGTCCATTGCGGTGTACCACCTTCAGATTCTTGCCATCGAGCGCGCCGGTCTCACTGTTCAGCGCATCCTCCATTGGCCCTAACATCAGGGTCAACGGCGTGCGAAACTCATGACTGACGTTGCTAAAGAACGTTGTCTTCGCCCGGTCCAGCTCCGCGAGCGCCTCTGCCCGTTTCCGCTCATCCTCGTACGCGCGGGCGTTGGCGAGCGACGACGCGAGTTGTCCTGCGAGGAGCGTGACAAAGCCGACGTACTCCGCATCCAAGCGCCGGTAAGGGTTCAGACCGACAATGAGAAAGCCCGCCAATGCCTCCTGGCCCTGGTGCGGCAACCCGACGACAAGCGCCTGCTCGGGCGGGCGGTCCCAGGGTCCGGTCGGCAAATCGGGAAATAATGTCGTGAGATTCTCGACTACCAGGGGTTCCGAAGCCGCGAGAAACGGTTGCAGCGGCCAGATGAGGGTCGGGTCTTGTGCATCCAGAAGGTAAGGGGCAGCGGCATGGTCTTCCGAAATACCGGTAGTGCAGGCAAGGTACGCGTTGCCGTCCTCCTTATTGAAGAGATAGGTCAGCGTAAACGGCACGTCGTGGGCTTCTGTGTTGAGATCCCCTTGCAATGCAGCAAAGACCTCTCTGCGCGTCTGCGTGGTGGCAAGCGAGGCGGCAACCTCGCGCAACAGCGTAAGTCGTCTCTCCCCAAGAACGCGCTCGGTCACTTCCGTAACCACGCACAACATCCCATCCGTCATGTCGACGTCATTGGTAAGCGGACTATAGGAAAACGTGTGGTAAGTCTCTTCCGGGTAGCCGCTGCGTTCGAGAAACAGCCGGAGAGCTTCGTCCCAGGTCGCTTCACCGGTCTGCATCACCGTTTCAATCCGTGGTCCTATGACGGCCCAGATCTCCGCCCAAACACTTTGAGCAGGCTGACCGAGCGCCCACGGATGCTTGACACCCAGGGTAGGCCGATAGGCATCGTTATAAAAGAACGAGAGTTGGTCCCCCCACCCCATCCACATCGCGTAGCGGGAGGTAAGCATAATCCGCACGACGGTGCGCAGACTCTGCGGCCAAGCTTCCACAGGTCCAAGTGCAGTCTGCGCCCAGTCTACGGTGCGCATTAGGGCGGCCATTTCGCCGGATCCGGCGAAAATTCCATCGCGATTACGGGGGTTCAACGGTTCAGGATCCATCTTCTGCAGCTATCTTTCCTGGCCATGATAAGGCTATGATGCATAAAAAACGAAGGGATACGGTAGAATGTTCCCTCGTTTCTGACGGCTTACAGACAGAGGATATCTCATCCTTGTAGGCGACTTTCTGGACAACAGCGTTTCCCGCTTGCTATAATAGTAACAAGTATAACCGCTTGCTGAAGGGAAAGAGAGGGATGCTATGCTGGAGCGAAACGTTCCCGCGCTGATCCTGGCGCCGATGGATGGAATAACCGATGCACCGATGCGAGCCCTCCAGGGCGAGACCGGCGCGCTGTCGTTTGCCGTCTCCGAATTCTTGCGTGTCAGCATCGAAGTACCGCCACGCCGGGTCTTTCTCCGGCATATCCCGGAACTCTCTCAGGGAGCGCGCACTCCGACGGGAATGCCGGTGCAAGTGCAAATTCTAGGCGGCGATGCGGGACGCATGGGGGCGGCAGCGGTCGTGGCCTGCGAGGCTGGCGCCACTGCGATCGACATCAACTTCGGCTGCCCGGCCCCGACCGTCAACCGGCACGACGGCGGCGCGTCGCTGCTCAAGCATCCCGCGCGCATCCGAGAGATCGTTGCCGCCGTGCGCGCTGCGGTTCCCAGGGAAATCTCTGTCTCTGCAAAGCTGCGCCTGGGTTGGGACTCGATCGATGATATTCATGCCAATGCCGAGATGGCCGCAGAGGGCGGAGCCGATTGGCTGACGATCCACGCCCGCACGCGCGCACAGGGTTACAAGCCGCCGGTCTACTGGAAGCCCATCGGAGTGGTACGGGAGCGGCTCGGACTGCCGGTCGTCGCGAACGGAGACATCTGGACGCTGGCCGACTTTCGGCAATGTCAGGCGGAGACCGGATGTCGGCATTTCATGCTGGGCCGGAGTATACTGGCCAATCCCCTCCTGGGATCGCAGGTTGCCGCGGAACTCGGCATCGGCACTGGCCGTTCGCTGCCCCCCATCAAGACCCTGTGCGACTGGATCCCCCACCTCCAACGCCTGGTACATTGGACCGAGTTTTATGTCGATGATGCCGGTCGGGGAACCCTCCTGCGCCTGAAACAGTGGCTGCGGCTTGCGAGCAACTTCGGAGACTTTACAGCCTTCGATCGCATCAAACGTACGCAGTCGCTGGAGGAGCTGTTCGACGTGCTTGCGAACGTCGATGACAGCGATCTTTCTTCCCATCCCACTTCGGACTCAAGCAGCCTGGAAATGTGCGCGTAGCAGCCTACTTATCCAATTTCAGTTCTAAGTCACTTTTCGCTGCGTGGTCCGTAATGGGGCGGAAGGGAGCCGAATTCCAGCGCCCCAAGGTCAGGGGCTGCGCCAACAAAGCCGTCG
>JAYUMV010000375.1:0-2744 GCA_043762265.1 Chthonomonadaceae bacterium | reverse complement strand
TATGACATCGTCATGGAAAGCAAGTGCGATCTTGTGGTCTCTGGGATCAACAACGGCGCGAACCTCGGCTGGGACCTGACATACAGCGGCACCGTCGCCGCCGCATTCGAGGGCGCGGTGCTGGGCTTGCCTGCCATCGCCGCCTCCGTCACTGCGCACGGCGTTCCCGGCGACAGCATCGACTTCCAGCCCGCCGCCGCCTTCATAGCGCAGCTCGTCCAACGCCTCCTCGCCGATCCGCTCCCGATCCACACCTTCCTCAACGTCAATGTGCCCCCCATTTCCGCATCCGAAATCCTCGGCGTCAACATCACGCACCAGGGACGCCGCGAATACGTGGACCGCATCGAAAAACGTCTCGATCCGAACGGTCGTCCCTACTACTGGCAGGGAGGCAGCATCCGCGAGAACACCCCCGATCCCCGCTCCGATGTCCATGCCATCCTGGAAAATCGAATCTCCGTCACACCCGTCCAACTCGACCTCACCGACTACACCCTCCTCGACCACCTCCGCAACTGGGAACTATAAGACAAAGGAGTCGTTCTCTCTTTTGAATAGATTAGGAAGCGCTTCGCGCACCCCAAATGCTTCGCTTCGCTAAGGAAGAGATCCCAAATGCTTCGCTTCCGCGCGAAGCATTTCCTGGCTTCCTTCCTTCCTGTATTCCTGTTCTGTATTGGCATTTTCTTCCTCCTTTCCTGTTCTGTCCCGTTTTCCGGTACAATAGGATAGAGTTCCTGTTGGAAGAGAGTGAGAGACAAGAGTATGGCAGTGGTAACGGAAGAGCAGATTTTACAGGCATTGCGTGCGGTACAGGATCCCGATCTGCATCGGGACATCGTGACACTTGGGTTTGTGAAAGACATTCGCATCTGTGAAGGCAGCATCGCCTTCAAAGTGGAGTTGACGACACCTGCCTGCCCGGTCAAAGACCTGTTGAAAATGCAGGCGGAGCGCGCAGTGGCGGCCATTCCCGGCGTCGAGCGGGTCAATGTCGAGATGACGGCGCAGGTGCGCGGACGGGCGCTGGAGGCCCAGGAGTTGATTCCGGGTGTGCGGCATGTCATCGCGGTCGCGAGTGGCAAGGGGGGCGTCGGCAAGAGCACGGTCTCCGTCAACCTCGCGGTGGCGCTGGCGCAGACCGGCGCGAAGGTCGGCCTGCTGGATGCCGACATCTACGGCCCCTCCCTGCCGATCATGCTGGGCCTGACCAAGCGCCCGCTCATGACAGACACGCCGACCGGCCCCAAAATCGTGCCGATGACCGCGCATGGGGTGCTGGCGATGTCGCTCGGCTCCCTGCTCGACCCCGACAAGGCGGTCGTGTGGCGCGGGCCGATGGTCTCCGGCGCAGTGAAACAGTTGCTGGGCGATGTCTTCTGGGGCGAGCAGGACTACCTGATCGTCGATTTGCCGCCCGGCACCGGCGACGCCCCCCTGACCCTCGCGCAGCAGGTGCCGCTCTCCGGCGTCGTGATCGTCATGACCCCGCAGCAGGTCGCCGTGGAGATCGCCAACAAGAGCGTCCTGATGTTCCGCATGCTGGAACAGGGTGGACGCACGATCCCCCTGCTGGGCATCGTGGAGAATATGAGCGGCGAGATCTTCGGCAGCGGCGGCGGCGAGACGGCGGCAGAGCGCTACAAAGTGCCTTTCCTCGGCCGTATTCCGCTCGATTCGCATGTTCGGGAGGGCGGTGACAGCGGAACGCCGGTGCTGATCACGCACCCTGAATCCGAAGCGGCAAAGTCGTTCCACAACATCGCGCAGGCCCTTGCCGCACGCGTCAGTGTGCTGCAGTACGAGAAAGACGCCGCAGCTGCTGCTGCCTGATCCGGGGCACACAGGTACTGGCGTGCCTACAGGAATCTTTTTGGAAAATCGGCGTCGAATCGACGCCGATCCTATTGACGTTCTGCCCCGCGTGTGTTAGAATTCTTACAGGCGAGAGTGTCTCGCACGAATAATATCCGACGGTGCGAGGACGCGCTGTCGCGTAGAGACAGATGAGGTCGAATACCATGGAAATGAATCAAATGGAGTGGAGGAGTGCGGAGCCGACGACGGAAGGCCCGTCATTGGACTTTATCCGCGCCGTAGCGGAGCTTCTGGAGACGGATCCGGAAGACATCCTGGCGGAACTGGGCTATGTCTCCTCTGTAGAAGAGATGCCTCTGGCGGTCACCAACCGCTAATTCCCTGAGCAGGACGGGCCACCCCCAGGGGCCAGCGCTTCCTCAGTTTCCTGCACCCATCGGGTCAGCCGTCTTCAACAAGCGACGGGAGAGAAATCTCTCCCGTCGCTTAATTGCGTTTGGAGCCGATATACGGATTGTGCCACCCGCAACGCAGCCACTGCCTTCAATAAATGATCCTCTTTCCTACACTTTTCCCCGTTTGCAAACCTGAATTTAAGATTAGGACTTACGCGCCTTGATCTCAGCAGAGGGAGTTAGCATCGCCCTCATTTTGATCTGCAACCGCGTAAGTCCTAAAGATAATAAAATCGATTACAAATTGAATTCTATCGGCATGGCATTTCGGAATGTGTCAAGCCCCTGAGAGAAAAAAGTGATTGCGATTTAGTGTAGAATCCACTCCCTCGCAATGTTTAGATTTATGCCGCTGCCTCCAGCGGCGACTTGGCCGGTGGATTGATGTACACCGCTGGCGGCAGAACTTCCAGGCGCGGAACTCGGTAACCGAAACGACTCGGACACCGCTCATACGCCGAAAGTAAC
>JAYUMV010000374.1:0-8771 GCA_043762265.1 Chthonomonadaceae bacterium | reverse complement strand
CCGTGGAACAGGAGCTGGGATGTCGGCTGTCCAAAGCCTTCCAGGAGTTCGAGGAGAAGCCTGTGGCGACCGCCTCGCTCGGGCAGGTTCACCGGGCCGTCCTCCACAATGGACGTCCGGTCGCGGTCAAGATTCAGAGGCCGGGCATTCGCGCGGAGATCGCCGAAGACATCGAGGTCCTGAGCGATATCGCCCGATTTGCCGATGAGCATACGGAGGCCGGCCGCCGCTACCAGTTTGTGGGTATCATGGATGAGTTTCACAAGACCCTGATCCGGGAACTGGACTATACGCAGGAAGCGCGCAATCTGGCGCGGGTCGGCGAAAATCTCCAGGATTTTCAGCGGATCGTCGTGCCCCAGCCCGTCATGGCTTACAGCACCTCCAAAGTGCTTACGATGGACTATATTCAGGGTAAAAAGATTACGGCGATCGGCCCTCTGCGCAAGATGGAGATGGACGGCGCAGCGCTCGCCGAAGAGCTTTTCCGCGCCTATCTAAAACAGATCCTTGTGGACGGCATCTTCCACGCCGATCCCCATCCCGGCAACGTCTTCGTTACCGACGACGGTCGCGTCGCGCTGCTCGATCTCGGTATGGTCGGCCATGTCTCCGCGCCGATGCAGGAGCAGTTGCTGAAGCTGCTGATCGCGATCAGCGACGGTCGGGGCAATGAAGCCGCCGACATCGCCGTCAAGATCGGAGAGACACTGGAAGATTTCGACGAGATGTCGTTCCGCCGCCGGGTCACGGAACTGGTGACCTCGCAGCAGGACGCTCAGGTCAAGGACATCAATGTCGGGCGCGTGATGCTCGATTTCGCGCATATCGCCAGCGAGAGCGCGATCCGTATGCCTTCCGAATTGACGATGCTGAGCAAAACCTTGCTCAATCTGGATGACATCGGCTCTGCGCTCGACCCGGAGTTCGATCCGAATGCCTCGATACGCCGCCACGCCGGAGAGATCATGCAGCAGCGGCTGATGAAGAGCCTCTCGCTGGGCAATCTGGTCACGACCGCGATGGAAGCGCAGGAGTTCGCGCGCGAAATGCCGGGGCGCGTCAATCACATTCTGGATATGGTGGCCAAGAACCAGGTCAGGGTGAAAGTGGATGCCTTCGACGAGGCGACCCTGATCGAAGGTTTCCAGAAGGTCGCCAATCGGATCACGACCGGTCTCGTGCTGGCGGCGCTTATCCTGGGAGCTTCGATGCTGATGCGCGTTCCCAGTCACTTCGAGATCTTCGGCTATCCGGGCCTGGCGATGCTCTGTTTTCTGGGCGCGACCGGGGGCGGGTTCTGGCTTATTCTCACGATCATTATGAGCGACCGCGCCGTCCACCGCAAACAGAAACCGAAATAGCCCGCTTCGTTGCACACACGTCCTGTACGAAGTCGAGTTCTGGCTGGCGGAGCCGGCGAACCTTGCAGGAAATTTGTGGATTCTTCCTATGCTAAACCATCAACTGTCCCCTGAAGAGGGGCAGCAGACCGGCCTCGGCCAGACTCGCATCGGCTCTGCCGAGAGCGTCGGTTCTCTGTCGTCGCCTGTTGGGGTCGGGGAGAGGGAAGCGCAGAAGGCCGATCTAACTTTACAGCCTGCGCAGGTGGGCGAAAGCGATGTCCTCTCTCCACAGGGCGCAGAGGCTGCGGAGCGCTCGCCCCTTCTCGACAAGCTGATCGGTCAGGCCCAAAGACAGAGGCGGTGGAGAAAAATCTCCGCCGGATTTTACTATGGCGGCGTGTCCTCATACATCGTGTATGGGGTTCTGCATCTGTGCGGTTGGGGTAAGTTTCTCCCCCCGGATTTCATGTTCTGGTACGTGCTGCTATATGCTTCCGCTCTGATGGCGGATATCGTTCTGCGGTGGCGGTGGGGCCGATCCGCCACAAATATCGCGAACATCGATGATGTGCGTGCCGTCGGGGCACTGGCGGAGGCGCTGGACATCCCCGATATACACATTCGTGAAAAGGCAGAGACCGCCCTCGCCCGTCTTTTACCCCGCCTTACTGCGGAGGAGGCACGTCTGCTCACCGAAACCCAGAGGCACTGTCTGTATCGGCGGCTCAAGATAGAGAATGCGCCGATAGCGCCGGGTTTTATGGTGGCTCTATTAGACATGCTTGGGAAGTTCGGGGACGCCGGAGCGCTGCCCGCGGTACAAACCCTGGCGGGAGCTTTGGTGACATCGGCGAACGGAAAGCGCGTTCAGGCTGCCGCGAGAGAGTGCCTCTCCATACTTCGGAAGAGGATAGTGGCCCAGGAGACGAGCGGCACGCTCCTGCGAGCTTCCAGCCCGAGGGACGATTCCGGCGCAACGCTTCTGCGGCCCGCACAAGACCAGAGTATGACCGCTCCCGAAGAACTTCTGCGAGCCATCAGGCCGGATGCTGAACCACGTTAGCTCGGGCTTCCTCCGCAGGTCGCGCGCCCTGTTAATATACTTTTATTCCATAATGTATAATAACTGACGGACTAAGAGAAGCGGAGTATAATAACGTGCAGCGTGAAGAGTTCACCGATCAGGCTCCAGGCGAGCTTATCCTGTCGCCTATGGGCCAACTTGCCTTCGTTCCAACTCCTTGCCTCCCATCATACCACTCTCCTGGTCCTTCGTCAATCGCATAACGGAGGCTGACCGCGCTCTAAGCGAATTGGTCGGTACTGCCCGCAACCTTCCCAACCCGCATCTGCTGACACGACCCTTTCTGCGGCGCGAGGCTCTGCTGTCGAGTCAGATCGAGGGAACGCAAACGTCTCTGTCCGAACTATTTTACTTTGAAGCCTCCGGGGCCGGTACGCCCCCTACCCCCGATGTAGAAGAGGTCGTGAACTATGTGATGGCGCTGGAGTATGGCCTCAAGAGTTTAGAGTATCGCCCGGTGACACTCTCCCTGCTGCGCGATATTCATCACCGACTTTTGCAGGGAGTGCGAGGTGCGTCCAAATCGCCTGGACAGTTCCGCAAAGAGCAGAACTGGATTGCCGCGCCCGGCAGGCCGCTCCACGAGGCACGTTATGTGCCGCCTCCCCCTTTGCAAATGAGAGATGCTCTTGGGGATTTCGAGACGTTTTTGCACACCGAATCAGATCTGCCTGCACTCGTGCGGATCGCTCTGATCCACTATCAGTTTGAAGCTATTCATCCCTTCGACGATGGCAATGGCAGGATTGGCCGTCTGCTCATCCCTTTGCTGCTTTGCAAAGAGGGATTGTTGCCACGTCCGCTGCTCTACCTGAGTGCTTTCTTCGAGAAGAATCGCCAACAGTACAGGGATGGACTGCTGGCTGTCAGCCAACACGGAGCCTGGGAAGCCTGGATACGGTTTTTCCTACAGGGCGTTATCGAACAGTCCCAGGACGCGGTACGCCGATCGGACCATCTGCTTCGATTGTGGCGCACGTATCGCCGGCGTCTGCAGGAGTCCAGTACTTCAGGGCTGGCCTTGAAACTGGTGGATGAACTGTTCGAGGCTCCGGTAACCTCAGTGCAAAGCGTAGTCCAAAAACTGAAAATAACGCCTCGCTCGGCCCAAATGACGGTAGATCGTCTGGTCAACGCCGCCATCTTGCAAGAGACCACCGGCCGCCAGCGCAACCGAATCTATGTTGCAACCGAGATACTTCATGACGTGGAACAGTCCGAAGCCTGAGGGGGAGCCTACTTCCATTTTCGCGAAACAGGGTATGTTTTCTGTACAGGAAATACGGTCGTTTAGGAGACGCACAACAATTAACGCTCCACTTTTTCGTCTCTTCTGAGATCAAGACCGAGGCAATCATGAAGCAGTAATTGTAGCGCGTGTCCTAACAGTGACGCTCACGTGGTTTTCACCGATCAAGCCGTCTTTAAGGAATTATCGCGCGGTCAGGCTTGAGGCGAAAGCGCTGCTCTTTGGAAAAGAGTTTTAAGTGCTCTCCTACCTCTTCACGGGTTCCTTTGATCACTTGCGGTTCGTTCATTCTCTATTTACCTCCGGTTCCGACATGCTTCATTATAACAGATAGGATTAAGGAAGGCAGGGAACCGCCTCCGAGTTGTAAGACGGACCCACTGGAACCACTCGGACGTGAGGCCGCTCAGGATGCGCCCAGGCGGATACGCTTAAGGCGAGGGTTGTTCAGCGGCAAAGAGGAAGGCGCGTGCCACACTCGCCTGCCCCAGCAGGCCGATCTTGTCCCGCTTCTCCGGTTCGGTGTGGTCCCAATGGTCGTTGTAATGCCCCTCGGCGTCTCGGCCCTTCTCCTGTACAAAGACGAGCGCCCGCGTCACGATGTCACGCCAGTGCGGATTGTTGTCTTCCTTCGCCAGCGCAAAAAAGGCCTCGCACAGATGGTGCGCGAACATTCCGCTGTCGGCAATGGCGCCCGTCTCCTTTTGAAACCAGTGCGCTTCCGCCGCTTTCGCGACCCGCTCCGCCTCATCAAGATATTTCTTCTGTCCGGTGATCTTGTAAAATAGAGCATCGGCGCGCAGCATCAGCGCGGTATTGTAGGTAAATTTCGTCTTCTCTACCCGACGGTCGAGTTTGATATTGTCCCAGTACAGCCCATCCGTGTCTTGCAGATGATCGTTCGTCCAGGCGTAGAGACGTTTGGCCGTATCGAGGTAATCGGCCTTGTGCGTCACGCCGTAGAGCCGCAGGGCTGCGACGATGGCGGGGCCATTCGAGCAGGTGTTTTTGCTTTTCTTCTCCTGTTCGTGCCAGAACAGCCCCCCGCCCAACTGGTTGTCCTCTCCGCTCATCACGAACTGGAACGTCTTCTCGGCGCGATCAAGGTCGGCGGCATCGTTGGTCAGTTCATACGCCTCGACCAGCGCCAGCGCCAGCCATTCGTTATCGTCATAGTAGCGATCCGGAGATTTGGGGCCAGGAAGCACATCGTAACCGGGGACAGGCGCGGCTTTCGACCAGTAGACATCGAGACCGGAGAGATAACGGCGCACGAGAGGCAGGTAGGTCGGCTTATCGATGCGGGCGGCGGCGGTCAGTGCGGTCAACTGCACGCCGCAGCCCCACATAAACGCAGGGCCGCTCGCCCGCTTCTCACCGGGTTTGAGGGAGTCGGCGTAGAGGGAGCGCGCAGGCAGACTATAGTCCGTCTCTATCTTCCTCATCTCCGCCAGTCCCCACGTTTTGAAGTCGGGCTTCGCCTGAGCCGCAGCAAAACGCGGCAACAGCGCAAACAGAAGACAGAGACAACCATTGAAAATCCTATTTTTACGCGACAAAGCGGTGCTCCTTGTAAACTATAAACCAGAATCGGGCGGCATGACTTTAGTATAGCGCGTTGGCTCCATTATTTCCTGGCCCAACTGATTCTGAAGCAAAACCAGCGTCCGACATATCTGCTTCGGTGCGCGGAGTGGTGTTGCATGCTTCCTCGCGATTTCACACAAAGAAGACCGGAAACACTTGACAATCTACGGACAATATGCTAGCATACTAACATGCTAACAAAAAGCACCCCGAAGCAGCAGTTCAACGTGTACCTCGCACCGGAGTTGATCGCCGCCACCAAGCATCGTGCTATCGACGAACAGCTCTCGCTGTCGGACCTCGTCGCCAAAGTCCTGACCGCTTACCTGAAAGGAACGCAAGATGAGCCGGAACAAACCCGCCCTGAAACTCCAGCCGATGATCCACGTTAAGGACATGGCTGCCTCGATCAAGTTTTATGAAGCGCTCGGAGGCGAACTTCTGACTGCCAGTCGTGACGGCGACTGGGCGCAGCTCTCTCTCGGGGGCGCGGAAATCGGTCTGCTGGCGCATCCCGCCAATCCTGAGCAGAGCGAGGGGCAAGTCGAACTCAGCTTCGAGGCGAGCGAGCCTCTCGATACCCTGCAAGAACGGTTGAGCGCAGCAGGTGTCAAGATCGCCCGAGGCGCAGCAGACGAAGCGTTCGGCGCTCAACTTCAGATAGAGTCGCCGGACGGCATGCTGGTGAAGATCAACCATCTAGACCCCGCCACATTCCAGTAGAGGCTACTCTTGTAGAGGCGCATTAGAACGTTCCAGGTCTCTGCGCTTCCGCAGTCGGCTTCTTAGCTCCCTGGAGACGTTTCACGTCCTCCCGGGCCGTATAGTGTAAAATGTCGCGATCAACGGTAGCCTGCGCGGTAAGGTTGGAACGTGTTGCAAAGCAGTAAAATGCCGATCAATGTGAACACGCCGAAGGAATTCGTACTCTGCCTTGTCGAAGGTAACGACAATGAGGCAAAGCACCGTGCTATATCGCTCATTTCTCAAAGAGTCGCATTCCAGCGCATTTAGCGCAATGATGCCTCGTGAGACTTTTGAAGGCGAGCGGAGAACCCAGTATGAGGCGGGACGAGATTACCGAACTTCACTTCATTACGCCTCATGCCAATCTACCAGACTTGCTAAAACATGGTATTCAATCACATCGTCGGGCTGCGGTTGGGCGGAGAAAAGGCATTCTTCAAGCTGTTTCCATTGCTATGACAGAGGTACAAGACATTAGGGAGGGGGTTCGGGTTCCCGGCGGACGCGAACTACACGAATACGCGAATCTCTACTTTTGTGCCCGTAATCCCATGATGTTTAAACGACGCGATCGGCATTTAGAAATGTGCGTTTTGCAGATAGATACTGCTGTATTGGACATCCGGGGAGCCATTGTTACCGATATGAACGCCGCAAAGCGCATTCGCCGCTTCGCCCCTGCTTCTGACGGGCTGGTTCATGTTGATCGTGAACTGGTTTTTGCGGAAGATTGGCGACATCCCGATGACACTATAGCCTATGACCGCCACAAGGCCATCAAATGTGCTGAGGTGCTGATACCGGACAAGGTTCCACCCGTACATATTAAAGGGGTTTATGCTTCCTGTTCTGCCGCCGCCACCATAGTCAATGAGATCGCTCCTCAACTGACCGTTACTATAAACGGGCATCTCTTCTTTTACGAGGGACCACGATGATTCGCGTTAAGATAGGCGATCTGTTTGAATCTGACTCGCAAACCCTGGTAAACACGGTTAACTGCGTCGGCATTATGGGAAAAGGGATCGCGCTCGAATTCAAACGCCGCTTTCCCGAAATGTACGAGAACTATGTGAAACTCTGCAAGACAGGCGAGGTCACTCTTGGGAAACCCTACCTCTATCGTTCTCTGCTGACACCCTGGGTCTTGAACTTTCCAACAAAAGATCACTGGAGAGCCGTTTCAAAACTCTCCGACATCATTGCCGGGCTGGAATACCTGGAAGAACATTATAGAGAATGGGGTCTTACCTCACTTGCATGTCCGGCGCTTGGCTGTAGCAATGGGCAGTTGCAATGGCGCGTCGTGGGGCCAATCTTGTATCAACACTTGGGGCGCTTGGACATCCCTGTAGAACTTTATGCGCCGTTGGGTACTCCTCAAGAGCAGATGACAATGGATTTTCTAGCGCAAGAGGTGGATTTGAGCGCTGCAACGCGGAGTTCCGCCGAAGTCGAGCGAATTCCTCCGGCATGGATCGCCCTGACGGAGATTCTAGCACGGGTCGTACGCGAACCGTATCGCTGGCCTGTCGGCAGAACGACCTTCCAAAAAATGGCTTACTTTGCTACAGAAGAGGGCTTACCAACTCGCTTAGAGTATCGCCGAGGCAGTTATGGGCCATTTGCGGAAGGTCTGAAACCGATGATTGCCCGTCTGGAAAACAATGGGCTTTTGAAGGAAGAAACCTTTGGCGAAATGTTTGCCGTTCAACCGGGAGTAACCTATCAAGCCGCAGCCAAAACCTATCAGGGCGATCTGCGCGAATGGGAGACACTGATTTCCAAAGTATCGGACCTGTTTATGAGAATGAGTACTCATCAGGCAGAGGTCGCTTCCACGGTACATTTCGCGGCAAAAGAATTAGCACACCAATCGACAGAACCCGTAACAGAGCGTACAATTCTGGAAGCGGTCAAAGCGTGGAAGGAACGGCGCAAACCACCTCTCGAAGAGACCGAAATCGCCCAGGCCATCCGCGACTTAAATCTGCTGGGCTGGATATATGCCCGCCCCAGTAACGACCTTCCACTCGCCGAACAAGATCTTCTGGAAGTTTGATCCCTTTTCCGGCTGCCGCGTATATGTAGACCCGCAGTGTACGGCGGCACTACGTTTCTTCATACAAGTATTGAGCCACATGCCATAATCTATTAGTGCCTAGGATTTACGCATAGATCATCTCACCACTTCTTCTTTTCGTTTTAGAACAAGGCTTCGATAGTCATTAGTCTGTCGATGATGCAACGATACTGACGATATAGTCTGCTCCTTCAGGTTCTACGGTCCAAAAGAAGCTTCCCCACCACTCATGACCCGCATCGAAATAGTTTGAGCAGTTGGTAGACCATTGGACGATAGTGAGCGGACAGTGGAAGCCGCAGAATAGCTCGTCAGCGATGGAGAAGAAGAGCGCTGCCCGCTCTCCGTCCGGCACGCTCATGCCGTGCGGAGTGTCCGAGAACGCATAGGAATATCCCCTGTTGTCAAACTTGCGAACATCCAGCACGTCGCCTGTATGTGGTTTCAGCTCCTCCGTGAGGGCAAGCACTTCGGCGTATCTGTTCAGGAACGCCTCTTTTGATCTGGATTCCAGCAGAACATAGTATTCGCAAAGAAACGGGAAATTTCCGCCCAAGAATTCAGAAAGTCCGATTTTATGGCCAGCCAGCAGATCCAGACGAATCGTATCCCCCTCATACCTCAGAGGGATCTCCGTTAACTGTTTCCACGGAGAGGAGTTCTGTCGTTGCGCGG
>JAYUMV010000373.1:0-2675 GCA_043762265.1 Chthonomonadaceae bacterium | reverse complement strand
TTCCAGCCCGAAAAGTCGATGTTGTCTTTTCACTCTTTCTCCTCCCGGCACATACTCTGAAATACATTGGAATAGGGGTATCAGATAAGGCTCGTACATGTCGAGAGGGAATGAATTCCCTCTCGACAAATCTTCACTCTGTTCTCTTCCTTCTGCGGATAAGCTCAGTGTGCGCTCGCTGCGGTGATTGCAAGCAGCACAGGCACGCCGCGCCGGTCGGGACCGTAGACGAGATCGACGCTCTGAATGGCGACATTCGGGCGCGGATTGTTCCACTGCTTCGAGTAGGCAACCGCGGAAAACCCGGTTCCTTCGTAGGGGTGGGTCCAGGCGATCTGTGTGCCGGACAGGAGCGCCGGGGCCTTCTGGCGAAAGTCGTCCAGATCGATTTCTGCATAGAGTGGAATAGTCGCTGTCTGGCCGTCGGCGTAATGAACGATGTAGCGTGCCATCTCGTATCTGCGATTCTGCTTGACCTCATCGGTTCCCCGTCTCTGGTCGATGCGGGCGGTCTGAAGGAAGAAGAGGGCATCGGCTTTCTGGTTGACGGGGATGCCGGATACCTCCTGCGGCAGGTTGTTCGGGACGCCGCTGCCGCCCAGCATCACTACGGTCGGGACCGGTGACGTTGGAAAGTCGTAGACGGTGTAAGGGACCCCGGCAAAGACATGCTTGCCGGTCGGCAAATCCTTGAAGGTGAAGGCTTTGTCGCCGAACCAGCCTCGCTCGTCACGGTACTGATTGGCCTGTTTCGCGAGGTCGAGAGGACGATAGAGCAGGTTCTCTCCCGCGATGACGCTCTTGCTGGAAAAGGGGGCCTTCAGGTTCCGCAGCAAGGCACTGAGCACGTTGCGCTTCTTGACGGCATTTTCGGGTACCTCTTCTGTCTCTTTGAAGAGGAGGTTGCAAAGCACGATACCACCCTGTCCCTGCGGATACTCCATCAGCCCGCCGATATTAAGCATCGGCTTGACCTTCCGATAGAATGCCGAATCGCGCTGTGCCTTCAAGTAGATGTTGTCCAGCCCGATGACGGGCCGGACGTTGGGGAGCGTTTTCCATTCCGCAAGCTGCAGGTCGATCCGTTTCCCCGTATGGGGAGACGGCAGCGCGAAGGTCTGCGGCACATTATCGGGTCGGGTTGCGAAAGAGACGGCGTTTTCCGTTTTGTCGTCGAAAAGCAGGTTGATCTTCGTCGTCGGGTAGTACATCGTATTGCCGATGAAGGTCATTTCCGTAACCGTCTGCGGTTTCGGGAAGTCCATAACGATGTCGAGAGGGCCACCTCCGGCAGGAACGTCGGTATCTACGATGAGGGGCCAGCCATCGGCGGAGACGAAACCGTTCACGATATTCTCGTAGAAGGTGTTGTTGAAATGCGCGAACGGCGCGACCTCATCGTAGTCCACGATATACCCGAACTCATCCGACACGACATAGTTGCCCTCCTGGTAGTCGAAGATTCGTTTCGGCGAGTACATGACGATGTCGCCGGTCGCGATGCCGGCTGTCAGCGGGTTGCGCACCGCAGAAAATGTGACGCGTTCCCGGCGGAAGGGGCGAATCATGTGGTCGTAGCCAACGAGTTTGTTGTAGTCCGCAAGCCCTTCGGGGGTCAGGCCATTGACGACCATCCATCCGCCGCCCTGAGTAAAGGCATGGACTCTGGGCAGATTGTCCGCCAGGATCTTGAGATTGGCAGGCGTCGCAGCGACGATCGCCACTGTGCCCCCCGCGCCCGAGATCGCCTGCAGCGGATCGGATACTTTCGTATAGGTCAATCCCACTCCATCGAGAGCCTTCTGCAGCAGACCGGACGGTGGTGAGGCCGCAGACGCCGCAAAGACGACCGACCGATAGGTGAGATGGTAGGCCGCTCCGTAGGCGATCAAGTTGGTAAGGAGCTGCTGTGCCACGGCGTTGGTCGGCAGCTTCTCTTCCAGTGTCAACTGGCTGAGGAGGAGCAGCCCTTTGTCGGCAGGCATCTCGATCAGGGCGCTGTTCTGAAGCAGATTGTCGCACTCGATCAGAGACTTGCCCCCTCGCGTCGGTTTCAGATAGGCGTTTCGATAGACGACTTCGTCTGTCCCCCAGGTAAAGAAGTCTTTCTGCTGAAGTCCCTGCAGCACCGGATGGCCCAGGTCTTCCGCGAAGGCAGTCCGCCCTTCGTTCGTGGCCGCCTCCGCTTCGCCGGGAAGTCCCTGATACCGCAGAGGGTTCTGTTGTTCCAGAACGATCACCGTGCGTCCGGCAGCGGCATAGGCCGCGAGACGGGAGGAGCCGCTTTCGGCCTTCGTCAACGCGTCTTTACCGATCAGCAGCACCTTCGAGGCTTCTGGAAGTTCTGCAAGGGAGGCGAGCGGGGTGAAGGCAATCGACCGATTTCTCAGGAACGCCATGACGACACCGCTTGGATCGAAGACCGCCAGATTCTGGACCGGCAGTGCGCCTCGTACCGCCGGTCGCCCCGCATACGGCCCGGTAGGCAGCACCGAGACGCTCTTGACATCCTGATAGACTTCTGTTGCGCCGACACGCAGGCGCAGGCTCCACTGTCCCTCTTGCCGGGTCGTGACCGTCGGCATCTTGAGCGTGACCTCGAATTTCTCGTTCTCACCGGGCGGTACACGATGCGTGGTCGTCTGCGCCCCGACCGTTTTGCCGCCGACCGTCAG
>JAYUMV010000372.1:0-10378 GCA_043762265.1 Chthonomonadaceae bacterium | reverse complement strand
ACGCTCGCGGCTTCTGGGACCGTGACAAAGGACGGGAAACTCGATCTGGAAGTCTCTGGAAGCCACATCGTGCTGGAGGACCTCAAACAGATTTTGCCCGAGGTCGCCCTTGACAATGTGGCAGGGATCGCAAGTGTGCAGGCGCATATCGGCGGCACTCTCACGGAGCCGGAGGCGGATGCCCGTCAGGTAGAGGTGAAGGGGCTTGCCTACAACGGTTATGTGGCAGGAGACGTGCGCGGCGCCGTCCGGTACATCGACAAGACCGTCCTGGCCCAGAACTTCATCCTGACCGATGCGACCACCAACAAACCTGTCCTGACGGTTCCGGGACTCACGTATCATCCAGATTCGCAAGGGATTCAGACCGATAATCCGATTCGCCTGGACGCCATTTCGATCGCCCGTGTGCGCGACCTGATCCGAAGCTTGCCTGCCCCTCAGAATGACCCCGGCTCGACGCTGCCAGGCTCGTTCGGACAGACCGAGCTCGGCAGGGTCGCAACCGAATACATGAACAAGTTGGAAGGAGCGCTCTCTGGAACCTTGAGCGTGACCGGCACCCTCGAAGATCCACGCGCCGATGTCAGAGTCAATTCGGCGGACATTCGGCTCAACGACTATTTGATTACCGAGCTGAGCGGGCAGGCGACCGTTTCCAAAAAGACCGCAACGGGATCAGGAATTCGTATTGTGCTGAGACCGCTCCAGCCTCGTCCGGGGGTGAACCCCGACAGCCCGGACTCTACCCTATCCCTCGGGCATTTTACGGTCGGTTACAAGGGCGATGTAGATGCCGACCTGACCGCCTACAACCTGGATGCGGATCTCCTGAAAGGTTTCCTGCCTCCCGATAAGCGGATCGATTTCAGCGGCACCGTGGACTACCTGGACATCGTGGCGTCCGGCAAGACAGCCTCGCCAAATCTGGAAATCTCGCTCAACCTGCGCAATATCGGTTATCGCGGCCAGACCCTGGATCGTGTGGATATTTCGAGGGCTGAGGTGCGCGGCGCGACGATCGAGAACGGTAACGTCGTCGAACCCGGTTATATTCGCGCCACCGATATCCAGGTGGAGAAACGCGATCGCACTACCAAGGAGATTCGCAAATACACGGCGCATGCGGGAGGGGCCATCAGCGGCTTCCAATGGCAGTCCCCTTTTATTCCGGACGACGCCAAACTGGACCTGACCGCCAATTTCGCCCCGCAAGACGCCAGTGACAACAACCTCCAGGTCGTCTCGCTGTTCGCTCCGAATCTGTTGCCTCCCACGGTCGTGGGCACGCTGACCCTCAACGCGGCGGTGAAGGGCACGCGCGCCGCGCCGCAGTTAAGCGGCGGGCTAACCGTCGCCGCGCCTAAATTCCAGTTTGGAAAGTTCGCGACCGGTCTGGAGGGCCTACGCGCCGTGCTCACCTTCCACGACGATAAGATCGACGTCACGGAGTTCAGCGGCCACACGCAGGTCTACGACGCACTGGGCAACGCGGTGAAAAAGGGGGGCACTGGATCGAACATCCTGCTCTCCGGCAGCCTGCCGCTAGGAGTTAACGGCGCTCTCGATCCAAAGGGGCTTCATATTGCGGTCGATCAGGCGATTTTCAATGAGACCGCGCTGCCGGGGCTGAAGGGGGCGAAGGCGCATGGTACCGCCCGCATCAACCTCGACGTGACCGGTTCGCTTCTCGATCCGACTCTGAGCGGCACCGTGAACGTACACGATACCCTGGCCAGCCTGCCTACCGAGTTCGGAGGTCTGGGAGGCTCGGGAGTGGCGCTGCCCATCGCTCCGCGTTTCAATCTCACCATTTTGCTCGACAATAAGACCGTGCGTCTCGTCAACTCTCAGCTCAACGTACGCACAGGCGGGTTTGTCACGATAAAGGGCAGCCTGCCGAAAGCCGAGCCTGTGGTGATTTCCGGTGGGGGGAAACAGCCCATCCTCGCCACACCAACGACGACTGCCGATAGTTTGAGCATCATCGGTCGTATTACCCTCGCGGAAGGAGTCCTGACGCTGCCCACGGCCCGCTTCAAGATCCTGCCGCCGGGAGTAATCAGTTTGAACTACCCTGTGTTCGATGCCGGTCAACCGACCTTCAGTCTGAATGTAGACTCCCTCAAGGCCCAGACAAACCTGACGGCGACCTCGCTGGGCGGCATACGCAAACGGTACAAAGTGACCGTCAACGTCTCGGGGCCATTGTCGGGCAGCGGCGGCGACCGCTTTGCGACGCGTCAGGGCTTGAAACTGATGTTCGAGACCGATCCAGACGACCTTGCCGTGAGTCAGGCGGACCTGACCCAGCGCCTCGCGGGAGCGCTGGTAGGAGTCTCCAACATCAATCAGTTCGGCCAGAATCCTACCCAGGCATTTGCTTCCACGCTCACGAACGTCCTCACAAGCTCCTATCTGCCGGGTGCGTTCGACCGGATCGCGGCGGCAACGGGCTTTGAAGAGTTCAGCATCAACTACGATCCCGTACAGCGTTTGACGCTCACTCTGACCCGACATCTGCTAGGACCGCTTTATGTCAGTTATTTCCGCACGCTGGAAGGCGGACAGGAGCTATACGATCTAAAACTCAGTTTTCGCTTCAAGGAGCGCTATCAGTTGTCTTACGATGTGGACGAGCAACACACCTCGCGTTTTCTCGTGGAAGGAGTCTGGCGGTTCTAAGGTGAAAGAGACCAGGAGGACGCCATCCTGTTGGCAGCAGTCGGCAGTCCGTCCTTTTTATTGCCGCGCTGCGGCGACGGTGTAACAATTTCTCCCGGCGTGCGTCCTATTAGCAGCAGAACGCATTCGCTAGTCATCGCTTCCAACGGCGCCCATCCGTGCCGGAAGAGCGCAATGCATTACCGCTCAGGGGGATCAGGTATGTCGTCTATTCAGGCCGAGACCGCGGGGATGTTTCCGGGGTTGCTTGCAGGGGGAGCGTCGAAACGGGAGACCGAGTCGAACTCCGTGCCGCAGGCTGTCGCATCAAGCGACCGGCATGACCACAGCCACTCCGCGCCAAGCCAGGACAGAGACCGGGTCATGAATGCACTCCCGCCGGAAGATGCCGACAGAAATCTTGACTTTGATGCTCTTTACGCCAAATACGAGAAGAAGATTTTCAACATCATCTATCGGTTTATCGGCGACTACGAAGAAGCAACCGATCTGACGCAGGAGACGTTCATCAGCGCGCATCGCCACTACAATAACTTTCGTGGCGATTCAAAGGTGTTCACCTGGCTCTATCAGATCGCACGCAACCTCTGCATCAACCGAATTCGGCAGCGCGAACGGCAACGCAGCCTGCGGATCGAATCTCTGGACCAACCCCGGGACGCTAACGACGAAGATAGCATGACCCGGGAGATCGCCGACCTCACGCAATCCCCTCATCAGAAGCTGGAACAAAAAGAGCTGCGGCAACGCGTCCTGGCGGCCATCGAATCCCTGCCACCGGATTATAAAGAGGTTATCCTGCTACGCGAGTTTCAAGAGCTGTCCTATAACGAAATCGTGGAGGTGACCGGCCTGACGTTGGAAAACGTCAAGACCCGTCTCTCCCGCGCCCGCGGGATGTTGCGTCGTAAACTAGAACCCTATTACCGCATGTAGAGTTGTTTCTGATTTAGGGTACTATAGACAGGTATTTGCCACCTTGCCACACGATACGCAATGCCTCGCGCCGCGCACTATCTGCCCTGTCCGTACTAGGAAATGCTTGCGTTGTCGCTGCATACGGACACGCGCATTGGAGGATCGCTTTTTCCATGAAAATCCATAGACCCAGAGGGCGGTGTTTCGCGCCATCCCTGCCGCTTATTTCCCTCCTCTTCACCGGCATCGGCCTCGTGAGGGTCGTCCCTGCCATAGCGCAAGCCCAGAAGGCTCCTATCGGGACCCAGACCATCGGTGAATTCATCATCACCGGCAACAAAACGTTCTCGAAAGACGCTATCATCGTCCTCAGCCGCCATAAAGTCGGCGATCCCTGCACCGATCAGATCCTGCAAGAGATCAAAGCCGCCCTAAGCCAGACCGGCTACTTCGGAACGCAGCACAACCTGGACAACCCGGAGGACTGGGTCCGCGTACAGGCCGAAGACGAGAACCCTCCCACCGGCAAGTGCAAGATCGTGATTCGCGTGGATGAGAACGATCCGATCAAGGATTTCTCGATTACGGGTTCCGGCCCGGTCAAGATCGAAGATGTTCAGAACCTGGTGCACGCGAAAAAGGGCGGCGTCTACAACTACATCCAGTTCCAGCGCGACGCCGAAGATATCATGCGCCTCTACAACAGCAAAGGCTTCGTCGCTACGTTGGGCGAAGGTGCAGGCATGGACGACAAAGGCGTGCTGACGGTGCCCATCACCGTCGTCCGTGTCGCGGAGATCCGCCTTCTTAAGAACAAGAAGACACAACGCAAGGTCATCCTGCGCGAGTTGGAGACCAAGATCGGTGGATTCTACAATCGGGATACGTGGCAGAAAGATCGCATTCGCCTGCTGAACCTGGATCTATTCGAAGAGGTCATTCCCGGTGAAGAGATCATCGCCCCCGGAGAGATCCGCCTCACCTTCAACCTGCCCGAAAAGCGCACCGGCAGCATCTCCGTCGGCGCGGGCTATAGCAGTCGGCAGCAGTTGGTCGGACGCGCTGAAATCTCCGAGACCAACTTCCGTGGGCGAGGCGAGGCGGTCAATCTGCTCTGGGAGACCGGCAGCGTTACCGGCAAGAGCAGCATCGAACTCGGCTTCACCGAACCCTATCTGGACCGCCATCATACGTCGCTCTCTGTACAGCTTTACGACAAAACCATCTACCGCTTCGCGAACTCTCTGACGAACTCCGTCGTCACTGGGGGTGGGACGAGCAGTACGGACACCCGTTACAACGAACAGCGTATCGGAGCTACCGTCGGCATTGGTCGCCCGATCGGCGGCAGCGTACGCGGTTCGATCAGTTTACGCGGCGAGAATGTCCGCACAGATCCCCTCAATCTGAGCGGCATCAATGCCTCGATCATCCAGGATGGACCGATCTACTCTATCGGTGGAAATCTGCTGCACGACAGTCGCGACCTGATTCTCGATCCCGTCAAAGGCGGCTACCAGACCTTTAACCTTATGATCGGTCATGCCGATCTTAAGCCTCCGCGTTCCCTGAGCGGGCAGGTGGTGGGTGGAGGAGTCTATGGCAGCCATGCATTCGCCAAATCTTCCCTCGAAGCGCGGCAGTTCTTCAATCTGCAGAAGCCGCGCCGCCGCGACAAGCCGGATGAGGAGAGAACTTCCCTGGCATTGCGCGGCCTCCTGGGCGCCTCCAACGGCACGCTTCCCTTCTTCGAGCAGTATTTCGTAGGTGGGGCGGAGACACTGCGCGGCTATCGCGAGGACCGCTACTGGGGCAAGTACCTGATGCTCGGCTCGGTAGAGTTGCGCCAGCCTCTAGCCCGTGGATTGAAAGGTGTCCTCTTCTCCGATATCGGTGACGCCTGGGGCGGCGCCTATCAAGGCGTCAACATTCAAGGATTCAATCAGGGTGGTTTCCGCCCGCATGCAAGCCTCGGCTTGGGAATTCGTGTACGTACGCCGCTGGGTCCGATCCGACTCGACTACGGCTATGGCGATGAAGGCGGTCGTACCCACTTCAGTATCGGCAACGTCTTCTGAAGTTGCGAGGTCAGGCGGATAAGAGAGAGCGACACCCTTGACTCCAGTATCGCGATGTAGGTAAGAGGTATGTAAGCCGCCACACGTTTCCTCCGGGCCACCGGAGGAAACAGAGCAGACTTCTTGCGTTCATGTCATCTTTCTGCTATAATACGACGCCTGTGAACCAGGGAAAGGATATTCTGTGATGTCACCATTAACCCCCAGCTTCCGGCTGGTCGTGATTACTCTCGTTGTGGGCTGCGTCGTTGCTTCCTTAACAGGCGCGACCGCAAAAGAGCGTGCCCCCGCTGACAATGGCCTCAAAATCGCGGTCGTCAATCCCGCGCGCCTCATACTGGAATCCAAATTCTACAAGACTGAAACCGACAAGTTGTCTAAGTTACAGAAGGATACCCAGACCGTTATTCGTGTGTGGGACCAAAACTCCCTCCTGTCGGCCGCCGAACAGAAAACGCTCGGTGAATTGGCGGTTGAGGAGGAGAGCAAGGCGGGTCTTGACGCTGCGAAAAAGTCGGAGCAGAAAAAACTGTTGGATAAGAGCAAGATGCTCTTCGACGACTCGAGCAGTCTCCAAACGTCGCAAAAACAACTTACTCCGATGGAAAGAGACCGTCTGACGGAATTCGCCAAACTGGACTCCGACACCAAACAGCGCGAGCAGGCGACTGCAACCTCGGTCAAGACTCAGATCGACAGCAAACTTGCTGAGGTTCGCGAGACGACAGACAAAAACGCGCGCGCCAGCCTGGACAAGATCGCTAAGAAGGACGGTTACACTCTGGTCTTCTCCAGCGAAGTTCTGCTCTATGCGGCCAACGATATCACGGATCCGGTACTCGGCGAACTTAATAAATAGGAGCATCGGACCCACCGGTGCAGGGTGAACGCGATGTTACCCGAAAGACGGGGCGGGGAAATGACACGAAAAGCGTCACTCCTCGCCCTCCTTGCTACTCTATCGGGCGGATTGACAGGGTGTCGCGATGCTGCGCCGCCTCTGCCGACCACACACCAATATGTTCGACTGGATGCATTGCTTCCGCTTCATCCTGCGTGGGCTCAAGTGCTGGCGCTCGATGCGGCGCAGGCACGTTTCCCCGCTGCACAGGTTCAGGCATCCACGCTCGGCTACCCGCTGACCCCACTGCCAGAAGTGTTCGCGCCTCCCATCACCGTGCCGCCAAGTCTGGCAGGCGAGCGAGACAAACGGGTACAGGAAGATGCCTTGCACTACGTGCAGCAGACCGAGCAGGCGCTGACGGCTAAAAATATCGATATCGTACAACGGTTTGAGCGCAACGAACAACGACAGACCGAAGCGCTCTACAGACGTGCGCTTGCGGAGCGCGAACTGAAGTTGAGTACGGCCAACGAAAAGGAAGCGGATCAGCTGGAGGGAAGGATCAACACCCTCGGTTTTCGCCAGGTGGCGCTTCGTACCCAGATCGACGCTTATACCAGCCGACTGAACCAGGATCCGCGCAATCCCGTCGTTCAGGACGCCGTACGACAGGAGGCGCTCGTCTCCGAACAGATGAATGCGCTGCAAGATCAGCGCAAGGCGGTATTGGCGCGTGATGTACGCGCACTTGCCGTAGAACAGATGGCGGCGCAGCGAAAACAGTTGGAAGCGGAAAGCGCTGCGCGCCTGCAAGCCCGTAAGTTGGAGTTGGCCGAGAGCGTCCGCCAGCAGGTGGATCAAGCGCGTGCTCGCCTTAAAAACGATATCAAACCGATTCCGCCGCTTGCGAGCGCGCCTCTCCCACCGGTAGAACCGAATGCAACGCCCCTGCCCTTACCTCTCGCACCCAATGCCGTCGGAGCCATAGGACAGGCGCAAGCCGCCCTGAGCGCAGCGATGAGACAGGAGCAGCAGGCGTGGCAGGCCCAACGGGAAGCCCTCCTCACTGCCATCCGTGCAGACACCACACAAGCCGTTGCTCAAATTGCACGCAAAGAGGGGTGGAATATGATTCCGGCAGGACACGCCGGGAAGGATGTGACGGCACAGGCGGCAGGCGTCCTCCGCGCGCAATGGCGACAAGATTCGGCCGCAATGCACTGATCTTTCCTGTTCCAATGCACAGCTTTTCCCTTAAATCCTAGACTCGCACAGGACTTAAAATTTGAATCCTTTCCTTAAATCGCACTGGACCCTTGCAGAGATCGCTGCCCTTGTGGGAGGCGTGGTGCTTGGCGATCCGCAAACTGTGATTACTGGGGTTGCCGGCGTAGATACCGCTGCGGCTGGCGATCTCGTGTTCGCAGAGTCCGCCGCATTTCTCGCCAAGGCAGTCGCCTGCGCTGCAACCGCAGTGCTGACCGCAGAATGCCCTGATCCTGCTCCCAACAAAGCCCTGATCCAGGTTGCGACGCCTCGCCTTGCGTTCGTGCAGTTCCTGGAGGCGCTGGCCCCACCCATCGAACTCGCGCCTGGCATCCATCCCTCCGCGCAGATCGGTCAGGGTGTCTCGCTCGGAACGGGAGTTTCGATCGGAGCCCATGTCACTCTCGGCGATAACGTCACCCTTGGAAATGGCGTAAAACTTTTTCCGGGCGTGTATGTCGGTAAGGGGTCTGTCGTGGGGGAGAATACGGTTCTTTGTCCCAATGTCGTTCTCTACCATGGCGTGAAAGTCGGGAAAGGCTGTCTTATCCATGCAGGCACGGTGCTAGGCTCGGACGGTTTCGGCTTTCTGCCGGTCGGCGGTCGCCTCCGCAAAGTCCCGCACCTGGGGGGAGTCGAGGTTGGAGACGATGTGGAAATCGGCGCGAACACCAGCGTCGACCGAGCCAAAACCGGGATGACGATCATCGGATCTGGCACCAAGATCGATAATCTAGTCCATATCGCGCACAATGTCCATATCGGGCCTTCCTGCGTGCTGGCAGGGCAGGTCGGTATCGCAGGCAGCGCCACTCTGGGCGCCGGAGTCATGTTAGCAGGCCAGGTAGGCGTCAAGGATCATCTCCATGTCCACAACCGAGTGCAGGTAGGCGCGCAAAGCGGTCTGATGCGAGATGTCTCCGAGGGCGAAATCGTGTTCGGTTCTCCGGCAGTGCCCATGCGACAGAAACTGAAAGAGATGGCCGCTGCTTCGAGGATGCCGGATGCTCTGAAACAGATCTCCGCAATGGAGAAACGGCTGGCAGCGCTGGAAAGCCGCTTGCAGGAGATCACGGCGAGGGAAGACAAACAGAGCTAGGATATGGAACAGCAGACACTTGCCGGATCGTTTACTTTAGAGGGAGTCGGAATCCATACGGGCGCTCGGGGACGCGTGACCGTGATGCCTGCCGAGGTGGATAGCGGGCGCGTTTTCCTGGTCGGCGATATCGCCATCCCAGCACGGGCGGATTATGTCACGGACACCTCCCGAAGCACGCGCCTCGGGCGCGACAGCGCCTCGGTCAGCACCGTCGAACATCTGCTCTCCGCGCTGCACGCCTGGGGGGTAGACAACGCTCACATCGTTGTCGAAGGGCCGGAGATACCGATTCTGGATGGCAGTGCAGCGCCGTTTGCGGAGGCCGTCCACAGCGTCGGTGTGCTCCGGCAAGGCAAGCCAGCACACACACTCACACTCCGGAACCCTGTCAGCATTGAACAGGGCGGCACTCGTCTCTCAGCGGAGCCCGCTACCGGCCTGCATCTGCATGTCCGCACGACATTTGAGGCCTGGCCGGAAGGGAGCGCCGAGGCCGAGGCCGAAATTCACCGGGCGGCTACGGAGACCTACCGCACGCATATCGCGCCCGCGCGCACCTTCGCCTTTGCGGCCGAAGTCGAAATGTTGCTCAAAGCGGGATTGGCGCTCGGCGGATCGTTGGACAATGCGCTCATCATTACGCCGCCTCATGGCTATTCTGCCCCCCTGCGTATGCCACAGGAGTGGTGCGCCCATAAAATGCTGGACCTCATCGGCGACTTAGCCCTTGCAAATGCCCGACTGGAAATGCGCGTCGATGCCATGCGCCCCGGCCATCGTGCGAACGTCGCCTTCGTGACAGCGCTCTTGGCACAAGGCCAGAAAAAGAGAGATTAGGAGAACTGGATGGATTGTAAGCTGAATATTGAGGATATTCGCGCCCTGCTGCCGCATCGCTACCCGATGCTGCTTGTGGACAGGATACTGGAACTCACCCCAGGCTTGCGCGTCGTCGGACTGAAGAACGTCACGATCAATGAGCCGTTTTTCGATGGCCATTTCCCCACGCAAGCGATCATGCCCGGCGTCTTGATCGTCGAGATGATGGCTCAGGTCGCAGGGCTCATGGTTCTCACCCTTACCGAACACCAGGGCAAGATTCCCATGCTCGCCGGGTTGGACAAGGTCAAATTTCGGAAACCGGTGGTCCCCGGCGATACGCTCATCACCGAAGCCAATGTGATCAAGGTGCGCGGATTGATCGGCAAGGTGCATATGGTCGCCCGAGTCTCGGGAGCCGTTGTGGCTGAGTGTGTAATGACCTTTGCGATGAAGGAGACAACCGTGCATACGCCGGAGCAAGCGATGGCGAAACTCCGCTCCATCTATCCAGACCCGGTCGCTTTAACCGACGCACCGACCGATGAGGGAGAAAGCAATCGTGTCTAAGTCGCGCATACATCCGACAGCGATCCTCGCCTCGTCCGCCGAAATCGCACCTGATGTCGAGATCGGTCCCTATTGTGTCATCGGCGAAAATGTCAA
>JAYUMV010000371.1:0-7379 GCA_043762265.1 Chthonomonadaceae bacterium | reverse complement strand
TCCAGACAGACACTACGCAAGTACTGGGCAACCAGCGTCTGAACGGAAAACCGGGCGGAGCAACTCTGGGGGGATGTTGCTCCGCCCACCCTTTTGTTTGGCCATCGGTGGGAAGGGTATAATGGGGCCATGAGAATGGAAGCACAGGCCCTGCATGCCGGTTATGGCGCCAAGGAGGTTTTGACCGACGTCTCGGTCACCCTAAACAGCGGCGAATTCGTCGGCTTGATCGGGCCGAATGGATGCGGTAAATCCACCCTGTTGCGTGTCCTCACCCGCACCCTCCCTGTAAAACAGGGCCGTGTTCTCGTTGATGGCAAGTCGATTGCCGGCATGAGCCGGCTGGAACTGGCGCGCCAGATCGCTTTTGTACCCCAGCAGGAGCCTGCCGCCTTCGATTTCACCGTGCGCGAGGTCGTGCTGATGGGGCGATACCCCCATCGTCACCGAGGGCTCGGCGACACGGAGGCCGATTTCGCAAGGGTGCGGCAGGTTCTCGTGGAGACCGATCTATTGGGGCTCGCGGATAGGCCTATCACGCGCCTCTCCGGAGGCGAACATCGCCGTGTGCTGGTGGCGCGCGCGTTGGTGCAACAGACACCTATGATGCTCCTCGACGAACCCACCGCGCACCTCGATCCTACCCACCAGGTAGAACTGATGCAACGTGTGCAGGATCTGACTCGCCAGCGTAATATCGGCGCCCTGGCCGCGCTGCATGACCTCAACCAGGCTGCGGAGTACTGCGATCGCCTGGTGCTGATGGCTGCTGGCAGTGTCCTGGCCGTAGGCACGCCGAAAGAGGTGCTGACCTCGGAGAACCTGCGCATCGCCTACGCGGCAGACACGCAGATCGGAATCAATCCCGTGACGGGCCGCCTGGCCGTGTTCGCCCTCCGTCCCCTGCGTACCCACCCTCCCTCTGCCGCCCTCCCGCGTGTTCATGTCGTGTGCGGAGGAGGCTCCGGAGTTGCGCTGCTGGGCACGCTGGTGCAGCAGGGGTTTGCCGTCACCGTCGGAGTCCTGAACCGTCTCGATTCCGATCAGATCGTGGCCGAGACATTGAACCTGCCGACAGTGATCGACAACCCATTTACTGCGATCAGTGCTGAGGCGAAGGCGCAGTGCGCACGAATGATGCAGCAAGCCGATCTCCTGCTTGTGACAGAAGTTCCTTTCGGCCGAGGGAATGTGGCCAATCTCGAACTGGTCGAAGCGGCGCAGCGGGCAGGCAAACAGACGATCCTGCTCGGTGAAACGCCTTTTTCAGAACGGGATTTTTGCGGAGGGGTAGCCACAGCGCTTTTCGACCGTCTTATCGCTAACGGGGCTGTTTCCCTGCCTCGTATAGAAGAGGGGTTACCTTTGAGCGAGGGCTATTTTCCTTCAGAAAGAGAGTTCACATGACTATCAGTCTCGTGCAAACCGTGCGGAATACCGTCTGGAAACGATCCTCCGTTCTCGCCCTGGCCGCTGTATTAGGGGTAGGAAGCTGCCTGATCGGAGCGGCGCCGGTGCGGGCAGAGCGCCGCGACACCAAAGACGATACCGCGTACACCATCAAACGGATCTATAAGACCGGAGAGACGGATCGATATCGACTCACGACCAAGATCAACATGAATAACCCCGCTGCCGGAGGAGATATCGATGTGACCACCCTTATGGTCATGAAAGACTCCACCAAGGAAGCGAAAGAGGACGGATCTCTCACCTCGATCTCCGAGTTCGAAAGCGCGTCCGTAAACTTGGGTGGGATGGAACTCGACATCACCACGATGATGCCCAAAGTGATTACGACTCGCGATAAAAGCGGCAAGTCGGATATCAAGATGGAAGGCGGCAACGACCAGGTCACATCTCAGATCGGCGATCAGATCAAACAGTTCTCCATGACCTCCGCCGCTGCGCTCCTGCCTTCCAAGCCGGTCAAAGTGGGCGATACCTGGGATATGGCCCAGGATGCCTCCGGGTCGAAAGACCAGAAGGTTGTCGGGAAGATCACCCTTGTCTCTGTGGACACTGTCAAAGGCATAAAAGTCGCCAAATTCAAGACGGTCACCGACGTCACTGCGGGAGCCGATACCAAGATGCACACCGAAGCGACCACGCTGGTCGATGTCGCGACTGGCAAGCCTCTCAGCGCCACGACCAAGACCTCCGGGAGCGCAGCTGGCAGTCCGATCAGTATCGAAATGACCCTGAAAATGCTCGGCCCGGACGAGAAGACCGACACAGTAGAAGCAGTGAAAGCGGCCCCCCCCGTCAAAAAGCCATAGAGGCACTCCCTTCCTACTCGGAACAGCCCGCGCTTCCTCGAACAAGCGCGGGCTGTTTGTCACTTTGAAGCATTCCGTTTGCTTTTATTTTTTTTTGCTGTTGATTTCCTTCGTTTGCGGTGCTATGATAGAGGGGTCTACCGTCTATCGCTCCACGTCAATGCCGAAAAGGAGATGCGTCATGCCCAAATCCGTCATGATTCGCCCGCAAGATGTCCGCGCCAGCGGCCAACTCGAATTTCAACCTATTCCTATCAACCAGTACCATCGCACGCTCGCCGAGGAGCGCAGTCGATTTTCCGATGCCGATCTGACGCGCATCTATCGTGATATGGCGACCATTCGCGCCTTCGAGACGATGCTGAACGATGTCAAGATCAAAGGAAACTACGGCGGGATCGAGTACAACCACCGTGGCCCTGCCCATCTCTCCATCGGGCAGGAGGCGTCTGCGGTCGGGCAGGCCTACCATCTGGATCGAGACGATCATATCTTCGGCAGCCACCGCAGCCACGGCGAGATCCTGGCGAAAAGCCTCTCCGCTATCTACAAACTGGACGATGCGACCCTGACTCAGATCATGACCGGATACATGGACGGCGCGATCCTGAAGGCCCTCGAAAAGCCGATTCCCGGCGGCGAGAAGTATCAGCCGTCGAGTGTGAAAGAGCAGGCGCTGGAGTTTTTGTTGTATGGGGCGCTGGCGGAGATCTTCGGGCGCGAAGCCGGTTTCAACAAGGGCATGGGCGGCTCCATGCACGCCTTCTTCATCCCATTCGGCGTCTTCCCGAACAATGCGCTGGTAGGAGGATCCGCCGATATTTCGGTCGGAGCTGCGCTCTACAAGAAAGTCAACAGCAAATCGGGAGTCGTGATCTGTAATATCGGCGATGCGGCCGCGAACTGCGGTCCGACCTGGGAGGCGCTCTGTTTCGCCACCATGGACCAGTTCAAGACGCTCTGGGATGAGGCGCATCGGGGCGGACTGCCGCTCATCATGAACTTCGTCAATAACTTCTACGGCATGGGCGGGCAGCCGGTCGGCGAGACCGGGGGCTTCGGCACACTGGCGCGCATGGGCGCTGGCCTCAATCCGGAGCAGATGCACGCCGAGAGGGTGGACGGGTACAACCCGCTCGCCGTGATCGACGCCATCGCTCGCAAGAAAGAGCTGCTGGCGCGGGGCGATGGTCCTGTCCTGCTCGACACGGTGACCTATCGCTTCAGCGGACACTCGCCTTCCGACGCCTCCTCCTACCGGGAGAAGGCGGAGATCGAGGAGTGGCAGAAAGTCGATAGCCTGCTCACCTATGCGCAAGACCTGCTCGCAATCGGAGTATGCACTGCCGACGACCTGGACCAGACGCGGGCGATCCTCGACGCCGCGATCCTGAGAGCTTATCGCCGCGCCATCGATCTGGACCTTTCGCCGCGCGCCGATCTTTATGCCGTGGGCAATCTGCTGGAAAAGACGATGTACTCCAACAGCAAGGTCGAATCGTTCGATACGACTCGCGAACCGGAAATGTTGATACCGGCTGCCGAGAATCCGCGCGTCAAGCAGTTGGCGGGACGCTCGCGCTCCGGCCTCGCGGAGAACGGCGATCTGCTGCCCAAGGGCCGATGCGTTGCCGTGCGCGACGCTCTGTTCGAGGCGGTCCTGCACCGCTTCTCCATCGATCCGACCCTGGTCGCCTATGGCGAGGAGAATCGCGACTGGGGCGGGGCGTTCGCCGTCTATCGTGGATTGACGGAGGCGCTGCCCTACCATCGCCTGTTCAACAGCCCCATCTCGGAGGCGGCGATCGCAGGCACGGCGGTCGGCTATGCGCTTGAGGGTGGGCGCGCCCTGATCGAGCTGATGTACTGCGACTTCCTGGGGCGCGCGGGCGACGAGGTGTTCAACCAGCTCTCGAAGTGGCAGAGTATGAGCGGAGGCGTTTTGAAGATGCCGGTCGTCATGCGGGTCTCGGTCGGCAGCAAATACGGCGCACAGCACTCCCAGGACTGGACCGCCCTCTGCGCGCATATACCTGGCCTCAAGGTGGCTTTTCCTGCCACTCCCTACGACTCCAAAGGCCTGATGAACGCTGCCCTGGCCGGAACCGATCCTGTCATCTTCTTCGAGAGTCAGCGCGTCTACGACCAGCCCGAACTGTTTCACGGGGCGGAAGGCGTGCCTGTCGGCTACTACGAGGTGCCCTTCGGGGAGCCGGACATCAAGCGGGCCGGCACCGACCTGACCATTCTCACGGTCGGTGCGACCCTCTACCGCGCCCTGGAAGTGGCAGCGACCCTGGAATCCCAGTACGGGATCAGCGCCGAAGTGATCGACGCCCGCAGCATCGTGCCGTTCGACTACGCCAAGGTGATCGAGAGCGTGCAGAAGACCGGCCGTATCCTGCTCACCTCCGACGCCTGCGAACGGGGCAGCGTCCTCCAGACGATGGCGGCCAAGATCACCCAACTCGCCTTCAACTACCTCGACGCGCCGCCCGTAGTCGTCGGAGCGCGCAACTGGATCACACCGCCGGATGAAGTAGAAGACGCCTTCTTCCCCTTCCCGGTCGACCTCCTCGATGCCATCCACGAGTACATCGAGCCGCTGCCAGGCTACGAGATCAACCGCCCCTGCGACAGTACAGAACTCCTCCGCCGCAGCCAATTAGGGATCTAATCCTCGCTTACCCTCGCGTAGAGAACAGCCCGACCTTAGGTCGGGCTGTTTTTGTCGCATAAAACTTTCGGGGGGTGACTGCGTAACTGGGAAAAAGTGGTTAATGGGCATCAAATAATCATGCCCGTGAAAAAGTTTTCAAATCGACCGAAACTTTCCACGGACAGCCCTGTCTTTAATGTGTATTAACCTTTTGTGATCCAGGAGTAATGGGAAGAAAACCATGAAGCGACTTCTCTACGTATTGATTCCTGCGGTGATTCTGGGCGGAATGATCGCCTGGAGATTGCAGCAGAAGAAGACCGATCAGGATACGCAGGCCAAGGCCGCTCAGGCGCGTAAGACGGCTTCCCCTACGGTGAATATCGGAGTGGCGACACAACGCGACATCGTGCATAATTTCGACGGCGTGGGATCGGTCGAGGCGCCGTTCAATGTCAAGATCTCGTCCAAGGTGACGGGGCTGCTCCAGTACCTTCAGTTGCGCGAGGGGGATGCCGTAAAGGCAGGTGATGTGATCGCCCGCATCGATCCGTCGCAGGTCCAGGCAGTGGTGGCGCAGAACCAAGCGGCGGTCGCGGAGGCGCAGAACCGACTTTCTCAGGCAGCGATCACTGCCAACGCGACAACCGTCAATGTCCAGAGCCAGGTCCGAACGCAAATGGCCGCTGTGAACACCGCAAAGTCTAACTACAACCAGGTCAAAGGCAACTACGACGCTATGGTGGCGACGGCCCAGGCGGTGGTGACGGATGCTGAGGGCAAGGTCGCCAGTACGAAAGCGACTATCGCGAATACAGAAGCGACTATCCGCAGCGCCCAGGCCAACGTCAAAAATGCGGAGGTGCGCTACAATCGCACGGAGGGGCTCTACACACAGGGCTTTGTCGCGGCACAGGATGTAGACGACGCCCGGACGACGGTCAACGTTCAGGTCGCCACGCTCAATGTGACCCAGAGCCAGAGGGATGCGGCCAAATCCGCTCTCGATTCGGCCAACGCGCAGTTGAACTCCGCGCAACAGAATGTCAGCATTGTGTCCAAAAAAGGTATGGCCGATATCGAGGCGGCTGCCTCTGCGATTAAACAGGCGCAGGCAGCCCTCGACTATGCGCGTGCCAATACCTCCCAGGCGCCTGCGTACCAGGCCAACCTCGCCGCACTGCGCGCTGCCGTCACGGCGGCCCAGGCGGGACTGCGCAATGCACAGTCCCAACTCAACGATACGGTTCTCCGCTCCACCATCACCGGTTTTGTCACCAACCGCTACGCCGACCCCGGCACCGTCATGACCGCCGGTACGCCGATCGTCACGGTCCAGTCAGAAAAACAGGTCTATGTGACGGTACCCGTCCCTGAAGAGATCAGTAGCCACGTGAAAGTCGGCCAGCCAGCAACCGCGAGTTTCGATGCGCTGCCGGGGCAGAAGTTCGAGGGAACCATCAAATCACTCGATCCCGCCGCCGATCCGCAGAGCCGCCAGTTCACGATGCGGGTGACCCTCGCCAACCCGCAAAACGTGGTGAAGTCCGGTATGTTCGGTCGTGTCATGTTCGAGACCGAACGCTTCCACAATGCGGTCGTCGTGCCGCGTGAGGCGGTCAAGACAGGCAAAAAGGGCTCGACGGTGACGGTGATCGACCTCGATGGCACAGCCCATATCCGCCCAGTGGAGGCGGGGGCTCAGGACACCCTGGGAATCCAGATCGTGAACGGCGTGCAGGCGGGAGAGCAGGTCGTGACCCTGACCCTCAACCCGATCAAGGATGGGCAGAAGGTCAAGATCACGCCGAATGCTAGCCCGCCCGGCGGCGCTGCACCCGCAGACGGTAGCGGCGGAGGCTCTGCCACGGGCGGGGCCATACCTGCCGCAGGCGCTGTCGCTCCGGGCGCAGGTTCCTCTGCACCCGGACAGAGTGGCGGCAAATAGACGACTCTGTAGATCTCCTGTATGTCCTGTAGCGCCGCGAAGAGAACAAAAACATGAATTTTGCACGTTTCTCCGTTAGTAGGCCGGTCGCTGTTACGATGCGCATTCTGTCGCTCGTACTGCTCGGCGCGATCTGTCTGACGAAACTCCCGGTCGATCTGCTGCCCAAAGTCTCTCTGCCGACAGTCGTTGTCATCACGCAATGGCCCAACGTTGCGCCGGAGGAGATGGAGACGACGGTCACGCGACCGATCGAACAGGCGGTCTCCTCCGCCACGAATATCTATCAGGTCAGTTCCAGCTCCGTGGAAGGCTCCTCGGCGGTTCGTGTGCAGTTCAACTATGGCACGGATGTCGGCCAGGCGGCAGTCGATGTGTTGCAGTTGGTGCAGCGCGCCCGACAGGGATTTCCGACCGACCCCACTCTGCAGACGCCCATCGTCTTCAAGCTCGATCCATCGCAGTTGCCGATCCTCATCTACGGCGTCTCGGG
>JAYUMV010000370.1:0-8297 GCA_043762265.1 Chthonomonadaceae bacterium | reverse complement strand
TCCAGACAGACACTACGCAAGTACTGGGCAACCAGCGTCTGAACGGAAAACCGGGCGGAGCAACTCTGGGGGGATGTTGCTCCGCCCACCCTTTTGTTTTACGGCTGGTTTATTCTGCCTTGAGGGAAGCCATGTCGATGGAGAAGCGGTACTTTACATCGGATCGGAGCAGTCTCTCATAAGCCTCGTTGACCTTCTGAATCGGGATCACCTCGACATCGGAGGTGATGTTGTGTTCGCCGCAGAAGTCTAGCATCTCCTGGGTCTCGGCGATACCGCCGATGAGGGAGCCCGAGAGACTGCGGCGTCCAAATAGCAGGCCGAAGCTGGAAACCGAGAGAGGTTTCTCAGGCGCTCCGACGAGGGTGATGTTGCCATCGCGACCGAGCAGGTTGATATAGGCGTTGATATCGTGGTCTGCGGAGACGGCATCGAGAATGAAGTCGAAACTGCCCGTGTGCTTCTGCATCTCGTCGGCATTGCTGGAGATAACGACTTCGTCCGCTCCAAGTCGGAACGCGTCTTCTTTTTTGTTAGGCGAGGTCGTGAAGACAACGACATGTGCTCCAAAGGCATGGGCGAACTTCACGCCCATGTGGCCCAGCCCTCCAAGACCGACCACGCCCACTTTCTTGCCCTTCGTGACGCCCCAATGACGCATCGGGGAGTACGTCGTAATTCCTGCGCAGAGGAGGGGAGCGGACCCGGCGAGATCAAGGTTGGAAGGGACACGCAGGACGAAGTGTTCGTCCACGACGATGCTGTCGGAATAGCCGCCGTAAGTGACGCCTCCAAGGTGCTTGTCTGGGAAGTTGTAAGTAAGGGCCATGTTCGGGCAGAACTGCTCCAGCCCTGCCTGGCACTGCGGGCAGGTGCCGTCCGAGCCGACCAGGCAGCCGACCGCCGCAAGATCACCCGGTTTGTACTGCATGACGGCCGCTCCGACTCTGGTAACGCGACCGACAATCTCATGACCGGGAACGCAGGGATAGACGGTGGGCATGACACTACTCCACTCGTCGCGGACGGTATGGAGATCGGAGTGGCAGATGCCGCAGAAGAGGATTTCGAGCTCCACGTCGTGTTCGGTCGGCTCGCGGCGGGCGATGGTAGTGGCAGCCAGTGGCGAGGTCGCGCTGGCGGCAGAGTAAGCTTTTGCTTGAGACATGGTTTATTCTCCGAAATTTCGTTGTCTTGTTGCCCCGTACGCGACGATGGCAGTCCTGGCGGTATCGCCGCCTATTCCTGTTGGTCGCGCAGCAGATAGACCAAACCGCTCCTGCACTTCCTCATGGAAACGAAGGTTTTCCTGTACAGAAGCTCGCCGGGTGGTTTACGGCTCCTCTTCTTCTACGTTGGAGGAGGCGCGGGGGTGCAGCAGAATCGGAGAGGATTATTGCACAATCCTGCAAATCTGAAACTAGAATCAAGGAAAGAACCGGCCTGCGCAGTCGCTGATCTTCAGGCAGACTCCTTCTCCGACGTAGGTCGCTGTTGACACGGGCGGCGAGTTCGTGATATACTGCCGATAATACAAATTAGAAGCGTCCTTTTAAGGGGTCCTGCGAGGCCGGTAAAGGGCGGACATAGGTGCGGCGGAAGCGTGCAGCAGAGCGAACAGCCTTCTGTAGTCGTGTTTTTTTGCCTGCCGTGCTTTATCGACGCCTTCACTGGTCGGCCTTTCGGGCTGGATTGGGAAGGCGTTTCGTGCTATTTCAGGTTTTAGACCTTTCAGGAGTGCAGGCGATGTCGGAAACAGGCGGAGCGGTGCCACCAAAAGCGAGCGAGGAAACCGGCGTTCAGATCATGGATGCGGACGATATTCGGCGCGCCATCACCCGTATCGGGCACGAGATCGTCGAAAAGAACCACGGCGCGGAGAATTTAGCGCTGGTAGGGATCCTGACACGCGGCGCTCCACTGGCAGATCGATTGGCGAAACTGCTCTTCGACATCGAAGGCATCGCAGTGCCGGTGGGAAGACTCGACATCGGCCTCTATCGCGACGACTACGCGAATCATCCCACCGGCCGGCCTGCGCCGGTCCCTACCGCCATTCCCTTCGATGTGACCGGGAAAAGGATCGTGCTCGTGGATGAGGTGCTCTTCACCGGGCGTACGGTGCGGGCGGCGCTCACGGCGCTGCTCGATCTGGGGCGACCGGCCTCGATCCAACTTGCCGTGCTGCTCGACCGGGGCCACCGGGAGCTGCCGATACGCCCCGACTTCGTGGGCAAAAATGTGCCATCGTCGCGCCAGGAGTATGTCCGGGTCTGCCTGCGCGAAACCGACGGCGAAGACCGCGTCCTGATCAGCAAGTCTTGAAACGACCGCTCTCTGTTCGGCTCGGGAGAAGTGCTCACCGATGAAACATCTGCTCACGTTGCGCGAAACCTCCGCAACCGACATACGCTACCTGTTGGATACCGCGACCGCCTTCCAGGAGATCCTGAAGCGCCCGGTGAAAAAAGTGCCGACCCTGCGGGGCCGTGCGATGATCACCTGCTTCTACGAAAACTCGACGCGCACACGCACCTCCTTCGAGATGGCCGCGAAGATCATGAGCGCCGAAGCGATCAATATCGCCATCGCGCAGTCGTCCGTCGCGAAGGGCGAGAGCCTGAAGGATACGATGCTGACCCTGCAGGCCCTCAAAGCGGACTGCATCATTATCCGGCATCCGGCATCCGGCGCGGCGCAGTTCGCAGCAGAGCATCTGAACATCCCGGTCGTCAATGCAGGAGACGGGCGGCATGAGCACCCGACGCAGGGGCTCCTGGACCTGCTGACGATTCGTCAGATCAAGGGCGAAATCGCGGGTAAGACCGTCGCCATCGTCGGCGACATCATGCACAGTCGGGTGGCGCGCTCCAACATCTGGGGCCTGACGCAACTTGGCGCGAAGGTCCGCCTCGTCGGGCCGCGCACCCTCATGCCCGCCGACGCCGACCGCCTGCCCGTCGAGATCTTCGACGATCTGAAGGCCGGTCTCGAAGGCGCGGATGTCGTGAATGTGCTGCGCTTGCAGACCGAGCGCATGGAGAAGGGCCTGCTGCCCTCCCTGCGCGAATACTCGCGGATGTTCGGAGTCACCGGACAGAGCCTGAAAGCGGCCAAAGCGGACGTGCTGGTGCTGCATCCCGGCCCCATGAACCGGGGCGTCGAGATCTCCGCCGATGTGGCCGATGGGAAGTACGGCGTGCGCAGCGCCATCGAAGAACAGGTGACCAATGGCGTCGCCGTTCGCATGGCGGTTCTCTATCTGCTGATGAGCGCGCAAGGCGTCGCGACACCGGAACTATAGGGGTTGGAGGAGAAGCGCGTGAGAACAGTTTTGACCGGAGGCCGAGTCGTGGACCCGGCGCAGAGTATCGACCGATTGGCGGACGTCCTGATCGAGGACGGTAAGATCGTCGCTATCGTCGCGTCGGGCGAGAATGTCGGCGAGGCCACAAAGATCGATGTGCGCGGCAAAGTCGTCACGCCGGGCCTGATCGACATCCATGTGCATCTGCGTGAACCCGGCTTCGAGTACAAAGAAGACCTCGAAAGTGGGACCCGAGCGGCTGCCGCCGGAGGATTTACCCGCGTCTGCTGCATGCCCAACACCAACCCTGCCATCGATACTGCGGCCGTCGTGCGCCAAATCCTGGAACGCACCGCGCAGGTCGGCAGTGCGCGCGTGCATCCCATCGGCGCGGCGACGCGGGCGATGGAGGGCGACCAACTGACCGAAATGGCCGAGCTGAAGGCGGCAGGAGCGGTCGCGATCTCCGACGATGCCTTCCCCTTGCAGCACGCCGACACGATGCGACATGTCATGGAATACTGCAAAATGTTGAACTTGCCGCTCATGACACACAACGAGGACAAGCGGCTGACCGACAAAGGCGCGATGAACGAGGGCTACATCGCTACCATGCTCGGCATTCCCGGCATTCCACGGGTTGCGGAAGACATCGCGGTCGCCCGCAATATCATGCTTGCGAAACTCACCGGCTGCCAACTGCACCTGCTGCATATCTCCACGGCCGGAACCGTCGAACTGCTGCGCCGCGCCAAGGCGGACGGTATCTCCGTGACCGGCGAAGCCTGCCCGCACCACTGGGCGCTCACCGATGAGGCCGTGGTGGGGTATAAAACGGACGCCAAGATGAACCCGCCGCTGCGCACCGAAGAGGACTGCGAAGCGATCCGGCAGGGGCTGAAGGACGGCACCCTCGACGTCATCTCCACAGACCATGCACCCCATGCCGAATACGAGAAAGAGGTCGAGTTCGACTATGCGCCGTTCGGAATTCTGGGGCTGGAGAGTTCGTTCCCGCTGGTCTATACCACATTGGTGCAGCCCGGAATCCTCACGCTCTCCGAGGCTATCGCTAAAATGACGGTTGAAGCCGCTCGTGTGATGGGCTGGACAGACGGAATCGGGACGCTCAAACCCGGCGCAGAGGCCGACATCACTGTTCTCGACCTGGACATCCTCTGGAAGATAGACCGTAATGCGGTGCAGTCGAAGTCGAAGAATACGCCGTTTCACGGCAAAGAAGTCCAGGGCAAAGCGCTCTTCACACTGCTCAGCGGTCGTGTGATCGATCTGCGGCCGGAGCAAAACGGATGATAAAAGCCACAACGATCTACAGAAACGGCACGATCCTAACGATGGACGAGGGCGCTCCGAAAGCGGAAGCCATCGCGGTCGGGAAAGATGGTCGGATCCTTGCGGTCGGAAGCGAGAGCGAGATCGGGAATCTGGCAGGATGTGAGACGCGCATCCTCGACCTGCGCGGCAGAACGCTCATGCCCGGCTTCTTCGACTGCCACCTGCACCTGCTCTGGCTGGGCATCAACCTGGGCCATGTCGATCTCAGTTCGCCGCCGGTACGAGAAGTTGAAGACATCGTCCGCCTGCTGCGGGCGCGGATGGTATCGAACCCGGATTTGACCTGCGTGCAGGGCAACCGCTACGATCAGAACCGACTGCCAAACGCGCTGCATCCGACCCGCCACGATCTCGACCGTGTCGCCACCGACGTGCCGGTGCGGATCGTGCATACCAGCGGGCATGCGGCGGTCGTGAACACGCGCGCTCTGCAAATGCTGGGCATCACACGCGACACTCCCGATCCCATCGGTGGCGAGATCGAGCGCGGCCCCGATGGCGAACCGACCGGTGTGCTGCTGGAAACGGCGAGTTGGGCCAATCTAGAGCGCATTCTGCCACACGTAAGTCCTGCCGAGTCCGTTGCGGCGTTGGGGCGGGCGAACGGCTATCTGTTGGAGCGCGGCATCACCAGCGCCACCGATGCCAATACCCCCTTTTCCGACCTGGACATCTTTCGGCGCGCGGTCACCGGCGATGTCCTGCAGACCCGCACCAATCTGATGATCGGCTGGGCCGGAGTGGTCGAACACGCCGGAGAGGGCGAGATCCCGACGCCTCAGGAGTTCGCCTTCGAGGGCATAGAATGGCATCGCCTGAACGTCGGGCAGGCCAAACTCTTCTCGGACGGCGCCATCACGACTCGCACCTGTTGGCTCAGTGCGCCCTTCCTGAATATGCCTGACAACTTCGGCATCCCGATCCATCCGGTGGACGAACTGCGCGAACTGATCCGTCTGGCCCACAACGCCGGGTGGCAGATCGCCACCCATGCCATCGGGGATCGCGCGGTCGATGAGGTATTGAGCGCCTATGCGGAGGCGCAGCGACTCCATGCACGGCCCAAGCCCGGCCACCGCATAGAACACTGCATGCTGCTCGACGCAGGGCTGATCTCCCGCCTGCGTCGGCAGAACATCTGGAGCATCGGCCAGCCCGAATTTCTCGCGCGGCTCGGAGACGCTTACGTGCTGGCGCTCGACGAAGAGAGAGCGAATCGACTGTCGCCCTACGCTACCCTCGATCGCCAGAACGTGGCCCAGGCGTTTAGTTCGGACTGTCCCGTCGTGCCCGGAGCGCCTCTGGATGGCGTTCGTGCGGCGATGGAACGTAAAACGGTCAGTGGGCGTGTACTAAACGCAGCGGAATGCCTTTCCGCGGAAGCCGCACTGTATGGCTACACCGCTGCATCGGCCTTCGCTTCGCGCGCAGATCGGGATCGGGGCACCCTGACGACGGGCAAATTGGCGGACTTTGTCCTGCTGACAGCCGATCCCACGACTGTACCTGTCATGGAATGGGAACAGGTGCAGGTGGCCGCAACGATTATCGGCGGAGAGTGTCGCTTCGGCGACGAGTCATTGGATTAGGAACCTATGAAAGCAATTCTAGCACTGGAAGACGGCACCCTGTTCCACGGGGAGTCTCTGGGCGCGCCGGGGCGCTCCTATGGCGAGGTCGTCTTCAACACCGGTATGACAGGTTACCAGGAGATCTTGACCGATCCCTCCTATGCAGGGCAGATGGTCAGCCTGACCTATCCCCTGATCGGCAACTACGGCATCAATCCCGACGATTTCGAGTCGCGACGCGTGCAGGTGGAAGGCTTCATCGTGCGCGAGGCGGCGGAACTGGCCAGCAACTGGCGCTCCGTTCAGAGCCTGGACGCCTTTCTGAAAGCTCGCAAGGTGGTCGGCATCCAGGGCGTGGATACACGGGCGCTCACACGGGCGCTCCGGGTGCGCGGAGTGATGATGGGCGCGATCTCCACGGACGAGACGCCATCGGAGATTTTGGCGCGCCTGCATGCCGCTCCCAGCTATGCTGGCATCGATTTCGCCCGCAAAGTCACTACCGAACAGCCCTATCGTTGGCGCACCGACAGTCGGCAGCCGGAAGCCCTGGATTCCCGCCCCGCAGAAGGCGCACCGGAAAGGGAGGAACCCCGCTACCGGATCGCGCTGCTCGACTGTGGCGTGAAATACAATATCATACGCAGTCTTGCAAGTCTCGGCTGTGAGGTCACCGTTCATCCCTGCACGACCACCGCCTCTGAGTTGCTGCGCGACAACCCGGATGGGATCATGCTCTCCCCCGGCCCCGGCGACCCGGACCAGTACGACTACATCGTGGATACCGTCCGGGAACTGGTCGGTAAGAAGCCGATCATGGGCGTCTGCCTGGGCAATCAGATTTTGGGGAAGGTATTCGGCAGCGGTACGTTTAAGTTGAAGTTCGGGCATCGGGGCAGCAATCATCCCGTCAAAGATCTGACATCGGGCAAAGTCTATATCACTTCGCAGAATCATGGATATGCGGTCGACCCCGATGGATTGCGGAACGGAATGGAAGTCGCACACGTCAATTTGAATGATGGCACGGTGGAAGGCTTGCGCCACCAGGAACTTCCGATTTTCTCGATTCAGTACCATCCTGAAGCGAGCCCCGGCCCGACCGACAGCGCCTTCTTTTTCCGAAAGTTCGTCTCGATGTTAAAATGACGCTTCCCCAGAGGAGGGGCTTCCATGCCGACACTCGTTACCACTGGAACTACGGGCGAAACAATGCCGCCTATAGTGCGCCGCCGGGGCGTAGGACCCAAGAGAATGGGGATCGTCTTTACCCTCTTGATCTTTCTGGTGGTTGTGATGTTGCTATTCGCTTCCGACTTCATTCCGTCCAGGTCGATGCAGCCGACGCTGGAACCGGGAGATCATATCCTGGCGGTTCGGGCCTGGTTTGCCTATCCTAGGAATGCGATACCGGCCCGTGGGGACATCATTACCTTCCGCATTCCGGTAGCGCAGTTGGACAATAAGGACGATCCCAAGCAGAAACCCATTTCCGATCCGAACATCCCGAGTTCCGATGAGGAGGATGCCGGAGACAAAGAGACTTTTACCTCGTTTTTCAAAGAACATGCCGATACCGAAGTGCTGATCAAGCGGGTCATCGGTCTGCCGGGAGACAAAGTCCTGCTGAAGGGCAATACGATCTATATCAACGGAGTGATCTATCGGGAGAATTACAAGACGATCCCACCGGACACCTATGCGACTGCGATGTCCTCGTATGCCGTACGCGAGCCCCTCGTCGTGCCGCCGGGCGAGCTCTTCGTGATCGGTGATAATCGCAAAAACAGCGATGACGGGCGCTTCTGGGGAACATTGAAACGGAGATATGTCATCGGGCAGTTTGTACATAGGCTCTACAACGAGGGAGCGAATGGGCCGAACATCCTGCGGGCACAAAGCGAACAGTGAACCCGGAACGCACGACGAAGGTTTGGCTTGGGCTATGCGTGGCGATGGTGATGATGCTCGTTCTGCGGTGTGTTGCGCTGGATTCGGACGCCTACCCGCGCCTCTCGTGGAGCAGCGCGCTCCTGACCGATGAGGGCTTCTATCTGCACACC
>JAYUMV010000369.1:0-6189 GCA_043762265.1 Chthonomonadaceae bacterium | reverse complement strand
GCCATGCTCGCCTATCTGGACAACAATCAGAACCAGAAACGCGATCCGCGCACGGGAGGCGGTGCGAACGAGAACTATGCGCGCGAACTGCTGGAGCTGCACACCCTGGGCGTGAAAAGCGGCTACACGATGAAGGATATTCAGGCGGTGGCGCGCTGCTTTACCGGCTGGACCGTCACCGCCGGGTTCAAGAAGGGCCAACTCGACTATCAGGCGGGCAGCCATGACGACGGAATGAAGTATATTCCGTTCTTGAACCTGACGATTATGCCCAGAGGGGGCGAGAAAGACGCGAATCGGGTGTTGGAGACGCTTTCAGCGCATCCGGCGACGGCGAAGTTTCTGGTGCAGAAGCTGTGCCGACGGTTTCTGGGCGAAGTGCCGGAGCCGGTTGCCGCACGAGCGGAAAGCGCCTATCTCCGCAGCGGCGGCGACATTCGCAAGACACTGCGACCGATCCTGCTGGACTCGGATGCGCTGCTCAAACCGACGGGCTGCAAGCCGATCCTGAAACGCCCGCTGGATATGATGGTCTCGGCGGCGCGAGCGCTTGCCGCCGACACCGACGGTAGTGAGGATCTGCAGCGGCACCTGGTGAAGATGGGACAGCCGCTCTACGAGTGGCCGATGCCCGACGGCTTCCCGGAGAAGGCGGCCGCGTGGACCGGATCTCTGCTGCCGCGCTGGAACTTCGCGCTGGCGCTCGCCTCGAACGCCGTTCCGGGCACGAAAGTCGATCTCAACGCGCCTCTGGTCGCCGCAAAGGCCCACACGGAGGCAGAGCAGTTGGACGCGCTGACGGAGACGGTGCTGGGCCGACCAGCCGGGTCAAGCGAGGTGCAGCAGGTCAAGATGCAGGCGCGGGACCATATCCAGCGGGCGCGCGCTGCCGGACTGCCGGAGACGACTGTTCTCGCGGAGGCGACGGGGTTATTGCTCGCTTCGCCCACTTTTCAGTGGAAGTAAGGATCGGAACGATGAAATTGCGATGGACACGAAGGCAGGTTCTGACGGGCGCGGCTCTGGCGGCCACCGCAGGAGGAGCTACTCGCCTCTCGGCGCTGGAAGGCGTGGCGATGGGGCCGCGCAACGGCGAGACAGGCGGCGACACGCTGGTCGTCATCTTTCTGCGGGGCGGCGCAGACGGTCTCAACATCGTCGTTCCGTACGGCGACGCGGACTACTATCGCCTGCGACCGTCGCTCGGACTGCCAGGGCCGAAAGACCGATCTGCCACGGCGGCGGCGCGCTGTCTGGAGCTGAGCGACTTCTTCGGCCTGCATCCTGCCCTCGCTCCCTTACTGCCGCTCTACCAGGAAGGTAAGTTCGCGGCGGTACACGCCATCGGGTCGGGCGATCAGACGCGGTCGCACTTCGAGGCGATGGCGACGATGGAACGCGGACTGGCGCACGACAGCGGCGCGGCCAGCGGCTGGTTGGCGCGCCATCTCACGGTGACCGGCTCCGAGGCCGATTCCCCCCTGCGTGCGGTCTCGATCACCGAGACCGTGCCGGACTCGCTGCGCGGCGCGGCCAGCGTGGCGGCCATGCTGTCGCTCGATGAGTTCCGCCTGACCACGCCGAATGCGGTTCCGACCGGCAGCGGCAACCGGGTGTTTCATCGGGCGCAGAAACAGGCGGCAGACGCGAAATCCGCTACACGTGCGGATGCTATTGCGGAGACGCTGCGCGGTATGTATGGCGGCACGGCGACGGAAGAGACGAAGGTGCTTGCGGGCGCCGGGGTGGAGACTCTTGCAGCGCTCGATGCGGTGAAGCGGCTCGATCCCAACCACTATCGACCGGAGTTTGGCGCGACCTATCCCAAATCCGAAATGGCGAACGGGCTCAAACAGGTGGCCTGCCTGTTGAAGGGCGATGTGGGCCTGGAGATCGCCTGTCTCGACCTGGGAGGCTGGGACACCCATGTGGCGCAGGGGCGTGAGGCAGGCTGGCAGGCCGGGCGGCTGGGCGAACTGGGGCAAGGCCTGGCGGCGTTCACACGAGATCTGGGGAACCGCCTGGAACGAACGACCATCATGGTCATGACAGAGTTCGGACGGCGCGCTGCGGAAAACAGCGGCCTCGGCACCGACCACGGCCGGGGCAGTTGTATGTTCCTGATTGGCGGCGGCGTCCAGGGCGGCAAAGTCTATGCCCATTGGCCTGGTCTCGGCCCGACCCAACTGGAAGGCCCTGGCGACCTTCATGTGACCACCGACTATCGGGATGTTCTGGCTGAAATCGTTACCCGCCGTCTCAAAAATCCTCATCTCGATTCGGTCTTCCCCGAATACACGCCGCGTTATCACGACATCTTCCGCACCGCATAGAGGCCCCTGCCGCTCCTGGCGCGCTGCATCCGTGGCACAGGAGGAGTGGGCACGCCGTGTGCAGAATGATAGAGGAGCCCTGGCCTACAAGGTTAGGGCTTCTTATTAGTTTATCAGGCATGTGCGCACAGAATGGAGAGGCGTTTGCTGCTGCATAATCTCAATCCCAAGAATCCCCGTGTGGCGCATCCGAATGCCGATCTGGAGCCAGCGGAACCCCGCTGGCCTGCTCTGGTGGCGGTAGTCGGTGTCGTGGGGCTGAATACCGCCCTACCTTCTTCGCTCGTTGCGGGGCCGCGTTGGCTGCTTTTCGTTATCGTCATCGGACTGCTGATTCCGACTTATCTCACGCATCGTATGGGCGCGCATAAGCTGAACCATTTTCTGGGGCAGGCGGTTGCCGCTGTCGTCACGGTCTCGCTGGTGCTGTCCCTCATGTTGCTCATTCACGCTCTGCCGAGTCATAAAGAAGCTCCGGTCGATATGCTGAAGTCCGCCACAGCGCTCTGGATGACGAACGTGCTGGTCTTCGCCTCCTGGTACTGGCGACTGGACGCCGGAGGGCCAAATGTACGCGACATGCGCGGTGTCCACTGTTCGGGAGCGTTTCTGTTTCCGCAGATGACCCTGGCCCCCGAACACGCGGAAGAGGGGGCGGGGCCGATCTGGTCTCCACAGTTTATCGACTATCTCTTTCTGGCATTCAACACCAGTACTGCTCTCTCCCCCACGGACACCGCAGTCCTGTCACGCTGGGCCAAAGCGCTGGTCATGGCCCAGGCCAGCATCTCCCTGACCATCATCGTCATTCTGGCAGGCCGCGCCGTCAACATTCTGTAGTCCTGGTCTGGACGAACTCAGGCGGGCTATTTGCGTAGAGAGAAGAGGAGCCGTCGGGAAATCCGGCGGCTTCTTTGCGGATTTGGGAAGGGAAAGGTTTCACGAGACGATGGCAACAGGACCAAGCATCTATGAGGGGATGGGGGCGAACCTGCAGCAGGATAACGTCTGTTCTTTTCGGCTTTGGGCGCCGAACGCGAAGTCGGTGACCGTAGTAGGAGACTTTACGCAGTGGCTGGAGCAGGGAGTGGCGTTGACCTCGGAGAGCGACGGCTACTGGTCGGTGGATGTCGCGGAGGTCTCGGCGGGACAGGCCTATAAATTCGTTATCGAGAATGTCGGCGGTTTTGCCCACAATCCGGGCGGCACGATCTGGCGGGTCGATGCCTATGCCCGCGAAGTGCAGAACTCGGCGGCCAATGCCAAAGGGTATATCGTCGATCCAACCTTCGCCTTCACCCCGTTTCAGACGCCGCGCTTCGAGAACTTTCTGCTGTACCAACTCCACATCGGCACCTTCGCAGGCCTGAACGACACGACTCCTGTCGATCCAGATACGCGGGAAGCGACGTTTGTGGACATCATTCCCAAACTATCCTACATTCGCGCCCTGGGATTCAATGCCCTGGCCCTGCTGCCGGTGGGACAGATGGGCTTGCGGATCGGAGAAGGTTACTCCCCGACGAACTGGTTCGCCCCGGACGAAACCTACGGGAGCCCGACGGCGTTGCGCCAACTCGTGGAGGCGGCGCACCAGACAGGCCTCGCCGTCATCTTCGATGTTGTCTTCAACCACGCCTCGACCAGTGACAACCGCTACTGGGAATACGATGGGATGAACTTCGATGGCGGGATCTACTTCGAAGGCGGCGGCGACACGCCTTTCGGCAAACGCCCTGCGCTGTGGAAACGAGAGGTGCAGAACTTCTTTCTCGACAACGCGCGGATGTGGTTTCGCGAGTACGGGGCGGACGGCCTGCGGTTCGATGCCACGCAACTGCTTCCGACAGAGAGCGTGCAGCATATCGTCCTGAACGGCATCAAGCAGGAGTTTCCGGACAAGTATCTGATCGCGGAGTACTTCCAGACGTTTCCCGACCCCTATGCCGATTTAGGCTTCGATGCGGTTTGGGATGGGCTCTCTCCACACGCGTTTCAGTCGGCGGTCACCGGTTCGGAGGGAGGCGCCCTCGTTCAATCGCTGCTGAACGAGCGCATCCGCTACGGCTGGAATCTGGTGCGGTATCCGTTAGGGGCGCACGACGAGATCGCTGATCTGAAAAGCGGGCAGATGCCGCAGTGCCGGTATTTCATAGAGAAGGTCGGCGGGCGGGACAACTGGTTTGCGCGAGCCAAAGCGCGGCTGGGTTGGGCGCTCGCCACCGCGCTACCGGGCACCCCCATGCTGTTTATGGGCACCGAATGCCATATGGAGGGCTACTGGAGCCCGAACGACGACGCCAACGGCGACCATCGGTTCGACTGGAATCTGGCGGGAGATCCTATCGGCCTCCAGATGCGCCGTATGGTGGCGGACGCCAACCAGGTGCGCTGGAGCAATCCGGCCCTGCGCAGCGACTCCGCCCAGTGGACCTTTACCGACAACACGAACCAGGTCGTGGCGTTCAAACGCTGGGATGCGCAGGGCAGCATGGTGCTGACGGTAGTGAACCTGAGCGATGGCCAGTGGGCAAACGGCGAGTATGGGGTGCGTACGGGCGACACGACCGGAACCTGGGAAGAGATCTTCAACTCCCAGTCCCCGCAGTACGGTGGATGGGACGGATCTGGCAACTACGGCGCGCCGAAATCCGTGCAGCCCGACACGAAAATCTACATCAATCTGCCGAAGTGGTCCGTGTTGATGTTTCGCAAAGGTTAAACCGTAAGGTATAGTGAGAACACCGACCGAGACCCTCGCCTGAAGGCGGGGGCTCCTGGCATGAATTTAGGAAAGAGACAAACTTGAGACCTAAAATAAGATCCACGACGATCGTGGCCGTAAAGCGTGAAGGCGAGGTCGCCATGGCAGGCGATGGGCAGGTGACACTGGAGCATACCGTGCTGAAACAGGGTGCGCGCAAGGTGCGTCGGCTCTATCAGGACCGGGTGATCGCCGGATTCGCTGGCTCGGTGGCGGACGCGCAGTCGCTCTCCGACAAGTTCGAGAGCAAACTGGAAGCCTCCAGCGGCAACCTCACGCGTGCCGCCGTAGAGTTCGCTAAAGAGTGGCGCACCGACCGGATGATGCGCAAACTGGAAGCCATGATGATCGTCACCGACGGCACGACCATCTACATCCTCTCCGGCGACGGCAACGTCGTCGAACCGGACGACGGCGTCGCCGCCATCGGTTCCGGCGGCATGTACGCCTCCTCCGCTGCCAAAGCCCTGGTGCGCAACACCACGCTTTCCGCACGCGAGATCGTCCAGGAAGCCATGAAGATCGCCGCCGAAATCTGCATCTATACCAACGACCGCGTCACCTTAGACTCCCTCCCCTAGACCGATTGCGAGCAGGGCGTCGAAACCTTCCCTGCTCGTCCCATCCGGTTGACGCAAATAAACTTGAATGACCGGGGCATGTGCATTCATTGGACCAAAAGCTGAAAACAATATGAAAAGTTTCCTCTACCCTGGATCAATTATAAGAGTTGCGCTGGTCGGGCTCGTTGCCTGCGCTCAGAACACGGTCACGCCTTTCGATAAAGCGGCCCTCGCGCAAAAACGGGAGCGGCGATCTACATTCAGCCCGGTGTTTACAATGAGAAGGTGGTTCTGGACAAAGCGATTGAACTGATTGGGGAGGGTCCTGCGGGATCGGTGACGATCAAAGGTGGTGACGGGGGATGTATTGTCGTGTCGGATGCGAAGGTAAAGATCCGAGGGCTCTTTCTGCGGGGAAACGAGGGCGGCATCTCCGTTGCGAAGGGCAACATCGAGATCCTAGAAGCGTAGCCGAAAAGTCAATTATTTTCTCGGCATTCCCAAATCCCCAAAGGAATTTGCGGTGACC
>JAYUMV010000368.1:0-8199 GCA_043762265.1 Chthonomonadaceae bacterium | reverse complement strand
GTGACGGTGTCACGCAGGGTAACGCCCGTGACGCGCTTGGCTTCCGGATCGTGGACACGTTCCACAGCGGCATTCCAGATGAACTCGATCTTCGGGTTTTTGAAGGCACGTTCCTGCATGATCTTGGAGGCGCGCAGAGTGTCGCGCCGATGGATCAGATAGACCTTGCTGGCATGGTTGGTCAGGTAAATCGCCTCTTCCATCGCCGTGTCGCCGCCGCCCACGACGCCGATCTCTTTGCCCTTGAAGAAGAAGCCGTCGCACGTAGCGCACGCCGAGATTCCCGCTCCACCCAGACCCCCTTCCCAAACCGGTCTCTCCTCCGGAATTCCAATCCACTTGGCGGAGGCTCCGGTGGCGATGATGAGCGTTCGCGCCTGGTAGAGATCGTCCTCCACCCAGACTTTGAAAGGGCGCTCGCTCATATCCACTTTCGTGACGATGTCTTCCACGATCTCCGTACCAAATCGCAGCACCTGTTTGCGCATGATGCGCATGAGATCCGGTCCTTCGATGCCATGTTCGAATCCGGGATAGTTCTCCACTTCGGTGGTAATCATCAACTGCCCGCCCGCACCCAGCATCTCCTGGCCTCTGCCGACGCCGCCGTCGATCATCAAAGGTTTCAAGTTGGCGCGTGCTGCATAGAGCGCTGCCGTGTATCCTGCCGGTCCAGAACCTATAATAATCAGTTTATGAATCATGTTGAAAAAGCTTGCTCCTCCTACGGGCAGAATACTGGTTGTCCTAAAATAGTCGATAGCCTCTTTTATTACGATTGGCATTGGGGCAGAGTGCCGACGAGAGCAGGCCATCGTGTGGCTCTGATTATAACCGTCCTAAGGCGCAGAGTCAATGCCTCAGAGGATGCCCTCAGAATCCTCTCGTATATTGATAGGGTGGGTGAATTTTGGTATGAGGGAACATTCGACATGCGGTTTGACGACCGAACAGGTTAACCGCAGAGGTAACTGCCGCCAGGATCATAACCGTTTTCCTTCGGTAGATACCACGTAGAGCGTATCCTGGTAGACGAAACTGATCCGCTTGCCATCCGGCAGCCATTGGAGCTGTTTGAGCTGCGCGTCATCAAAGCCCTTTCCACTCGAAGGCATGAGTAGATGACCGATTTCGCGCATCTCACTCCCATCTGTCCGACTGACCCACAACGCTGCGATGGCGGGCCTTTCGATCTCGGCCTTCGGGCTTCCGGTAGGAGCAAGAGATAGTCGCAGCGGCTGCCGCTTCAACTGGAGATGATACAGGAGGGTCTTCTGTTGAGGAGAAACCGCTATTTCTTGAACTCTCGCCTCCTCCGGTAGATTCATTTTTCGCGTGCGAACGGGTTTAGGAGCGGTTTCCTGCCGATACGACTTGACATGAAATAGTTGCGGACGATCTTGCATTCGAAAGTAGTTGATTGCGACGGCGAGATGCGTTCCCATGGGAGAAAAATCCGGCACGACAAAGAGGGGATGCCGGGTCGCGTACGGCTGGAGAACCGCCCATACCTTCTGCCGTGAAGTGTACTCCTGATCTTTCCTGGGATTTTGCAGATCGTGGATAGTCATCAGACCCCCCTGTTCTTCCATGTGAGCGAGATGGCGTGCATCCAGAAAAAATTGCTCTTCAATAAAGTTATCGCCTAATTCACGATGTTGGGTTCCGTCCCGATGCGCCACATGGGCGGTATACCAGTTCCCCCGATTGGTGTGCGTCTCCCAGACGAACCATTGGCCGTCAGGCGACGGGACAATGACACCGGAAACGTCGCTCGTGAAACTTGTTGTTTCATTCATCAGTTTTGAAAGGGGGCGGAGGCGTGTTCTGGTGTGCGTCTGGGTATCGACGAGGTCCACATAGCCCTTCCAGTGCAGCGGGCCGGGAGGAATATCCGTCCCAATATACGCCTCTTGTGTCGTTGTGACGATCAGCAGTTCATGGGAAGAGAGCCAGGAAACCTCCTCCGAATCTCCCTTTACCTTCATCACCGCCTTTGCGGCTTGCATCAGCAGATGCTGTGGGCTGGCCTGACAGGCGCCGATAGTCTCCTGCCCAATAGTGGTTCCGACAGCCAGAGCAAGCATGAGGAGTATCCTCTCCCTACCTGCCAGCCCGTATACAGTTTTCTTCCCTGACGGTTTCATGTTTTTTGCTCGCTCACCCCGGAGTTGTTCTACCAACGCCTCTTGGCATTGGTACTCCCTGTACTTGATTATTCCACTCCCACCGCACAGCCTTATTACTTATGAGAACTTGAGAGGGTTTCGGGTATCCTAAATTGAGCAACGAACCGTCCGTATCCAATTGGGGGAAGCCGAATTTTGACACCGCAACAGACTATCCGCGCCTTAGCTGCGCATATCAAGGCCGCTGTCGTTCCGCATCTGGGGACGTGGAGAGCACGCAAAGTGACGGGGATCGCTTCCAGTGGGGACGCGACGTTCGACATTGACGATATCGCAGAGGCGGCAGTCGAGACTTACATTCGGGAGAACGATCTGAATGTCGCTTACTACTCGGAAGATCGGGGACTGGTGCATCCGTTTCCAGGGCGGACTCCGGAAGGCATTCTGATCATCGATCCGATCGATGGGACACGCGCCGCCATTGCGGGCCTGGAGTCGTGCGTGGTGTCGGTGGCTTGGACGGCCTACAGCGCGGCCCCGACGATGGGGGATGTACTGTACGGTGCCATCACGGAGATCAAGGGTGATCTGACCCTGTCCGCCGTAAGAGGCCAGGGCGTGGAGATCGTGGACGGAAGCGGCAAACTTCGCCAGCCTTCTCCGCTCCCGACGACCGACATCGAGACCATGGCCTGCTCTATCGAAGTGGTCGGTGCGCCAATGCAGCGCATCTTTACGGCGCTGAACGATCTTACCAGCCGCACGACGGTGCGTGGCGGCCTATTCATCCTGAACAGCAGCGCCTTTGAACTGACGCGACTCGTGACCGGGCAGATGGCGGGCATCATCGATGTGCGTAATCGGCTGTTGCGGGACTATCCTAGCCTGCGGGATGAGTTTGTCACCTATGGCGGCGGGAGGCTGCTCTGCCTCTATGGGTATGATATTGCGGCGGCAGGGTTGATTGCGCAGGAGGCAGGCTGCGTGATTACCGACGCCTGGGGACGCTCGCTCGACGGCTGGAATCTGCTGGATACCACAGAGCCCAATTTCGGCTCGCTGCTTGCCGCCTCCAATGCGACCCTCCACGCGCAACTGCTGGAGACCGTAGAAGCAGGTTTTGCGGCGTATCGTGTCTAATTTCGATGCAGCCAGAGGAAGAATACAGGGCTTGAATTGACAAGCCTGTGGGACTCTGTTATCATGTCGGAAACGAACGACGAAAGGTGTCTCATCGTGTCGGTCAACCCCGAAACATCCGTGGCCTCGCGTCCGAACCGAACCTTCCAGATCGCCCCGCTCATCAATCTGATCGCGCCGCTCTGCTTTCTCTTCGTGCTGGGGGTCGTCCTCTCCTTTCTGACCCCACATTTTCACGACCGAGACAACCTTAAACAGATCCTGGTGCAGGCGGCTGCCATCGCCATTCTCGCTTGTGGGCAGACGGCGGTCATCATCTCTGGCAATATCGACCTCTCCGTAGGCGCTATGATGGCGCTCTCCGGCATCTGCGCGGCGGATGCCATGGCCAATCACGGTGTGGGCATTCCGGGCGCAGTCGTGATCGCCTGTGTGGTCGGTCTGGTGGCGGGCGCGATCAACGGCCTGATCACCTCGGTCGGGAAGATTCCCTCTTTCATCGTGACACTGGGGTCGATGGGGATCTACTATGGGCTTGGCGGCGTCGTGTCCAAGTCGCAAAATATCGGCGGACTGCCCTCTAAATTCACTGATTTCGGCTCGGCGGAACTGTTCGGCTCGGAAGGGCGAGACGGCATCCCCTACATCATTTTGGTGATGATCGGAGTGGCCGTGGTCGCCCACATTCTGCTCACCCGCACGCGCTGGGGACGCTCCCTGTTCGCGATAGGGGGGAATATGGAGGCCGCACGCCTCTCTGGAGTGCGCCTGCCGAAAACGATCACGGGAGTATTCGCCTTTTCAGGGCTTCTCGCCGGGATCGCAGCGCTCGTCAATGTCGCACGCTCCAGCGTAGCCGCGCACGATGCAGGCACCGGCTACGAGCTCTACGCGGTCGCTGCCACTGTGATTGGCGGCACATCGCTGTTCGGCGGGCAGGGTGGGGTGATCGGAACCATTATCGGCGCACTGCTCATGTTCACCATTCGCAACGGCTGCGCCCTCATGAATATCAAGCCGGAAGTCGAGCGCGCCGTCATCGGGACCGTCGTCATTCTGGCCGTGTTGTACGACCGCTATGGACAGCCCTTCTTCCGACGGCTGCTGGCGCAGAAGGAGGGCAGCGGTGCGCACTAAGTTTTGGATGGGGCTGGGTGCCGCGCTGCTGCTGGCCGCTCTGCTGGCGCGGCCGCTGGTGGCGCAGAACTGGGCGCAGCCGGCAGGGCCGAACGGCACCTGGCGACTGGCGAACGGCAACGCGCCCTCCTTCTGGAGCGTCGCACGCAACAAGAATATCGTCTGGCGCTCCCCGATGCCGGGTGGCGGGCAGGGCGGCATCGTCAAATGGGGAGACCGGCTATTTCTAACGACCTTCCCAGAGTACAAAGAGGGCGACCCGAAGTTCAGCGCGACGGTTTTAGGCCACTGTCTGGACGCGAAGACGGGCAAGATCCTCTGGTCCGTCACGCTGACCGGAGAGAACGCCAGCCCTCTCATGTATGCCTACAGCGACTCGACCTCCTGGACGCCCGTTACCGACGGCAAACATGTCTGGTTCTTCAACTGTTCGGGCGAGATGGGCTGCTGGGACTTCACAGGCCATGAGGTCTGGCGACGCACGTTTTTGGCACCTGGCGAGCCGTTCAACAAGCAGCACGAGCCGATGCTGTTCGGCAACACAATCATTTCGATGGAGCCTCTTGCGCCAAGCGAATCGAAATATCGCGCAGACCGCAAGAACTGGCACTATCTGCGGGGCATCGACAAGGCGACCGGCAAAACGCTCTGGACCGCTGAAGACGCCTCGACCTACTACTGCACCTCCGTGTTTGGACGACTGCCGGACGGTACTCCCGCCATTTTTCATGGACGGGGAGGGCCGCACGATGTGCCCGAACGGCCCATCGGCGTAAGCCTGACCAGTCTCGCGCCAGGCCAGGAAGGCAAGACGCTCTGGCGCTACACGCCGGAAGATCTGCCCGGCGGGCCGGTGGACGGCACGACCTTCCAGGCGCTCTATACCATGACCTGGGACGAGAAGTACGCCTACTGGTTCCGGCATGCTCCGGAGGAGTCGCATCTGGTCTTCGATGCGAAAACAGGCACACTGCTGCGCACACAGTCTCTGATCCGGAATGTGGACTATCGGCAGTGGGATCCGGTCACCAAGAAGTATCTCGTGCATCTGAACGTCAATATCCGGGATATGCGCGATCTGTCGCCAAGCGTTCCACTCAAACCGAACGAGGTGCTGCATGTCTTCCCGAACTGGCATGCGAACCTCGCCGCCTACGGCTATCACTACTTCTTCACCTCGACGGGGCATCGGCGCAATGGGCATGCGCCGCCTGGGCTGAGCGGACCCTCCCACTGTATCGGGCGCGTCAACGTCGAAACCGGCAAGGTCGAGTATCTGGAAGTCCCTGTGACGGTCCTGCGCAATCCCGGCCAACCGGACGAACCGATCTACGGGATCGCCCAGTCGGTCAAAACGGTAGACAACAAGGGACACGACGTGGCTGCCGAAGAGCGCTCACGCACCGATGGCTGGACCGTTCCTGCCTTCTTCGGCACGCCCATCGCCATCAACGGCAAGATCTATATGAGCACCATGCTCGGAATCACCTATGTCATCGACGGGCGTGCAAAAACGCTTGACGAACACGCGCTGCTCGGTGTCGGGGATCTCGGCACGTCCGGCGAGACCTGGAGCCTCAATTCCCTCAGCTACAGCGACGGACGCCTCTATAATCGCAGCATCAAAGAGGTCGTCTGCATCGGGAAGTAAAACGTCCCAACGGAGGCGTTTGTCGAGACGGACACGTGGAATCAAGGCGATTACGTGAAATCAAGGGGTTGGCACCCCTCGCTACGCGCCTTCGACGGATCGTCCTTCGGACGAAACGACATAAATCACAAATCATGTTGTTTTCAGGGATCAATGACTTTTTGGTGCGAAGCGCCTCTAGCGGAGGGCTTTAGCCCGGCGCAAAGGTCGGGAATTCATTCCTTCGCTTCTGCGCAAAGAGTGAAGAGGAAGCCCGACGGGCACCCCAAATGCTTCGCTTCCGCGCGAAGCATTTCACAAAGGAGAGACAAGATATGCGTAATTGGATGCGCTACGGCGGATTGATGGCGGCCACGGCGTTGAGCCTGACCACACTCGGTTGCCCCAAAGATACGACCACCCCTACGACCGGCGATAGGGGGATGACTGGGGTAAAACCCGCTGGACCTACGGAGACCGCAGGCAAAAAGCTCAAGATCTCCGTCATCGTGAAGGGCACGGCGAACTCGTTCTGGAAGACCATGCAGGCGGGAGCAGACGCGGCAGGGAAAGAAGACGGCGTCGAAATTCTCTTTGACGGACCTACGCCAGAAGGCGATGTGCAGAACCAGATCAATCTGGTCGAGACGCAGATTACCAATCAAGTGGATGGGTTGGTGCTGGCGGCGACCGACTCGAACGCTCTCGTCAAACCCGTGCAGGAAGCGGCCAAGAAGGGCATTCCGGTCGTCATGGTGGATAGCGGTATTGCAGACACCACGACCCCGGTCTGCTACATCGCGACCGATAACGTCAAAGGCGGGCAGGTCGCTGCCCAGACCCTCGCACAGGCAATCGGCGATAAGGGCAACGTCGCGCTGCTGGGGATCGCTAAGGGCTCGGCCTCTTCGGATCAGCGGGATCAGGGCTTTCTCGAAGAGATCAAAAAGCATCCCAACATCCATCTCGTCGGTACGCAATACACTCAGAACAAGGTTGAAACGGCCGTCGATGCGACGACGAACATGCTGACGGCGCATCCCGACATCGTGGGGATTTTCGCCACCAGCGAAGCCAACGGCGTCGGGTCGGCGAACGCGCTCAAACAGCTCAAACGGAACGGTAAAATCTCCCTGATCGCTTTCGACTCCTCCAAAGAGGAAGTGGCAGCACTGGAAGACGGAACGATTCTGGCTTTGATGGTGCAGGACCCGTATCAGATGGGGTATAAAGGGGTCAAGACCATCGAACAGGCGCTGAAGAAAGAGCCGATCACCTCCAAGACGATGGACAGTGGCCTTAAAGTCGTGACGAAGCAGAACATGGCGGACCCCGATATCGCGAAACTGCTGCCGCCAAAGTAGCCTTCTTACGCGTAAACGAAGTATCCGACGCAACAACCCGACGATGGTGTTGTCATATCACTATGTCAACGCCATCACTTTTATAAGATCGAGGAACAGAACCATTGGGCAAGAAGACGACGCAGCATTTGCGCAACGGAGTAGTCGCGGGCGCCATCACGAGCGGAATACTGCTCCTGGTGTGCGGCACGGTTGGCCATGCGGCGGACGAGCCGAAAGCGGTGACTCCGGAGCAGGCCATGTTCTTCGAGAGCAAAATTCGCCCCCTGCTGGTCAGCAACTGCTACGCCTGTCATGCTGGCACGGAGTCGCGCGGCGGTCTGAAGCTCGATTCGAAAGAGGCGATGCTGAAAGGCAACGCCCACGGACCCGCCCTGATTGCGGGGGATCCCGAAAAAAGCGCTCTGCTCAAAGCCGTGCACTACGACGGTGCGATCAAGATGCCGCCGACCGGCAAACTGCGCCCCGAAGAGATCTCCGCTCTGACCGCGTGGGTGAAGATGGGTGCGCCCTGGCCTGAGACCAAAGGCCCTGGCGGCCCTTCCAATCCCGGCCAAGCGCCCAATCTGGTTCTGACCACCGCCCAAAAGAGTTTCTGGTCGTTCCGCCCGATCGTGAAACACGCCCTGCCGAAGGTGAAAAACTCGGCATGGTGTATCTCGCCCATCGATCGGTTCATTCTGGCAAAGCTGGAGGAGAAGGGGCTGAAACCCGCTCCCTCCGCAGACCGCCGCACCCTCATCCGCCGTGCCTATTTCGATTTGATCGGTCTACCGCCGACCCCTGAACAGGTCGCGGC
>JAYUMV010000367.1:0-5255 GCA_043762265.1 Chthonomonadaceae bacterium | reverse complement strand
GGGCATGCCTGGCAATCGGCGGATCTGCAAAAGCAGAAGGCGTCGGTCTTCTTCTTCGTCTCGACTCAGTGTCCGATCTCCAATATCTACACGCCGCGCATGGTCGAACTGGCGAAGACGTATACCGAAAAGGGCGTCTCCTTCTTTCTGGTCGATGCCAATGCGGAGGACACCCCTGCGGCGCTGCGCAAGTATGCCGCCGAGCGGGGAGTCGCCTTTCCGGTCGTAAAGGATGCTAAACTGACGCTGGCGGATAGCCTCATCGCGGACCACACCCCGGAGGCGATCGTGCTCGATGGGCAGAGCGTGGTACGCTATCGCGGCCGCATCGACGACAATCAGGATCGCACCAAAATCATTCGCCACGATCTCCAGGACGCGCTGGACGCGATGCTGGTCGGCAAACCGGTCGCGCGGCCCCGCACCCTGGCCATCGGCTGCACCATCTTCCGCGACCATCCTGCTCTCACGACCGCATCGGCGGTAGGCGCGGTCAACTACGCGCATGATGTCGCGCCTATTCTCTTTGCCAACTGTGTCGTCTGCCATCGCACGGGAGAGGCCGCGCCTTTCGCGCTGGAGACGTACCAGCAGGCGAAGACCTGGGCCGGGCAGATCAAGGACTACACGGCGCGCCGCCAGATGCCGCCCTCGAAAGCCGTGAAGGGCTACGGCGATTTTTGCGATCAGCGTGTGCTGGACGATGCCCAGATCGCCACTCTGGCGAAATGGGCTGCGGAAGGCACCCCCGCCGGAAATCTGAAAGCCGTGCCCGCGCTGCCCAAGTTCCCGCCACCTCATGACTGGGTGCTCGGCAAACCGGATGTCGTCATGCAGCCGGACAAGGTCTACCATCTGACAGCGGAGGGCGACGACGTCTATCGCGAGTTCGTCATGCCGCAGGTCTATGATGAGGACAAATTCATCTCGTCGCTGGAGTTTCAGCCGGGGAACCGGGCGGTGGTCCACCACGTCGTGCTCTACTTCGACCCGACCGGCAAGTCGGCCAGTATGGACGGCAAGGAGAAGGAGCCGGGCTACAGTGTCTCCGGAGCGGGGATCGGCGTGTTCGGGGAGCAGTTCGTGCAGGCCTGGGTGCCCGGTGGCTCGCCCTACACCCTGCCGAAGGGGACGGCCTATCGGCTGAAGAAGGGCTGCCGCATCGTCATCCAGGTCCACTATCACAAGGATGGGAAGGCGGAGGAGGACCAGAGCCGTGTCAGTGTGCGTTTTGCCCCGACAGGCGAGGTCCAAAAAGAGTTGCGTACCGCAGGCATGATCAACCCGCTTTTCCAACTCAAGCCCGGCGAAGCCCATCAGGAAGTTCGCTGCAATCTTACCCTGCCGGTCAACGCGACGATCTGGTCGGTCTTTCCGCACATGCACCTCCTCGGGCGGGAGATGAAGATCACGGCGACTTTGCCCGACGGCGGCGGTGAGAAGCCGCTCGTATGGGTCAACGATTGGGACTTCAACTGGCAGGAGACCTATCGGTATAAGGATCCTGTCCATCTGCCGAAAGGCACGAAGATCACTCTGCTCGCTGTCTACGACAACTCCGAGCGCAATCCTCGCCAACCGACCCATCCGCCCGCCCTCGTTCACTGGGGTGAGCAGACCACCGACGAGATGTGCATCGGCTTCCTTCAGTACACCATCGACGTGGAAAAAATTGCCGCCAAATAAGCGATTCCCGCTCCAACACTCAGAACCTTAAAAACGCGCCAGGTGATCCTGGCGCGTTTCTAAATTCCTGCCAATTCTTGTTTCAGACTTTGAAGCGGACGTGCAGGATGTCACCGTCTTTAACGAGATACTCTTTGCCTTCCAGGCGCATTTTGCCTGCTGATTTGGCGGCGTCCCAGCATCCGCCTGCGGCGCGGAACTCTTCGAAATCCACAAGTTCTGCTCGGATGAAGCCTCGGGCAAGGTCGCTGTGGATCGCGCCTGCGGCTCCGACGGCGTTGGTGCCTCGGGTGATGGTCCAGGCGCGGACTTCGTCCTCGCCGACGGTGAAGAAGCAGATCAGGCCGAGAGCAGAGTAGGCAGCGCGGATTAAGCGGTCGCGGGCGGCCTCGTGGATGCCCATGGCTTCCAGGAATTCGCGCTCCTCGTCCGGCTCCATCTGCGCGACCTCCATCTCGATCTTCGCGCACATCGTGACGAGCGGGACGCCCATACCAGCCGCATACTCGGCGAGCGGTTCGAGGCCGGGCGGCGTCTCTTGGCCTGCGTCGTCTTCGCCGACGTTCGCGACCAGGATGAGCGGCTTGCCGGAGACAAAGGCGTAGCTTCTGACGGAGCGGGCCTCGTCCTCCGGCAGATTCAGGGAGCGCACCGGGTTCAGTTCATCAAGATGCGCTTTGATCTTGTCCAGCACCGCGTGCTCCGCCGCTTCGGCGTTCGTCTGGCGTTTCTGCAGCCGCGCCTTCTCCAGCTTTTCCAAGCGGCCTTCGATGACTGTCAAGTCGGCGAGCATCAGCTCTTCGTTGATCTGCTCGGCCTCGCGCTTCGCATTGATGCCGCCCTCGGGGATCGTCACGGTCGGATCGTCGAACGCGCGCACCACCAGAATGAGCGCATCCATGTTGCGGACGGCCGAGAAGAAGTCGGTGCCGAACTTGTCGCCTGCGCCCTGCCGTTCCGCCCGTTCGATGCGCGCGCCGCCCTCGGTGAACTCAATGCTGGCCGGAGAGATCTTCTTCGGCGCACACTGCGCGACCGCATAGTCAAAACGCGGATCGGGCACACCGATCACGCCTACATTGACCTCGCTGCCGCCAAAACGGTTGAGTTCGACGGCGGAGCGCGTCAATGCGTTATAGAGACTGGTCTTGCCGGTCTGCGGAAGGCCAATGATGCCCACTTTCATGAATTTAACTCTCTCCTCTGTTGTGGGGCGATGATTCCCCGCGAAACTGCGTACCTCTAAACTGGAAACCTGTGATTTAAACCTGTGGACCGAAGCCCTTCAAGAACGCTATGAACCCCAAAACACCGACTGTATTGACGACCTCCGAAGAGACGCACCATGCGGAACTGCCTACCCTCGATCCCGCCGAAAGGCTTTCCCGTCGGCAGTTTTTGCTGCGCAATGGCTCTTTGCTGGCCGCCGCCATCTTCGTGCAGAGCAGCGCAGAGGCGCACTCGCTCTCTCTGACGCGACATGAGGTGCGTATGTCGGGTCTGACCTCGCCGGTGCGTGTGGTACAGCTTTCCGACCTGCATAGATCCTGGTGCGTGTCGGAAGCGTTTATCGCGCAGATCGTTGCACGGACCAATGCGCTGAAGCCCGACCTGATCCTGCTGACCGGCGATTTTGTGACCAAATCTTCCGGCTATGCCGAATCCTGTATGCGCCACCTTCAGGATCTGCATGCGCCGATGGGCCGCTATGCCGTGCTGGGCAATCACGACTACTGGTGCGATCACAACACTGGCGCGCCTCGCATCGAGCAGCATCTGACCGACATCGGGGTCAAGGTGCTGACCAATGACAGCACGCGCCTGGACCACAATCTGCGCCTGGTCGGCGTCGATGACGGCAACTCTGGGCATCCCGACCTGCCAATGGCCTTCGGCGGCATGGAGGCAGGCGAAGCGATTCTCGCGATGACGCACAATCCTCTGCTCTTCCCGCTGATGGCGCAGTATCCCTGCATCACCCTGGCAGGCCATACGCACGGCGGGCAGATCAATGTGCCGCTCCTCACGGACGCTATCGTCGGCACGCGCACACGCTTTATACGCGGATGGTACGACGAACCCTACGCCCCAGGGCGTCTCTACATCTCCCGTGGCCTCGGCACCGTCCATGTGCCCCTGCGCCTCCACTCCGCCCCCGAAATCGCCCTCTTCACCCTGATCCCAGCTTGAAGCATTTCACGCAAGCACCGCTTCGCAGCGTTCGATTAGTTCGGCGCGGACGCGCTGTAACGCTTCGGCGATCTCCGCTTCCGAGAGCGTGTGGTCGGCGGACCGGAAGGTCAGGGAGAGTGTCAGGCTCTTGGTGCCTTCGCGCAGCGGGCCGCCCCGGAACACATCGGTCAGGCGGAAATCCTCCAGCAGCGGCACATTGGCGGTCTTGACGGCGGAGGCGACCGCTGCGTACGGCACATGCTCCGGCAGATGCGGCGCGATGTCGCGGGTGACGGCTGGGAACCGCGTGAGCGGTCGGAAGCCGACGCCTTGAGAGGCGGCCTTTGCCTCGATGAGCGCTTTCAGGCCGATCTCAAACACATAGACGCGTTCGCGCAGGCCGAACTTCGCCGCAACGGTCGGATGCACTTCGCCTATTATGCCTTCAGGATGCCCGCCGCGCAGGCTGATGGTGGCCGTGCGCCCCGGATGAAACTGTGGCAAGGCATCGGCGCGATCCTGCAGGGCGCGGAAAGTGGCGTCTGTTATGCCGAGTTCCGAGAAGAGCCGCTCTACGATGCCGCGTGTCAGCGCGAAATCGGCGACGAGCGGTGGTGTCTCTTTTTGCCAACCGGAATCGTGCAATGGGCCTGCCAGAAGACCCGCGACTGCGATATATTCGACGGGAGTGGGGCCGTCGTCGCCGGGCTCGTTCTGCCAGACGCGGCCGATCTCGAAGAGCGACAGATGCTGCTGGCCGTGACGGCCGTTGTGCTGGGCCACATCGAGCAGGGTGGGGAGCAAGGAGCGGCGCAGCCCTCCGATGTCTGCCGAGAGCGTGTTGCGCACCGCGACCTGTCGGGCTGCATCCGCCGGAGCGTCGAAGAACGAGGGCGCGGTCAGACTATGAGAGACGATCTCCTGCAAGCCGCAGGCGGTCAATGTGCGTTTCAGGCGGGTGATGAACATGCCTTCGGCGCTGTCGCCGCCCTGTGTCGTGGCTCCACCGGGCAGGGTCTCCGGAATGTTCTCATAGCCGTAGATACGCCCGATCTCCTCGATCAGATCCTCTTCCATCGTGATGTCTGGGCGGAACGCCGGGACCTGGACATGCAGCACATCGGTCGCGTCATGCGATTCGGTCCGCACCTCGAAGCCGAGCGCCCGCAGGCTGTCCGCGCAGAGGTGCGAGGTCAGGTCCATGCCGAGCAGTTCGATCACCCGCGTTACGCGCAAGGAAATCGTCTGGACGGGAATAGGATGGGGATAGGCATCAATGACGCCTTCAACGGCTGCTGGCTGCCCCATCTCCTCCAGAAGTTCACAGGCGCGATCCACAGCACGCCTTACGCCTTCGGGATCGACGACCCGTTCAAAGCGATAGCTGGCCTCGGTGC
>JAYUMV010000366.1:0-7593 GCA_043762265.1 Chthonomonadaceae bacterium | reverse complement strand
GCCTCGTCGGACACAAATACTATCCCTTCATGAACTACACCATGCCGGAGCACATCTACAAAGACGCCGATCCCCGCCTCAAGAGGCTCCTTGGCTTCCTGCCCTCCGGAGCGTACGGTTAGATCCTTCGAGGCAGATACACTCCCTTTCCACACAGAGGCCCCAGGAAAACATTTCTGGGGCCTTCTGGTCGCTTCCGTCGGTCCCCTTTTACAATTTTAACCTCCTCTTAACATGTGTTAAAGAGGGCTTAACATGGAGTGTGTACACTGCATTCCGGTCGTAATCCTTCGTCCATTTCTCTCTGTGAAAGGAACACAATGCAAACTAGGCGCATTTCCTCACCGGCACGCCGCGCGTTCACACTCATCGAACTGCTCGTCGTCATCGCCATCATCGCGATTCTCGCCGCCATCTTGTTCCCTGTCTTCGCCCAGGCTCGCGAAAAGGCTCGGCAAACCTCCTGCCTGTCCAACACCAAGCAACTCAGCCTCGGTTTGATTATGTATGTGCAGGACTATGACGAGACCTGGCCGCGCAATGACGATTGTATCAACAACGGTACGGTCGCTCCCCCCGGCGCTCCCGCCAGCGCCATCGGCTGTAACGGTCCGGGATTTGGAGATCGTGTCAACCACTACAAGTGGTGGTACTGGACCTACCCATACACGAAGAACGTGCAGATCAACTTCTGTCCCAGTCGAACCTACGATCGGCAGAACTGGGTCGATTCGGCGGAGATATTCGGCGGCTATGGCCTCAATCTGGCCGTAACCGGTTCTCTCAACACGTACGGAAGCGCGACTCGCAATGGAGCTTTCCGCAACTCCTGGACCGGCGGAACCCTGGCGGGTCTGAACACACCCGCCGAAAATATGCTCATCATGGAGACGTACTATCCCGGCGTGGGAGCCTACAACGTCGGCACTACGATGCAGACCTCGTATCCGATGGCAGCCCGCGAATACTGGACCAATTTGATGAAGCCTAACGGCGTAGTCAACAAATTGTACGCTCCGCACGCAGACGGCTTCATCGTCGCTTACGCCGACGGACATTCCAAATGGATTAAAGTCGACAACTTCCTGGGTCTATGTCCGTCCGTTACGAATGGCGAATATACCGCCGCCTCTGTGCCGCCTTATGAGGTCATGTCCTGGACTCTCGGTTCCGCTCCGACCTGGAGCAAGCCGTGGCCCTTCTGGAACCTGCAATGAAACGACCTGTTCTCCGCAGTCTGTTTCTGGTTCTTTCTCTTGCCGTTACTCTGGGGATAGTGTCCGGTTGCAGTTCATCGCCCCAATCGGACAGCACCCGGAAACCCCCTACCGGCGAGCAGTTGGATGCGAAAGACCAGGGTCCGGCTGTCGGCTCGGCTGTCAATTCAGCCGGAAATTAGCCTGGTCTCCCCGTTCACCCCTGTAGGAACGGCCTCCCGCACATAGCTGCGGGAGGCCGTACCTCTCCTGGGATACTATGCAAACAGGAGAGCCATTCAGCGCCGTTTCGCAGTCGCGCTAAAAAGGCTCTCTCCGACAGGCTGATTGTGCGTCCATAGGAGTGGAATAGGGATTGCCCTATAAAGGCTGCCAGCGGAAAAGTCGGGTCGCACGCTCCAGGGTGACATTCGCTCCGTTCTGGTTGAGGTGCGAGAGGATCTGTTCGCGTGCTGTGGAGACGCTCAGGCGCGCTGCCTGGGAGAAGCTGGCGGGAAAGACGTTTTCGCAGAGGTCCCAAAGGTAGCCGTAAGTGCCTCGGGTGCGGCCGGTGAGATCGACTTTGGTCAGCAGAAATTTCTGTTGAAGGGTCGCCAGATAGAGCATCCGGCTCCCGGAGGGCCACGGAAGCGCCTGCGTCGCAGTCGGTCCGGAGCGCTCGATATGCTCATAGACTCGCAGGGCATTGGAGGCGAGCAGGCCTTTTTCGTGGAGCGTGCGCGCGTCGATGTCGCCCTGCGCGGCGATCAGGGAGGGCAGAAGCGCTAATGATACAAATACGGGAATGTCCGGCGCGAGGAGCATTCCGAAATAGAGCCGCCGCTCGATATGCAGGTCGTCTTTCCAGAACCAGGTTTGATAGGTCAGATCCGTGCCTTTCCAGGTCGTCACATCCTCCAACGACGGGAGCCAGGCGAGTTTCGGCTGGTGTCGCCACGTACAGATCCCCACACTCTCTACATAGAGCAGACACTCTTCGGGGGTGGTGACAGGCAGAGACATCGTGTCTTTCCTCTTTCTTCGAGAGAAACTGTTTGTCATATTTCTTGGAGAGAAATGGTTTGTCGGACTGGATGCAAGTCCAATCGTTCAGGGGCGGGCATAGAGCCAGACGTCGCGCCATGTCTCTTTCTCCTGGAACTGGCTCGGCAGGACAGCCGTCTTTCGGAACCCTGTCGCTTCCAGCGCACCGATTTTCTGCGTGTCCCGCGCATCGGCATACGATTGAACCGGGGAGGCGGGAAGAGGAAGCGACTCGAGGAGGCGAACCAGATCCTCGACTTTCGCGATGGGATGCGCGAACAGATCGAGAAGAGACACACCGGGCCATCGGCTGTCGGGAACGCAGGTCGTCAGGGCGGTCACCGCTCCCGTATCCGACTCGAGTACTGCACCGGAATTTTCGAGGCGAGATCCGTAGGTGTGCAGGAACTGCGAATAAGGACCCTCCAGCAGACCCACTCCCCAGAGATTGAACGTGATACTGCGCAGGGTGGAGGGAACCGGCACAGCCGTCAGCAGCGCCGCCAGGGGCCAGTGTTTCCATCGGGTCGAGACGGGTTTGCAGGGCGCGGGGGCAAAGAAGCGCGCTTCGAACTCCCCTTGCGGAGCGCGGTCGTAGCGCATCGTGCCGGGCTTGCCTACAGGCCAATCGCGAAACCCATGCGCCGCATAGATCCGATAGGCCGGACTCTGATAGCCCGTTCCGAGCAGCAGTGCCTGCCCGCCGCGTCGTCGGAAATCCTCCATCTGTCGGCGCATAATGGCGTCGCAGATGCCTTTGCGTCGCTGGTCCTCGCGCGTGTGGACATGACCGAAAATACCGATCCCGCCCGTCTCGACCGTCATGATATTGCCCACCATTTGGCCGTCCAGCAAGCCGATGTAGAAGCGGGTCTCCAGGCCGTCGCACTGCCCGGTCAGCGCGGCTTCAATATGGGCACGATAGTTCGCCGGTTTGTGCCCCAGAAACGGGCGTATCTGCGTTTCTCGGTCCCGTTCAGGCGGCACGATACATTCGATCGTCAGGCGCTCCCCCGTCTTCAAGGTTTCCGTAGCGAGAAGTATCTTCATCTGTTTTGTCCTGGAACGTTCCCCGCGTCGCCACAAAATTAAGCGCCAGACGAGGCCCTTCACGGACATTCTGACTGCCCGCATGCGCGTATAGGTAGGATGTAAATCAGGTCGAAGTTCTGCGCAGGTCGAGCAACTTCCTGCCGAAGGATACCATTCCTCCCACGCCTAAAGACAAGGGTGTCTCCTGGCATGATCTCATGAGACAGAACTTTGAAACCCAACAAGGGAAATACCTACCCTGCGTAGAAACAACCGGTATGGTAACGAACATTTTGCCGGAGCCACCAAGCGAAGCGGCTCTCCGCCCCCTGTTTCCAGGGTTGCGGCTCTGGCTGGCGCTTAATTTTGTGGCGGCCTCGGTGTATCTGCTCCCACTCTCCTTCCCTGGTGAGGGCATCCTGCTGCTGTTGGGCCTCACCGGGTTCTGGGTAGGTGTGATCGCGGTGTTCTGGCCATATCGTTGGCTGCGTTTGATCCCTGTGATAATAGCGATCCTCGCTTTCTACCCCGTTCGCACCGGAACAACACGTCTCTTGCTGCTCTGCGGTCTGTTCGCATTGTGGTTCGCGGCAGTGGCGCTGTTTCGGCAGCGTCGGGGCGTGCTGGCCGGACTGATGGCGATGGCGGTCGCAGTCGCGGGCTTTGCCCTGCTTCCCGGCCGAACCTCGAACGCAGCGACCCTCCGTGCGGAGTATGTGCGCTCCCTGCAAGGATTTCAGGGCACCGCTTATATTGGGGGCGGAGAGAATGGAATCGGCATCGATTGTTCCGGACTGATCCGCTGCGGATGGATCGATTCCAATCTGCGGACCGGGCTGCGAACGGGGAATCCGAGCCTTGTACGCCAGGCCGCGCGTATCTGGTGGCAGGACTGCTCCGCGCAAGAGTTGGGCGACGGATACCGGGATAGAACACGGCTCGAACTGACCACCGCGTCGCTCAACCGCCTGGACTATACGCGGATTCAGGCTGGGGATGTCGTGGTAACCGCAAGCGGAGCCCACACACTGGCCTACCTCGGCGACCGCAACTGGATCGAGGCGGATCCCCTGACGGGATCTGTCATCACAGTACACGCGCCTGCCGCGAAAAATCCCTGGTTCGAACAGCCGGTGAAAGTTGTGACCTGGCGTGAAGACGGATAGGGCTGCGCAGGTCGGCGCCCCTGATATGACATGTTGGCAACCCTCTGGAACTATCGCAGCGTATCGTAAACCTGATCTGTTTGAGATGCTATCCGAGACCATGAGAGATGCGTCTTTGCAAATTCTCGTCCTGCCTGTCCTATCCGTTGTGCGCTCTCATCGTCACACAGGAGCTGTCGCAGAGCGTTCGCAAAAGCGGGCGCATCGTTGGGCGGCACTATCAGCCCGGTAGACTGGTCTTCGATGAAATACGACGTAGAGAGCCATAATGCCGCGAAGGCCATCCAGAAAATGCAGATGCACCTGGGAAGGGACCACATCGCCCGGTGTCTCTTGCGAAACGCCAAGTTGATTTGGGAGCATTACGGAAGCCATAGTCGATCTCCTGATCCTTTTCCCAACTGCCGAACCTCCAAGAATTCAGTTCGATCCGATCTCACCGTTTGGTACTATGCACGTCTTTCAAGACTTTTACGATCTCCGCAACGCTGGTCATACTCTCCGCCTGTTCGGGGGCGAACTGGACGTTGAACTCCTGTTCCACTTCCAGAATGAGCATCAGATGGCCCATCGAATCCCATTTTTCCAGAGACATGTAAGAGGACTCGGGGGATATCTCATCGAGCGGCGTTTCGAACGTTGTCGCCACGATCTGTCTGACACGCACCAGCAGGGCATCCTCACTCATCTTATCTCTCCTGTTTTCCTATTCAAACCGATCCATTGAGGACATTGGATCTTGGCTTCGTGCAGATTCAGCGTCCAAAAGACACCGTCCGGTCTCTCCTGTAGTGGTGCGAAACCATGCGTACGGTAGAAATCCTGGGCAGGGGCATTTTTCTTTGTCGGCAAAAACCAGCCCTGCAACGCGAGCGATCCTCGCAGGCGGGCAGTCTCCGCCAGATCTGCGAGAAGGGCTGTCTCCACGGTTCTGCCGATGACTCTGCAACTCAGAAGCAACGTGTCGATCGGAGATACTCGTGGGCCAGAACGTTCAGGGCATCGGCGGCGATCGGCATGCGCATGGTCAGCCATTTACGTTCATCATGCCAGCGCTCCCGTCCATATCGGGCCACCATTCCCTCGTAGTTCAGGATAAAGACTCCAGGGTACTCCCGCGCCAGCAGATGTATCGCAGCGTTGAGCTTCGCGATCGCTTCGGACTGTCCATCCGCATCGTGTCCGTCTAAAATCCCTTTGGAAGGCCACGTGGGCATCTCCATACCGTGCAGTATCAGATTTGCCTGACTATGGCTGCGAAAAGCGAGGATCCAGGCACGCAGGTCGGCGATGGTTTGGGCGAGGACGCTCTCCACATCCGCCGGGGTGAGATCCGTGAACCGCTGCCAGAGATCTGGCGCCAGGTCGCGCGTCTGCACCGCCAGCACCACGACATCAGGATGAAAACGGTAGAGCGCGCTGTTTGCGGTCAGCATCTCCTGCGCATAGACATTGAAGTCGCTAACCCAGGTTGTCACATCGAGGCCATGGAGTAGAGAAGAGGCGCGCAACAGCGGGAGGATGGGTTCGATCGTAAAAGAGCGCAGGAAGGCGACCCGGCACGAGGTCGTCGCCGGGGACGCGAGCGTCGCCATTCTGGTCAGAATGAACTGTGCGTTGCCCAGCGTAGGAGCGGCGGCATAAAAGGTGCGCATCTGCGCCACAATACTCCCTGCCCCGATCTGGAGTTTGCGGGCAATATCTCCGGAGCCGAGGAGATTCACGCGGCCCAGGATCGTGACGGCGCGGTCTATTTTACAGCCGGCCAGCCGGTAAGCGCTGCGGCGCAAAAGACACAGCGTAAAATCGGGCAACAGTTTCGCGCAGAGGGCGCCGAGAAACAGGCGGGGTCGAAATGCCTGCGAAACATCTTTCGTCTCGCGTGCGATCGCTGAATAGAGTCGTGGGAGCGCGCCGGTCTGTTGATTCATGATTTTGGTTTCTGGAAGGAGGGTCTCAGTGCGATAGGAATATCGGTTTGCGCAACTGCGGTGGAAGAGGCGTGTAGGGCCGTGACCACATGGCCCACCCACCGCGAGAGGGTGGCGTTGTCCTGGACCCATTGCGCCGCGTTGTGGCCTAGCCGTTCTCGGAGAGCCGCGTCGGTCTGTAGACGCACGATCGCCCGGCGCAGCGCCCTGGGATCGCCGGGCGCTACGGTCAGACCGTTGTCCTCGTCTCGCACCACATCCGTCTGGCCTGTGGTGCGTGTGACAATGATGGCCTTTCCCATGGCCATGGCTTCGAGCAGCGTCGTCACACCCGCCTGGAAGTCGTTCTCATAGAGAGGCACGACGACGATGTTCGAACTCGCATAGAGATCGCGCAGCGCGCTATATTCATAGCGTCGGGCTTCGACATTGGGGGGCAGAACCCGACTGGCCGTCTCATCCGTATGTTTCGACCACGGCGAGGATGCCGCCAGTTTGACCGTCAGGTCGGGCAGATCGGCGACTGCCGCGATAAGCGTAGGGTAATCCCGCCACTCCAGTCCCGCCGAGCAGATTTTATGCGGTTCGACAGGAACGTCGGGCAGAGGCCGGTAGAAGCGCTCGTCGGCGTGAAAGGCGATCAAAGCAAGCTTCTTCTCCGGGATTCCAAGCTGCTGTTCCGCGTATTCGCGTTGAGTCTGCGCATAGACAAAAATCGTGTCGATCTGCCGGTGGACACGCAGATTCTTAAAAAACAGTCTCTTCTTCCCTGTGGAGAGGCGATGTCCGATGGTGACGTGGCCGGGGCGTTTGCGCGTTGTTTTGAAGAGCAGTGCGAGGGGAATCGCCACGTTCTCTCCATTGGTGAAGATCGTTGCGTACTGCCGACGGCGCAGAAATCCCATGAGCGCCAGGGCGGCATCCCGTCCCGCGGTTTTATGGACCAGGCGAATCAGCGGGCTGCGTTCCCGATCTACGGCGGCATAGTCCAGCACATCCACGTGCGCGTCCGTCTCGTTCCGCAAAGAATCCGCCAGGGCGGAGTAGTCCATGGTCGGATGACGATCCGCTGCGACAGCCTCTTCCAATCCGGTTTTTAGCGTACTGGGAATAAGTAAAAGTGTCTTCATAAAATCATGCCAGGAGACCCCCTGCCTTCAGGCGGGGGAGGAATGGCATCCTCTCTGCCGAAGGCTCCTCCTGTCCTTTCTTTCTGTACCGAGC
>JAYUMV010000365.1:0-37049 GCA_043762265.1 Chthonomonadaceae bacterium | reverse complement strand
CGACGTGATTTTTGTAGAATTACCGACGGAGCCACACAAACGTCTGGAACGTGTCTGACAGCCAGACAGGGGTTCCCGACGCTCCGATTGGCGGTATTGCCAGGCGGATTTCGTGCGAAGACAGGTGGAACCGAGGCTCTAGGAACAGAGTAGAGAAGATTATGAGAACGCGCACCGCGAGCCCCATCACAGACAGTGAGAAGAGCCATCATCTTGTCCAACGCCTCGGAAGTCGGCATGCAGAGGAATGCCGTGCCGCGCAGGACGAGTTCCGGCGTATGGCGACCGATGATCCAGCTCTCTTCCACGCCGATCTCGCCGATATCATCAAGGCTATCACCGGAAATAGGAGACGCACCTGTCGTTGCCTGGCCGTCTTCCTCGTCAGTATCTACCCACTGGCGATCATAACTGACCCGTTGATGGAAGGACCGCAGAGGATAATCGTGCCGCTGCTCTGGACGATCGCAATGCTCGTCTCAACCACGGTCATCGGCGTTGCGATCTCCCAGACGCTCGTCGTCTACCCGCGCAGAAAGCGACTTGCGGAAGCTATCGGGGATATCGACGATCTCAACGCACTCCCGGCTTTGATCGAACTCGTGGAGTTCAGCAATCCTGCTGTTCGCAACGCCATCTTACCGCCTATCACGCGTCTGCTCTCTCGACTGCGCACTTCCGACGGCCATCTGCTCGGTTTCCTCCATCGGACGGCATTGGCACGCACGCTCTTTTACGCCCCGTCGTGAGCGCTCCCGATTCCGCGCCGCACGCACTGCTCCGCGCAGCCAACTCCTTACAAGAGCTCCCAGTCCCCGTCTCCTTCCGTTCCCAAGAGCCGATGTCGGAAATCCTTTCCCTCCGTCTCCCGAGCTATGAGGACCGGTGACTACTCCCCAGGCATAAATGCCGGGGCTTTTATCGGTCTCTGCCGAACGGTGTTTAAAACGTGCGCAATACTCGGCTTCCCGCCTCGCCCGGTGCTATACTGATGTAACGGATTCGATGTTTCAAAGCGAGACAGCACGGGAGGGACCGATGCAGGGTATTCAGGGGGGCGTGGGAGCCTTGTTTTCGGTGAATGCGACTGGGGGCGCACACGCGGAGGAGGAGGCGCGACGAATCGACTGGCTGGTGACGCCGGTTCCGGTAAAAGCTGCGGTCCATCTGATCCCGGATCGGCATGAGATCGTGCTGGAGAACGGACTGATCCGTCGCACTTTCCGGATCGCCCCCAATGCCGCCACCGTCGGCTTCGACAACCTGATGACCGGAGAAGCGGTCCTGCGCGGGGTCAAGCCCGAAGCGCAGTTGCAGTGCGATGGTGTGCGCTACGATGTCGGAGGGCTGCATGGTCAGCCGGATTACGCTTACCTGCTGCCGCAGTGGCTCGATGCTCTCACCACAGATCCAGGCAGTTTTCAGTTCGTCCGAATGGAGACTGGGAAGACGCAGGAGCGATTCCCCTGGAAGCATCCTTCGCGGGTCGCCGATCTGCCCTGGCCCCCACCCGGCGTTTCCCTGACGCTCCATTTTGCGCCGCCGTCCGGCAAACTGCCCGGCCTCAAAATCGCCGTGCATTACGAACTGTACGATGGCCTGCCGCTGCTCGCGAAATGGCTGACGATAGAGAATGTTGGGACGACATCTGTCACCCTGAATACCTTCACGACCGAGATCCTCGCGGTCGTGGAGGCGCAGTCGATCGTAGGCCAGCCCGAGCGCTGGGAACTGCCGAATATCCACATCGACAGCGACTATGCCTTCAACGGCATGGAGCCGCGCGAAGCCAACAAGGTCGCGCACTGGGTCCCCGATTCCCAGTACGACACGCAGGTGAACTACGACCGCAAGACCCCCAACCTGCTCGAATGCCGTCCGCCCATAGGCCCCGATCTCACGCTTGCCGCAGGCAAATCCCTCGACACATATCGTGTCTACGAACTGCTCTACGACTCGACCGACAAGGAGCGCAACGGCCTCGCCCTGCGCCGTATGTACCGCACGCTCGCGCCCTGGGCCACCGAGAACCCCATTCTGATGCACGTGCGCCAGTCCGACCCGGCAGCGGTGCGCAGCGCCATCGACCAGTGCGCCGAGGTCGGGTTCGAAATGGCGATCCTCTCCTTCGGCAGCGGCCTCGACATGGAGAACACCGATCCCGCCTACCTCACGACATTGAAAGGCCTCGCCGACTATGCCCACAGCAAAGGCATTCGGCTCGGCGGCTACTCTCTCCTGGCGAGTCGCAGCATCAGCGCTTCTCAGGATGTGGTCGTGCCGCGCACGGTGCAGCCCAACGGTCCCACCTTCGGCAACTCGCCCTGCCTCGGCAGCCAGTGGGGCCTCGACTACTTCCGCAAACTGACCGCCTTCTTTGAGCAGACCGGCATGGATGTCCTGGAGCACGACGGCTCCTATCCCGGCGATGTCTGCGCCTCCACCACCCATCCCGGCCACAAAGGGCTCGGCGACTCGCAGTGGACCCAGTGGACGCAGATCAGCGACCTTTACAAGTGGTGCCGCGCCCGCGACATCTCGCTCAATGTGCCGGACTGGTATTTCCTGAACGGCTCGACCAAATCTCCGATGGGCTACCGCGAAAGCAACTGGTCCCTGCCCCGCGCCCAACAGTTGATCCACGGTCGGCAGAACATCTACGATGGATCCTGGTTCAAAGCGCCGAGTATGGGCTGGAGTTTCGTGCCGCTGGTGGAGTATCAGGGCGGTGGGGCGGCGGCCACCCTGGAACCGCTCTCCGAACATCTCGACGCCTACGAGCAGCATCTGGTTCAGAATTTGCTTAGCGGCGTCCAGGCCTGCTACCGTGGCCCCCGGCTCTACGACACCGATTCGACACGCCTGATGGTCAAAAAATGGGTCGCCTTCTACAAACAGCACCGCCCGATCCTCGACTCCGACGTGATTCATCTGCGCCGAGCCGATGGCCGCGACTGGGACGGCCTTCTGCACGTCAACCCGCAACTCAAAGAGAAGGGCTTCGCCATCCTCTACAATCCTACCGATCTGGCCCTGGCGCGCACGATCTCCTTGCCGCTCTACTACACCGGCCTCACCAAAACGGCTCGTATTCGCCAACACGACAGCAAGCCCAAAACCTACCCCCTGGATCGCCAATATCAGGCCGCCGTCTCCGTCACCATCCCGCCGAAAGGCTTCACCTGGCTGATTGTCGAATAAGAAAGACAGCAGAGGGAGGGCCTTGTTACCTTGGACGTTCGGACAGAGTTGCGTGCGCGCGTTTTTGATGGCACAATAGCGCCGGTAATTGTCGGACAGGGTATCTTCTATTCTCTTTGGTCGGAACAAAAAACAGTTACAGAAAACAGTGTCATAAGGAGCGACAACGATGGTACGGTGGGGAATATTGGGGCCGGGGTCGATTGCCCGGCAGTTTGCCGAGGGGCTGAAGTCGGCTTCGGATGCTCGGCTGATGGCGGTCGGATCGCGGGATAAGGCCAAAGCGGAGGAGTTCGGCGCGAAGTACGATGTTCCGCACTGCCACGGCAGTTATCGGGCGCTCGTCGAAGATCCGGAAGTGGACGCTATCTATGTCGCGACGCCCCACCCTTTCCATAAGGAGCACTGTCTGCTGGCCCTGAATGCGGGGAAGCCGACCCTGTGCGAGAAGCCGTTCACGCTGAATGTGAAGGAGGCGGAAGAGGTCGTGCAGGCCGCGCGTGAGAAGCAGGTCTTTCTTATGGAGGGCATGTGGAGCCGTTTCTTCCCGCTCATGACCCGTCTGCGCGAGATCCTGGCGGCGGGCGAGATCGGACGCGTTCGCATGGTGGAGGCCGACTTCGGTTTCCGCGCTGGCTTCGATCCGAAGAGTCGGCTGTTCGACCCGCATCTGGGCGGCGGTGCGCTGCTCGATGTCGGCGTCTACGTGGTTTCGTTCGCCTCGATGATCCTCGGCACTCCCGACCGCATGACCGGATTGGCGACGCTCGGCGCGACCCACATCGATGAGCAGGCGGCGATGGTGCTGGGCTATCCCAACGGCTCGCTGGCCTTGCTCTCGACCGCGATCCGCACCAACACTCCCCACAACGCGGTCATCCTGGGCGAAGAGGGTCGCATCGTCCTCAAAGCGCCCTTCTGGAAACCCCAGAGTATGACCGTCTCACGCAACAGCAAGCCCGACGAAGAGATCGCCATTCCTTTTGCCGGTTCCGGCTTCAACTACGAAGCGGAAGAGGTCGGACGCTGTCTGGCCGCAGGCAAACTCGAAAGCGATATCCTCCCTCTCGACGAGACGCTGGCGATCATGCGTACCCTCGACACCCTGCGTTCCCAATGGGGCGTCGTCTACCCGACCGAGCGCGGCCTCCGCACCGACTGAGATGTGCTGGGTATTGGAAACCGAAATGCAAAACCTCCTGGGACCGATGCAAGTTGTTACGCTCGCTTTGATCCCCAGGAGGTTCTTGCCGACCGGAATATTCCGGGTATCTGATCGACTTAGGTTGCCGTATTAATTGCCGACGGTTCCCGTTACGGGGACGCTCTGATTTACTTTCCTGCGGCAGCGCTTCAAGAAGATGCTTCCGGAAAGACCCATTCCCACGAAAAGGGCGATGCTGCCGGGCTCCGGAGTCGCCGCCGTATCAAGAGTTACATTGGCACCGGCAACGGCGCCTTCGATCGCAAAGACGCCACCGTTGGCCTGAAAGCCGTAGGTGATCTCGTAATTACTGATCGTGGTTCCACTGACGACGCCGAGACCTGGCTGCTGCTCATTGAGTTCGATAGAAACCCCGTTACCGAAATCGAAGAAGGTGTTGATTGGGACTGTCCCATCGTAGGTACCATCGTACAGGCCGCTGCCGGTCACGAAGAGGTTCGTATAGGTGGCCTCTCCACTGATAGTGTTCAGGTCCGCATGAGACGTAACGGTCACGGAGTCCGCAGAGGCCGTATGACCATTATAAGTAAAATGCCAGTTATTCAGTGTCGAAGTCGAGTTAGCAACTCCGCCGCCGGCCGAGGTAGAACTGTTTCCAGAACCTGTAGCTGCCAGGCCAAATTGGTCGGTATAAGAGGTGATACTATTGGTAAAGGTTCCTCCGGTGGACGGTTCCGCAATGTCCCCAAAGAGCGTCTCGGTGCCGTTTTCAGCCTCATAGATAGAGCGCGCCCCATAGCCATAAGTAACTTGGGCATGGGCGGCGGAGAGGCCGAGCAGAGTTAATCCGGTTGCGATCAGTGTGGTGCGAAGAGCGGTGGTGTTCATGGTTTTCCTTTTTCCCGGTGTTCTCAAAACTCACAGTGTGAGAGAAACGAAGTCGAAAGAGTGAGCGTCAGGCGGCTCGGGTTTCTTGCCCTCGAACGGCAAGATAGGACGCCCGTTCGAACAGGACTTCCGTTGACGCCGACAGTAGATGGCTGGAACTTCGTTGCCGTGTTGTTTGCTACAGGGAAAGTATAACCCGCCGGGCGTCACAGATTCAGGCTCGAACGTCACTGATTTCCGCCTTACCGTCACTGATTTTGCGACCGCATTCGGGGGGAAAAGGGCGCTTCCACAAGCGAACCGGCTTTTATGCGCGCTGTCAAGAGCCAGCGTCACTGTTTCCGTTCGCAACGTCACGAAACGGCCCGGCAGCGTCACCAATCGGGCATTATCGAAGTTATTAGGGATGAAAGCGAGGTGAGGCAGGCAGTCGGGCTAAAATTGTGGTGCATGCGGGTATAACAAGAGTAGTAGGTGGTTTGCTGAGAGCGAAAGAAGAGACGGTTACAGTCTCCATAGAATGAAATGGTATTTTGCCGAGGAGGGACTATCCAGTGCTGTGTCTGACCTTATTCGGCTCCCTCCAGGTGCAGCAGGGCGATACGCCCCTTGCTGGCCTGCACCGCCGCGAAGGCGGCCGCGTTCTCGCCTATCTCGCCCTCGAACTGGGAGCTTCCGTCTCGTATCGCACACTGGCGCGTCATTTCTGGCCGTATGAGATCGACGATGCGGATCCTGAAGGAGGCAACTTCAGGAACACGCGGCAGGCGATCTATGCGCTGCGCCAGCTTCTCGGGCCGGATGCCGTTCGACTGGAGACCCGAGGCAAAGGGATCGTCGGGCTCGACATGGAGGGCGCGAGCGTCGATTTTCTGGAGTTCGACCGACTGGTACAGCAGAACGACGCCGTCGCCTGGGAACGCGCCGTCGCGCTCTATCATGGGCCGCTTTTGGAAGACTGGACGGAGAACTGGGTCGCGGAGGCCCGTGCACGCCGACGGCGCTCTTTCGAGCGGGTCGTGCGCGCGCTGGTAGAGGATGCGCAAGGCGACGCGCGCTACCAGCCCGCCGAAGCCTGGCTGCGTCATGCCTTTCTGGTCACGGCAGGCGAGGAAAGTTGGCATCGCGCCCTCCTGGAACTGCTGGCGATGCAAGGACGCGTGGAGTCAGCGGAAGCCGAGTACGAAATGCTCCGACGGGAGCGCCTTCGAACGCATAGGCAGCCCCAAGAGGAGACGCAACTGCTGATCGCGCGCCTGCGCCGCGAGGCTGGGCAGGTGCCCCGTTTGCAGCGCGTGACGACCGATCCCACTTCGATTTCCGCCGTACCGCAGCACGCGATCCCCCATGCCGCGCCGATTGCGGTTCCATCGAACGGAAGGCAGGTGGCGCTGCTCTACAAACGCGATCTCCAGCCGGACGAAACGGTGATGCGGCTGTTGGAGCGGGAGCTTGTGCAGGCGGGCTATCCCGTCTTTATCGACCGATATGTCAACGCAGGTGCGCCATGGGCCAAAGAGATCGAGGCGCAGGTGCGCAACTCCTACGGCGTGATCCCACTGCTCTCGGAGATCGCCGTGCAGAGCGAAATGCTCGACTACGAGATCGAAACGGCCTATACGGCCGCCCAGGCGCAGCACGGCCTGCCGATGCTCCTGCCGATCCGCATCTGCTACGACGCTCCCCTGCCGCCCGCGACCGCCATGGCCGACATTCTGAATCCCTTGCAGCAGTTGCAGTGGCGCAGCGCAGAGGACAACGCCGCTCTCGTTGCCGCAGTGCTCAAGTCGCTTCTGGAGTCGCCGTCTCCCTCACCACCGCGCCGTATCGAACCGATCGGCGGAGGAATGCCCATCGACTCTCCGTACTACATCGAGCGCGCCGCCGACACCGATTTTAATAACGCGGTCTCAGAACAGCACGGCATCGTGCTGGTGAAAGGCGCGCGGCAGATGGGCAAGACTTCCCTCCTGGCGCGTGGCCTTCATCGGGCGAAGCAGCGCGGCATAAAAGTCGTGCTCACCGATTTGCAAAAGCTGGATCAGGCGCAGATGGAATCGCCCACCTCCTTCCTGCGCGCTCTGGCGGCCACCATCGCCCTCCAGGTCGGATTGCCGCCTCCCGCAAAAGCTGCCTGGGACCCCGACCTGGGCGCGAACTTGAACATGGAGATCTTTCTGTGCGATCAGGTACTCGGCAGTTTCGATGGGCCGCTGGTCTGGGCGCTGGATGAAGTGGATCGACTCTTCACCTGTGGTTTCGGCAGCCAGATTTTCGGGTTGTTCCGCGCGTGGTACAACGAACGCTCGCTGGATGCAGAGGGTCCCTGGAGTCGTGTGACCATCGCCATCGCTTATGCGACCGAAGCGCATCTCTTCGTCACCGATCTGAACCAGTCGCCGTTCAATGTCGGCACCCATCTGGCGCTGGGCGATTTCAATAGGGGAGAAGTCGCGGATCTCAACCGTCGCTGCGGCAGCCCCCTCCCCGACCAGGCCTCTCTGGAGCGGCTCTTCGTTCTCATCGGCGGGCAGCCCTATCTGACGCGCCGCGCGCTCAACGAAATTGCCACGCGCGGGATGACTCTGGATGCCCTGGAGATGCAGGCGGATCGGGATGAGGGCGCGTTCGGAGACCATCTGCGCCGCCTCCTGACCGCCCTGAGTCAGGACGATGCCCTGACTCAGATCGTCCGCTCGATGCTGCACGGCCAGCCTTGCCCCGACCCCGAAAGCTTCTATCGCCTGCGCAGTGCCGGGGTGCTCGCCGGCGAATGGGACGCAGAGATTACGTTCCGATGCAGTATCTACCCTACCTATCTGATCCGACGCCTTCCCTGAAGATACCGAGGTTGCAACCCCATTCGGAAAGAGCAAACCCGTATTCGCGGGTTAAAGGCATTGGAGTCCGCGCCGAGGAGTTTCCCGTTCTAAAACGGGATTTCATTCCCGCCTTACCGATCTCCGCAGAAATGAGAGTAGAATGCCGGAAGAGCCGTTTTACTTCACCGGGGGCACACTGCCCCTACACGCTACCTCCTACGTCGTGCGCGAGGCGGACGCGGAACTGGTGGCGAGACTATTGCGGGGCGAGTTCTGCTACGTGCTCAACACCCGTCAGATGGGCAAATCGTCGCTCATGGTGCGCACTGCGCAGGAGCTGCGCAACGCTTCGACTGTCTTCTGCGTCCTGGATCTGACGGCGGTCGGTCAGGATCTCACTCTCGATCAGTGGTACTGCGGCATGCTGCGGCGCATGGCGATCCCGCTGGGCCTGCTGTCTCAAGTCTCCGCCTTCTGGCGCGATCATAAAGAGCTTGGCCCCTTGCAGCGCTGGATGGAGGCGCTGCAAGAGGTGATGTTGCCTGCCCTGGCCGCACGGGAACGGGCAGGAGAGCCGAGCCGACTGGTCGTGTTCATCGATGAGATCGACGCGGTGAAGAGTCTCTCCTTCTCCACCGACGAGTTCTTCGGCGGCATCCGCGCCTGCTACAACCGCCGCGCCGAAGATCCCCTCTACGAACGCCTCACCTTCTGTCTGCTCGGCGTTGCCTCCCCCGCCGACCTCATCAGCGATGTGCGCCTCAGCCCCTTCAACATCGGATCGCGAATTCTGCTGGCCGACTTCACCGCGCAGGAAGCCGCACCTTTGGCGCACGGTTTGCCCTCGCTGGCAGGCCCCGGAGCTGCGGCCCTGTTGGAGCGGGTGCTCTACTGGACGGGCGGGCATCCCTATATGACGCAGCGACTCTGCCTCACGCTCGCGCAGGAGGCAGAGCAGGCGGCGGGAGGCAAGCCACTCTCCCGCGTGGACGTAGATACTCTGTGTGCGAAGCTGTTTCTGATCAAATCGGCCCGCAATACCGACCCCAACCTGGCGTTCGTCCGCAGCCGCCTGCTCAGAAGCGACTGCGATCTGGCCGCGCTCTTAGAGATGTACCGGCGCATCCGCGCAGGCCAGAAGGTCAAAGACGACGAGACCGATCCGCTCTGCGTCACGCTGCGCCTCTCCGGCGTGGTGCGAGAGAAGCAGGGCTATCTTGCCGTTCGCAACCGGATCTACGATCATGTCTTCGATCCGGCGTGGGTAACGGCGCACATGCCGGACGCCGAACTCCGCAGGCAGAAAGCCGCCTATAGGTTGGGTATTCTGCGCACCGCGAGCGTGTCGCTCGCAGTGATACTCATTATGACCATTCTCGCGGTGACCGCGAAGGTAGAGGCAGGGAAGGCGGTCACGGCGACCGGTGAGGCGCGGCGCAACCTGCTGCTCGTCACGGCGAAGGAAGCACAGGTTCAAAGTCTGAACACCGCATTGACCGGGGCGTTGGCGCGGCAGGAGATTACCAACGGGCAGTTGAAATCGGCCCTGGCGGACGCCAAGCAACAGGGTGGCCGCGCTCGGAAGCAGACCACGCTGGCGCAGAAAGAGACTGGGCGGGCGAACGCCGCTACGGTTCGCGCGACAACGGCGACCGGAGTGGCTCAGGCACAGACCAGGCTTGCGGTGCGGAGGCAGAGCGACCTGAATGCGGATGCCGGAGCACGGCTGATTCAGGACGGCGACGCCGTCGCGGCGCTTCCGTCTCTCACCCGCGCGCTCAAGCTCGACCGGAGTGTGGGCGATACCGCACGGGAGAACCTGCGGCGGGTGCAGATCGCCGGGGTGCTTGCACGCACGCCTCGCCTGGATCATATATGGTTTGCAAAGGAGGCGGTCGCCAGCGCAGCGTTCAGCCCGGACGCCAGCCTGATCGCGACCGAAGCGGCGGGCGGCGAGGTGCAGGTGATAGACGCTAAAACCGGCACCCTTTGCTGGTCCGCCCGACATGGCAGTCAGGGTCAGAAGGTAGCATTTAGCCCGGATGGCCGTTGCCTGGCGACGACCTGGCTGGACGGGACAGCACAGGTGGCCGACGCCCGAACAGGACGTCTGCTGACCCCTGTTGGGCAGCTTGCTCTGAAGCGTCCTACGGTAGGTGCCTGTGTCCCGCACTGGAGTCCCGACAGCCATCATCTCGCGATTTATGCGGGCGATCAGGTTGTGGTCTGGGATCTCCTCTCCGGCAAAACACAGTTTACGTTTCGGATCGCAGGGATCACCGTCGAAGACGCGGCGTTCAGCCCCGACGGCAGACATTTAGCGTTGGCCATCTGGAGATGGCGTTCCCTCGTGCTGGACGCGGATACGGGAACGATCTGCTCTACCATCGACCGCTGCTGGAACGCGCACAGCATCGAGTTTACTCCCGATGGGAAGTCCCTGCTGACCGACGGCACCGATGCGCTGACCCAATACAACCGGGCCGGACTGTTCGACGTGCAGACGGGGCAACCTATCCGGATCTTTTCCCCCGAGATGCCGGCCACCTGCCGCCTCAGTCCCGACGGCAAGCAGGCGCTCATCATCCACAGATCGCGTCAGATACAAGGCAAGCAGGAAGGGGTGCGGGCGTGTGTCTATTCCACGCGGACGGGAGAGGCGCTCTCTCCCTCCATCGCACTGTCTGCGGAGACCCGTGACGCACAGTTCAGTCCGGACGGCAGTCGTCTGCTGTTCGCCTGTATCGATGGCTCCGTATCGATCCGGGATGCCACGTCCGGCGCATTGTCGTCTCCGACCGTACACCACGCGGGCGAGGTGGTGGCGGCCAGCTTCGATTCTTCGGGGCTGCGCCTGCTCACGGCAGGCGTGGACCAGACCACGCGACTATGGAGTTTCCGACCGAAAGCGTTGCCCGTGTCGATCTACAGGGACGATGTCGGTCTCTCCACGACGCCTCTCCTGGAGGCGAGCCGGACCCTTCTCTTTTCCAATCTACGCCAGGAGGCAGTTCTGGTAGACTCGGTTCGGGGCGTCCCTCTGCTGCGCGTCCCGGCAAGCGCAGCGAGGCCAAGCGAGGACGAACGAACGCTCGGAATCGTCTCGCACGACGCTTTTCGCGTTTACAACACCCGCACAGGTAAGCCGCTCACCCCGTCGTACCCTCTGCCTGCGAACGCCCTCCAGACGGAACTCTGCCCGGATGGACGCCACTACTGGGTCCTGACGGCGGAGAGAGCCCTTCAGTCGTTTGTCACGGCGACCGGCGTGGCAGTCGGTCCACCGGCCTATACGGGCAAAGTGATGTCGTGCGTGTCGTCTCACGACGGCAATCTCCTGATCGAATTAGGACTGCGCGATCTCCAGGAATGGGATCCGGCGACTGCCAGACCGCTCGGGGCGCTCATGGTACATGCGGTGGACCTCTCGCGGATCTGGTTTCTGCCCGAACGGCATCTCCTGATCACACGGACAAACGACAAAGAGACTTTCCTGTGGGATCTGCGCTCAGGTCGGCTTCGAGCGCAGATAAACCTGCACCGCCTGAACCAGGCGCGTGCCGGAAGCGACCTGAAGCTGTGGCTCGCCCGGGACTTTGAATCGATCCAGTTCTACTCCGATGTCGGTTCCGCTGCCGCAATCACCGCCCAAGGCAGGCGAGCGCTGGACGTCCTACCCACACGGGGGTCAAAGAGTTCTGCCGGTGTACTTACTCTCGATGTGGATATGGCAGCGGGCGCGGCGGGCTTTAGCGTCGATCGCACTCGCTTCGTGCCCCTCTCACTGCCAGGAGGCATGCCGCAGGGCCAGGGAATCTACGACACTGCCACCGGTCACCAGGTCGTCTCCTTGCCGCAGGACCAGGCCTTCACGGGCGCTCACTTCAGCCGCGATGGGCGCCGCGTTCTGACCTCGACCACCGATGGATTGGTACGGCTCTGGAATGCGCAAACAGGTTATCCACTCTCGCCTCCCATGCAGATAGGGATACGGTTGGACAACGGGGACGGCAGTTACGGCTCGGAGGAACTCAGCCCGGACGGGAATCGGGTGGCCGCAATCGACAGCAAAGGCAACTTGCGCGTTTGGGATCTCGCCTCGGGAGATCCTTTGATACCCGCTATTCGATCCGAATTGGGGTGGTTCCGCTTCACACAGGACAGTCGCTGCCTGATCGTCGGGACACGCTACGGGATTCTGCGTTTGGACCTGTCGCCGGACAGCCGCCCCGAAGCCGATTTCGACCGACTGAACGCCTTGCTGTGCGGACAGCACATCGACGCCGACGGAAATCGGATGGAGGTCGGCCTCGCCGAGGTGCGCAAAGCCTGGGATACCCTGCGTTCGCACCGCTCCCCCGACTTCGCAGCCCCGTCTCAGCAACTGCCCGACTGGACCCACGATCTACGGGAGCAACGGAACTATACCGTGGCGCTGTCGTTGGAGAAAGAGACGATTTTAGCCAGGCAGAAGAAAGACCGAATGCGAACGGCGCTGCTGGTTGGGCAGGACGATGCCGACTCCTGGTTCGGCCTGGCCTGCGACAGCGCAGCCCACAAACAGTGGGAGCAGACGCTTCTGGCCACCGATGCCCTCCTTCGCAAGACCCCGGACGATGCAAATGTCTGGTATCTGCGCGCGGTCGCTTTTCTCAGTCTCGGACAGGAAGAGCATGCAAAGCAGGAGTTTGCGCAGATGGTCCAGCATGGAGGCAGGGTTGGAGAGGCTATCGCCGTGAGCGCCCGCGTGCATCGGGAGCAGAAGCATTGGCAAGCCGCCGCTGCCGACTACGCCCGCCTCAGCGCCGATCCCCATTTGGAAACCCGGATGACCGCCGCGCGTCCCGAAGCGCTGCTTCGCCTTAAAGCAGGCGACCGTGTCGGTTACGCCGCCCTCTGCGCCCGCATGAGAAGTGAGATTTCCCAGACTGCAAACCCTGGCTACCTCGCCGAACTACTGGAGATCGCCTCCCTGGGCCAGAGCCCCACCGAAACGCTCCATGCCCTGGTCGTAGAAGGCGAGAAGGCGTATGCCGCCTATCCCGCGGACGCAGGCCTATTGCACACCACCAGTTGCCTGCTGTTCCGTGTCGGACGGGATGCCGAGGCGATTGCAAGGCTCGAAAAGGCAGTCCCCAAGGAAAGCGGAGAGGATGCGATCCATTCTCTCCTCTTCCTGGCAATGGCGCATCGCCGCCTGCATCACGACCAGCAGGCGCAAACCTACCTGGCCGATGGCCGGCAGAAGGCGGAAGCCTACCTGCGCTCTACCCAGGATCTCTCCGACAGCAGCGAAGTCTGGGCGCCGCGCCTGGAGATGGAACTCTTACTAGCTGAGGCAAGCCGCCCGTAAACGAGCGGGGTTCGGTGTCGAAACTGCTCCTCAGTGCTTGGGCTTGGGGAAGATGTCCGCCGGAACGCCGGGGAACTGCTTGCGCAGGTTCTTGACGAAACCTGTGCTGGAATCTTCCAATCCGATCGGGTCGTTGGGATCAGCCGGTACTTTCGAGAGATCGAGCGTTTTCCAGTGTCCTGTTTTCAGGTGCAGGAGATTGGGGCCGCCCTCTGCCGTCGCTTTACGGTGACTATCCAAAGGCGTCACATCGGCCCAGGCCCAGCCTTTATGCACCTTCAGGTAGTGTACTTTGAAGGAGGCTGCTTCCTTGTAATAGGGGGAGTTCTGATGACGCAGCCCCTGGAGAATACCCTGCTCCTCCGCGCTGCCGTGGCGCGGAGTGTGCAGGGTATCGCGGCCGGTCCCCTTCTGCGCGAAGCCCCCCAGCGGAACGATGGCAAGTGCGACCGTCAGCAGCAGTTTCGTTATCATCCTGATTTCCTTTCGCCTAGAGGCCTTTCTCCAGGACCGCTCGAATTTCGTTGTCGGAAAACATGCCGTCGGTGCGCAGAGCGTAGGCGCAGTGCATCTCCAAAACCCCGCCGCCGAACGTGATCTGCATTTCACTTTTCGTGGGGACATTTTTGAGTTTGATCGTCTTCAACCCCTCCTGCACCGCCTCTTTGCCCAGATCGTCCGAGCAGAGCACCCGAAGCGCCATGTTGGTGCGATGGCACGAGAGGTTGTCCAGAAAATTGAGCGCTTCCAGGTCGTCCGAGAAGCTGTCCCAATCGACATCGTACGCGAGTGGGCTCCCCGTTATCTCCAACAACTCCGCTGTGCGGTCGGGAAACGAATCGGTCTGCAGTTCCTTCATCTTACGGCGTTCATTCAGTCCCATTGGTGCCTCTCCTTTGCTGACGTCCCTGTCTTCCAGGTTACTTCTCGATTATACGCCTCTTCCGTGAGAACTCCGTGAAAAATGCGTGGCCCTATGAGCTAATTCACTCTCCATTGCCGCCCCTCACGGAGGGGCGCTCTGCTCAGCGGGCCGAAGCAGGCGACGGTTTTGAGGTACAATCCAACCTATGCGTATCTACAATCCTCAGACGACCGAGAGCCTTTTGCCGGAGTTGCACACCGCGCTTGCAACGTTACGCCGCCGACGTGATTTCGATGCAGCACGGTATATTCGAGCGAAAATCATCGTTCTCAACACCTATATGCGCAATGCAGGACTGAACGCCTGTGTGCTTGGCGTGAGCGGAGGGGTCGATTCAGCGGTGGCGCTAGGGCTGGCGGCACGGGCGCAGGCGCAGGCCGATTCGCCGATCACAAAGATCGTGGCTGCGCTGATGCCGATCTTTGATCCCGGTGCGACACATCAGAGCGAGGCAACGGCAAAGGGGCGGAAAGTCGCACAGCAGTTTGGGATCGAACCGATCACAGTAGACCTCTCTGCGGGGCATGCTGCCTTGAAGTCGACTGTCGATGCGGCGATGGGCGTGCCTGGAGAGCCGTGGGCGTCCGGGCAGTTGGTTTCTTACGCGCGCACCCCTGCCCTCTACTATATCACCAGTCTGCTGACCCAGCAGGGCTTCGCCGGGATCCTGCTCGGCACCACGAATCGCGATGAGGGCGGGTACCTGGGATTTATCGGCAAAGCGTCGGACGCGATGGTGGATGTTCAGATCCTCTCCGACCTGCACAAGAGCGAGATCTATGCGGTGGCGAGGGCGCTAGAGGTTCCCGAATCGATCCTTCAGGCGACCCCGACCGGCGATATGTACGATGCGCGCCCGGACGAAGAGGTCTTCGGTGCGCCCTACGATTTCGTCGAACTCTATCTGCTCTGGAAGGATCTCGGCAGCGCAGGCGAGCAAGAGGCTCTGCAACAGGGTTGGAGCGCGGAGGCGCACGCTCAGTTCGCGTTCTTTGCGCAGAATCTGGAAGAACTCCATCGCTACAACCGGCACAAGTATATAGGAAAGTCCCCGGCGGTACACCTGGATATTCTGCACGCCTCGACGCCCGGCGGATGGAACAACGCGCTGTACCGCAATCCTATAGATCCACCGCTGGACCCCGCACAGATCAATGGGTTCTTTCCACTCGACGAGACCGTGGCGACCGCCATCAATGCTGCCGCTGACCCGGAGATCGCATGCGAGACTTTGCCCGAGTTGGCAGGGATGGCGCTGCTTTTGCGGGGCGTCTTGCGCCCGGACGAGGTCGAATCCCTTAACGCATCGTTCACGGATACCGCCTGGATTCCGGTTGGCATGTCCGGCAAGAAGCAGGAGTTTCACGCGGAGACGGACGCCATCGGATCGTGGCGTGCGACCGTCTACAGCCCGACGCTGGCCCGCACGCTCTGGAATCGGATCGCACCCTGCCTCGACAGCCCTCGCATCCTGGACGCCTCGACCCCGACCGATTGGGACGGCACCCGCGTCTGGCGAGCCGTAGGCGTCAATCCCCTCTTGCGCCTGATACGCTATCGACACGGCGGCGCGCTCATCCCCCACTACGACGCGCCTTTCGTCTACCACGAAGGCAAACGCACGCTGGTCTCCGTGATCCTCTATCTCGATATGGGCGGCAGCACAGGCGGTGCAACGCGATTCGTGAGAGATCCACAAGCGGATCTGCCGGTAGCGGAACGCGATCTGGCCGACTGGTCCCGTTTCGCCGAGCCTGGCGAGATACAGTGTACGGTCCGGCCAACGGCGGGGGACTGCCTCGTCTTCGACCACCGCTTGCTCCACGATGCCGAAGCGTATGTCGGCGAAGCCCAGAAACTCATTTTGCGCACCGATGTCATTTTCGAGCGGTGCGGAACAGTTCCTGCCGATGTCTGACCCATTCTGGAATCTGCTCCGCATACCGCCGATCGAGGATCGCACCGCGATTGACCGCGCTTACCGAGAGGCGAGGCAGGCAGGAGACTCCTCCGACGCTCTGCACTACGCCTGGAAGCTGCTGCGGGATCCCTACTACCGAGCCATGCGCCCCCTTTACCAGAGCCAAGAAGCGTTCCGAGAAGCCGGTTTCTTCGACGATGGCCTCGACGCCGAACTGGACAGCCCCCGCTATACCGATCTCAACTGGCTGACCACGCCCTACCACAAGATCCTCCGCCGTCTTGCGCAACTCGACGAGTTCGATCCCGCGCAGTTAGTCGCCTATCCTCCGATCGTGCTGCTCACCACCGGCGGCTTCTCCCCGATCCACAATGGGCACATCGACATGCTGGAGTTGGCGAAGAACAAGATGATGGAGCAAGGGCACATCGTGCTCGGCGGCTACCTCTCTCCCTCCCACGACTCCTATGTCTCGACCAAGCACCACGGCTCCGCCAGCCTGCTGGATGCCCATCGGCTCCGGCTCTGCCACGAAGCGGTCGCGATGAGCGAATGGCTGATGGTCGATCCCTGGGAGGCGCGCTACGTACCGTGTGCGCTCAACTATACCGACGTCATTCTGCGGCTAGAGCGTTATCTGAACCACCATCTTCGCCTTCCCGTGCCGTTGCAGGTCGGATACGTGTTCGGGGGAGACAACGCCGCGTTTGCGCGCACGTTTCTGAGCCGGGGCTATGCCGTCTGTATTGATCGCCCTGGCTACGAAAGCGCCGTCGCCGCCCTTCGACAGGAGATTCCGGCCTCGCATACCCAGATCGCCTTTGCCAGGCCGCGCCTCGAATATTTCAACATCTCGTCGTCGCGCATCCGTTCGGAGGAGATGGACGCGATGCCCGAGCGTTCCAGCCGTTACTACAACAGCCTCAAAGCGAATGTCGCGCGCGGCAACGAATTGCCCCAGGAACGCCAGTTTCTGATCCGGGACGAGAGCGCGTGGGCGATAGAAACGTGGGGGGCGGGGCGGGAGGAATCGGTACTGACGGCGGCGCGGGAGCGTCATCTCCAGGCGTTGCGCACGGCGCTGTACGAGGCGTATGCCTCCCCACCCTTGCCCGATCAGGCGCTGAACCTGCGGATCGAGGTGCCGGAACTGGCCACGCAGGTAGCTTATGCAGATACACTCCAGCGCACGACCGAGACGATCACGCTCGACGCCTGTACGGGCGGGACATATCGCCTGGAAGTCTCCCGACTTTTTGGGCTGGCGGACGGACAGTGCTTCTCGACCCAGGTGACTCCCCGGCCGGGGTGTCCTCCGATCACCGACCAGGTCCGCGCTATTCCTCCCGGAGAGTACGCGCTCCTCGACGACGACATCGCCTCGGGCCGCACCATGCGCATGATGATGGCGGTCTTACCGCAGGGTATTCAAGTCGGCAGGGTACTGTCTCTGCTGGAACAGACGCGCTCCATCGAGGCGCTCCGCGTCGATCAGGTCGATTACCAGGACTTCTACGACGTGGTCGATTTTCGCGACTATCTGTTCGGCTCCCGCAACAGTGGCCTCGTCGTTCGCCTCCCGAATCGCGAATTGGCGCGTGTCCCCTACCTGCAGCCATATGTGACATTGAGCACCCGAATCCGCATGCCTGCTTCGCAGGAGGTCGCTTTTTCCGTAGCTATGTGGAAGGCAAACGAACAGTTTTTCGCTGCGATAGCCCCGCCGATTTTGGTATCCGAGTGCGACCTGGCTTCTCGCAATTTGATGCGCTACCTTGGCTTCGCCGATTCCGCCCCCGTCCTCGAAGTCGTGCAGTGGCATCTGGAAAAGTTGGGAGTGGCGCAAACGGAGCAGATCCTCCTTTTTTGATTCAGCGAGCTTTTTTGATTCAGCGAGTCGCGCCCGCCCTTACCAGGATTTGTGCTGTCTGGAGAAAGCCATTCCGCCGGGCGGAGGCGAGCACGGTCTCTCCATCGGCGGCACGAACATTGGGGTTCGCGTGGTGTGCGAGCAGCATTTCGACTTTGTCGCCTTCGTCCCACATCACTGCCATGCTCAGCGCCGTAGATCTGTCGGCGGCGATGACATTCGGGTCCGCCCCCTTATCGAGCAGCAATTTCATGACGGAACTGTCCTCGTTTCGCACGGCAGCCATTAAGGCGGTCGTACCGACACGGTTCTTTAAGTTGACATTGGCGCCGTGGTTGAGCAGCAGTTCTACCTCCTCGGTATCCCACCAGTTCGCGATCAGCATCAAGGGCGTATTGCCACTCGCGTCCGTGGCATTCGGGTCAGCGCCTGCGTCGAGCAGCAGGGTGCGTATGCGCTGGTCGCGTGAGCTTACCTGGATCGGGCCGGGATGGCTGTCCTCGATTATGGGATTGGCGGCGATCCGCAATGCGGGATTGCCTTGGGCACGCGTGGTCAAACGCCCCATGACGAGATTGCGCAGAACCTGCCACAACTCAGGGGAGGCTCCGCTTTGATCGCGGGAGTTCGGATCGGCTCCGGCCCGCAGCGCCGCCTCGACGTCGTCGGCGTCGTCACGCTTGATCGCGGCGATCAGACTGCTGTTGCGCTGTCTCTGCTGCCAGGAGCGCCAGCCTATCGTCCCACCGACCGTAAGAGCGATCAGAGATGCCGCCATGAAGAGTACAAAACCTCGTAATCGTCGCTTGTGCATCGTGTTCGATTTCCAAAGTAAAGAGAGGCGGATCTACGTGGCTGGCTTCCTACCTTCGCTCTCAGTAGAGTGTCGGGCAAAAATCGGGATCGGTATAGTCGGGGAACCCATCTACTTTACGGCACAGTTGGTCGAGATCATGGTGGGCGGGGCGGCCGTCGGGATAGTGGTACTCCTGGTAGCGATTGGAGTCGTCCTGAAGATGCACCGCTATCGACCGGCGCGGTCGTGTACTGAAGTTGGGGCCGCTGCCGTGAATGGTCAGGCAGTTGTGGAAGCTGACCTGGCCTTTCAGGAGGTTCATCGGCACTTTCACGATCGGATGCTCGCCGGTGCTGAACTTCTGTTCGAGGCCGTCGAGATCGCTGCTGAAAAAGTCGAGATTGTCGGTGTTGTCGGGCCAGTGTTGGCTGCCGTCGATCATGGTGATGGTACCCATCTGCGCATCGCAGTCATGGAACGGTATCCAGGCCGTCAGCATGGCAGGCGAGGTGCAGGTCTTCCAATATCCCCGATCGGTATGCCAGCCGACATTGGTGAGCTTGAGCGGATCCTGCGGGGGCTTGTAGAGCAACTGATCGTGCCAGAGGCGAATATGCGGCGAACCCGAAAGTCGGGCAGCGATGGCTCCTAGCAGCGGATGCGTCACCAGCCAGCGCAGGCCATGACTGTACATCGAAGACTGGTCGCTCTTCCGCAGGCCCGCGCCATAGGGCACCTTGGGGCGAAAGCGGTCCAGGTAAGGGACATCGACAGGCGGCGCGTCCACCTCTCCGGCATAAAACCGTTCGCTGGCGGCCAGAACCGCATCGATCTCCTGCTCCGAGAAGAGAGTTTTGGAGTGATAGTAGCCATGCTCCTGATAGAACCGAACGTCCTTATCAGATGGCAACATCGCAAGCTGTTTCGGTGTAAGTTTCATGGGGACATTATACCTCTGCACCCTAGACAGTGAGGACGATTTTCATGGTGGAGCCGGGGTCGGTGAGGAGTTTGTCGAAGGCTGCCTGCCCTTGTGCGAGGGGGTAGGTTTGGGTCCAGGGGGAGAGATCGACGTCGCCGTTTTCGAGGAGGGTCTGGGAGCGGGCGAAGTCGGAGTCGGTGTAGACGAAGGAGCCTTGCAGGCGCAGTTCGTGGCGGACGATGGTGGTGAAATCGACGCTGCTCATCACTTCGTGCAGGCCGAGGAGCAGAATCTCGCCGCCGCGACGGACGGCTTGAACGCAGGCGGCGCGGGTGACCGTATCGCCGTAGGCTTCGATGACGATGTCCGCGCCTTTGCCGCCAAAGCTGTCGCGGATGGCGGCGACAGGGTCGGTTTCGCGGGCGTTGATAAGGTGTTTGGCTCCCAGGGTTTTCGCGACTTCCAGGCGGGCCGGGTTGACGTCTACGATGGCGATGTCGCGGTAGCCGAGGAGACGGGCGAGTGAGAGCAGGAGGCAGCCCTGCGTGCCTGCGCCGAAGATGGCGAGGGTGCCGAAATGATGTTGGCGGATCAAGGAGAAGAGATGGACGCCGTTGGCGAGCGGCTCGATCATGATAGCGCGCTCGTCGGAGAGAGTGTCGGGGACGGGAAAGACGTTGGTGGCGGGCGCTTTCGCCCACTCGGCGAAGGTGCCGTCGATCTTGTCCATGCCGATCAGACGCCAGGCCGTGCAGACGTTGACGCGACCAGACTTGCAGGCATCACAGGTTCCGCAGGGCATGAAGGGGTTGATAACGACACGCTGGCCCTCGTGAAAGGGCCACTCGCCTCCGCCTACGGGCCGAGTCTGGGGCATGCGGGCGACGGTGGCGACGGTCTCGTGGCCCAGCACCAGTCCGGGCTGCCGACGCGGGCTCAGGCCCAGAAAGCCCACCATGTCCGAACCGCAGATGCCGGTGCCACGCACCTTCAGCAGCGCCTCGTCCGGAGCCAATACCGGTTCCGGTCGTTCCTGCATCGTGACACGGCGAAGGTCGCTATAGACGAGTGCTTGCATCGTTTTCTCCTGGGTTAAAACTCATGGCCTAAAACGGGTCGGCCCCTCGACCTGGCAGTTGGCAAGGAGAGGGGCCGAACAGAAAGAAGGGACGAACGGTTCGATTTAGAAGCCTAGACGCGGGCTCTTGATCGGGGAGTGCGTGACCAGCGGACGCCGGATCAGCTCGCCGTCGCGGTGGTCGAGGATCAGGTCGGTGCAGATCGCGTACTCTTCCAGCATCTCCGTCGCGAAGGTGTCGCTCTCGTCGTCCTTCGGGAACTGCGCGGCGATTTCTTCAGCGATCTTTTGCGCATCGCGAGTCTCATCGACGCGGGTGACCGTCTCCGCCTCTTCATCGACGATAAAGCGTGTCTCCCACGGAAGGTTGCAGGCTTGGGTAAGGAAGCCAGCGATGTCGGGCACCATCGGCTGCCGCTCGGTCCAGCGCACATCGAGCGCGAAGGTGATGAGTCCGGCGCGGGCCTGCGCCAGGTCGATGAACTCCTCCTCCGACTCCAGCACCAGGACATCGTGCGCGTGCGCCATCACCAGGAGAGCGAGTTCCGATTCGTCCTCGGTGTTGTCACCATGCTGATAGGCGCGTATATTCTCCGGATCGACCTCCCACCACTGCGCAAAGAGCAGGGCCAGCGGCTCCGAGTTTGGGCCAAGCCATAGGATGCGGTTGGGAGCATAGCCTTTGTTGTCCAGCACGGCGGCGGCGAGAGCGACGACGTAGGCGACATCCTCTTCGCTCGGCTGGAAGAAGATAAACCGCTCGCCGGGCACGTTCTCGTCTGGATTGGTCTCCAGCAGCATGCCGCGCGTCTGCACATAGTGCCAGTCGCGCAGGTCCATCTCCTCGGTCTCATCGAAGTCACGCACGCGTGCCAGCAGATCTCCTACCTCTTCGCGTACCGCTTCCATACCGGGGAACTGCGCCGCCGATTCCGGTGGCGCGATCTGATAGACCGCTTCCGCCTCGTCGATCTGCCGCAGCAGGGCGTAGCACTCACTCATCTCCAGGACGAGCCAGATCGGCAGCCCGCCGTAGGTGTCGTTCAGGGCATGGAACGCGTTGATGGCGTCCTGGTACGCGCCGAGGTCCATCATACACTGGGCATGATCGACGTCAATGGCTTGACTCAGTTCGTTGATCTCGCCGTTCAGCAGCTCCTTCGCGCGCGCCAGGAAGGGGCGGGCGACAAACGACTGCTGCAACTGGAAGAAGCGGTTGCCGACCTGGAAGTAGAGCAGCGCATCCTCGCGTTTTTCGCGCAACTGCATGAAGAGCTGCAGCTCTTCGCTCTGGGCAGGATCGTTGCCGGTCATCGTCGCCATCGTCGTCAACAGCTCGATGGTCGTGTCCAGCACGAGATCGGAGGAGACATCGGTCTGAAAGGCGAAGACCAACTGCTGCAAGGCGCTCGCGGGGTCGCCCTGCTCGGTCGCGATGGCTTTCGCCCGCTCGACAATCTGTTTCACTTCGTCGGAAACCGGCGGGCCGGTCTGTACCGGATTGCCATCCGGACCAAGAATTCGCATAATGTTAAATCTCCGTTGAGTAGAGTATCTGACTGATCGCCACGAGTGCGGCGGTTTCGGTGCGCAGGATGCGGGGGCCGAGCCCTATCAGAAGAGCTCCGCCCGCCCGTGCCTGCGCCACTTCTGTGGGGCTCCAGCCCCCTTCCGGTCCGACCAGCAACAGCAGACGCGCAGGTGGTACGGACCATGCCTCCAGCGTTGTGCGCAGTCGCACGGTCTCATCTCCGGTGTGGAGCATCAAAGCCTGCGTATCGTTCGCCGCCGTTCGCAGCAACTCCTGCACCGTTTGCGGCGCGGAGACCTCGGGGATCCGGCTGCGGCCCGACTGCTCCGCCGCCCCTTTGGCGATCTGTCGCCAGCGATTTACCCGATCCGTCACTTTCGCCGACGGAATATCCACCACGGACCGCTCCGCCCGCACCGGCACAAAGGCGCTCGCTCCGGCCTCGGTCCCATGCTGGATCACCTGCTCGAACTTGTCGCCCTTGCCCAGCGCCTGCCCCACCGTAAGAAAGACCGGCGGCTCGGGCGGCAGGGTCACCGCACATTCGATCTCCGCCCTGGTCTCGTGCTTTTCTACGGATACGAGACGTGCCTGAAAAGCGTTTCCCCGCCCGTCCAGCACCAGCACCGCATCTCCGGGCCGCGCCCGCAGCACCCGCGTCAGATGCAGATGGTCGTTGTCGCGGATAGAGGCAGTCTCGCCTGCGATCTGCTCAGGAGGAAGGAAGAGGCGAATCATTCCGGCGCGTCAGTCCGACCAGCCGTCCCACCCGATCGGCGGGATCTGGCGCATGACGCGGTTCAGGGTCTCCGGATCCTGCGGGGCGTCGGGATCGTGCCGACAGATCAGGCAGACCCAGATATCCTCGCTTTTGGTCTCCAGATGCGTCAGTCCGACCGCCGCCAGCGCCGCCTTCACGCTCTCGTGATGCTCTTCGACGATACCGGAAGCGATGAAGATGCCGCCCGGTTTCAAGCGCGGCGCAATCGAGGCCGCCAGTTCGATGATGGTGTTCGCCACGATATTCGCGACTACCAGATCGCACTCGTGCGCGACCTTATCGAATGGGTCCAGCTCAAGAATGGAGATGACGTCTTCCAGGTCGTTGCGCAGGATGTTCTCCGTGGCGATTTTACGCGGAAGCAGGTCGCTATCGGTCGCCCAGATCTTGACCGCGCCCAGACGTGCCGCCGCCAGCGACAGAATGCCGCTGCCCGTGCCGATGTCCGCCACGACCATTCCCGGTGTGATCCGCTCCTCCAGCGCCTCCATGCAGAGGCGTGTGGTCGGGTGTCCTCCGGTACCGAAAGCCATGCCGGGATCGATCTCCACGATCAGGTCGTCGCCGGTGGGCAGATAGTACTCCCAGCTCGGCTTGACGATCATGCGCTTCCCGATTCGCAGCGGCTTGAAATACTGCTTCCAGGCGTTGGCCCAGTCTTCCTCTTCGGTGTATCGAATCGTCATGCCGTCCACCAGTGGTGGCAAGCCGAACTCTTCCAGCCGCCCCAGATGCTCGCGCAGGCCGGTCATTCGCAGCACCAACTCGTCGGTGACCGGCAGGCTGCCCTGCACCGTCACCGGATCGGTCCCGGTCAGCATCACGCCCCCGCATCCGGCCTCGATAAAGGCATAACTCACCGCGTCCGTCGCGTCCGACGCACACATTACCGTCATTTCCGCCCAACGCATCGCAACTCCCCTAATGGCTGCCGAACAGTTTGCCGAACAGACCTTTGTTTTCGTGTTCCTCTTTTTCGCCCAGGGTGGCGGCGAACTGTTTGAGAAGTTCCCGCTGCTCCGAAGTCAGTTTGCGCGGCGTTTCAACCTGCAAGTTCACATACAGGTCGCCTTTTCCGCGTCCACGCACATCCGGAACCCCCTGGCCACGCAGTATGAACTGATGCCCGCTCTGCGTTCCTTCCGGAACCTTCAACTCTTCGGTGCCGTCGATAAGCGGCACCATGATCGTCGTGCCGAGCGCGGCCTTCGGATAACTGATCGGTATTTCGCAGAAGAGATCGTTGCCCTCGCGTTTGAAGACATCGTGCTCCTGGACATCGAAGACCAGGTAGACGTCCCCTGCCGGTCCACCGCGTTCGCCCGCATCGCCTTCCCCCCGCAGAGGCATGCGCATATCGGTATCGACGCCAACTGGGATCTTGATGCTGCGTTCACGCATCTTGCGCACGCGTCCGACGCCGCTGCAGGTAGGACAGGGATTGGGGATCATACGGCCGGTGCCTCGGCAGCGTGAACAGGTCTGCGCCTGCGTAAACGTGCCGATAAACATGTTGCGTTGTGTGTAGGTCTGCCCTGCGCCCTGGCACTGCGGGCAGGTCTCCACCTTCGTTCCGGCCTTAGCGCCGCTGCCTTCACAGTCGTTGCAGGATTCCCAGCGTTGAAAACGAACCGTCTTCTCCGCTCCCAGTACCGCCTCTTCCAGAGTCAAAGTCAGATCGTGGCGCAGATCGTCGCCGCGCACGGGCATCGGAGCGCCGCCTTGCCTTTGTCGCGCGCCGGGGTTGAATATATCTCGAAAAATCTCGGAAAGCGGATCGTAGCCTGGGGGGAAGCCGCCGGCCGTCTCTTCCGCCGTGCCGTACTGATTGTAGCGGGCGCGCTTCGTATCGTCGCTGAGGACGTCGAAAGCGGTCTGCACCTCGCGAAATTTCTCTTCAGCTCCGGTGTTCTTATTGATATCGGGATGATACTGGGCCGCTAACTTACGATGAGCCTTTTTAATCTCTTCCAAAGAAGCGGTGCGATCCACCCCAAGCACTTCATAATAGTCGCGTTGTTCTGCCGCCATTCTGCTCCTCGCCTCCGAATCAATGTGTTTCTGAAGAAACAGTCTCCGCAATCAGTCGCCGCTGTCGAGCGATCTCTTCGGGGGTCAGGCCGGTGGCCCGCCCAATCTGGATCTGTTGTCTCTGGCCCGTGCGCTGCTCTACGGCGGAGACATGGACGATGCCGTTGGCATCGATATCGAACGTCACCTCGATCTGCGCCGTACCACTGCGATCGGAGGGGATGTTCGTCAACTGAAAATCGGCCAGAAAATGGTTGTCTTCGGCATGCTGCCGCTCGCCCTGAAAGACCCGAATCGTCACGGTCGTCTGACCGTCTCGAAACGTCGTGAAGACCCGTTTGCCCTGTGTGGGAATAGGCGTGTTCCGCTCTATGACGTGTGAGATCAGGCCGCCGTGCGTTTCGATCCCGAGCGAGAGGGGCGTGACGTCCAGCAGCAGGAGACCCTCGATCTCCCGGTTGAGCACTGCCCCTTGCAGCGCGGCTCCCACGGCCACGGCTTCATCGGGATTCAACCCACGATAGGGTTCTTTACCAAACATCCGGCGAACAAGTTCCTGCACGGCCGGCATGCGTGTCGCTCCGCCTACCAGCAGGATGCGGTCGAGGTCCTGCGGCTTCACCCGCGCATCGAGCATCGCCTGCTGCGTCGGCGCACTCAAGCGTTCCATGAGATCGGCGCAGAGATGCTCCATCTGGGCGCGGGAAAGATCAAGATCGAGGTGGAGAGGGCCGTCCGGCCCGACGGAGAGAAAAGGCAGATTGATGTTAGTGACGAGCAGATTGCTCAGTTCGACCTTGGCCTTCTCCGCGCTCTCCATCAGCCGCTGCATCGCCAGCTTATCCCGACGCAGATTGACTCCGTGCAGGGCTTCAAACTGGGTCGCCATCCACTCCATCACGTGCGCGTCCCAATCGTCGCCACCGAGGAGGGGATCGCCGCTGGTCGCTCGCACTTCGAAGACGCCTTCTCCGACGTCGAGGATGGTGACATCGAAGGTCCCACCGCCCAGATCCCAGATCAGCAGCGTCTGCGCGGCGGTGCGCTCGACGCCATACGCCAGCGCCGCTGCCGTCGGCTCATTGATGATGCGGACGACCTCCAGGCCAGCGATCGCTCCCGCGTCTTTGGTCGCCTGGCGCTGGGCGTCGGTGAAGTAGGCGGGCACCGTGATCACGGCCTTCTCGACCTTCTCCCCCAGATAGGCTTCCGCATCGGCCTTCAACTTGCACAAAATGATTGCGGAAATGTCCTGCGGCAGGAAGATCTTTCCATCCATTGGAACGACGTAGTCGGTGCCCATCTTGCGTTTGATGCTGCTGACGGTGCGTTCCGGAGCCGCAAGCGCCTGGCGGCGGGCAGGCTGCCCGACCAGACGCTCGCCGTTTTTCGAGAATCCGACGACAGAGGGGCAGAGCCGACTTCCCTCCGCCAGAGAGATGACGGTCGGCTCCTGCCCCTCCATTACAGCCACTACCGAATTGGTCGTTCCCAGATCGATTCCGACGATTTTGGGCATAGCGCCTTATCCTGTGAGAGTTTGTGTCGTGCCCGCAAGATCGACTACTCTTCGTCTTCTTCCATGCCCTGGATCAGATCGTCCTCGTCGTCGTCAAGCGCGTTCAGCAGGCCGGAAGCATCGAGTGTGAACCCGTCTACGGGGCGCACATCACGCTCGTTGTCGGTGCCGCCAAGGAGGTCGTCCTCGTCGGAATCCGGCTCGGCGGAGCGGAAGGCGGCCAGTTGCTGCGCGGCGAAATCCTGCTCGCTGTCCAGCGCGATCATCGGACCCGCTGCGATGATGTCTTCCATGCTCGGCTCGGTCGGCTTGAGCGCGGACTCGTATGCCGCAACGGTCGCATCTTCGACGACGCGCGAAATAATCGCGCCAGCCGCGATCTCTTCCAGAGCAACGGTCAGCGGATTGGCGGACTTACTGTCTGTCAGGCGTTTCGCACCGTCTTTGACCTGGCGAGCGCGCTTCGCCGCCAGAATCACCAGCGCATATTTGCTCGGCATGCTATCGAGTTTATCGGGGGAAGGGTAGATACTCATGTTGCAGAAAACTCCTTCTGAAAACGCAAAGGGTAGGAAGCGCACCCCGACGACCCTGTCGTGTACCCTACTCCGAACACCTGTTTTACTTACGCAGTTATGACTCGATTATGATACCACAAAAACAGGGTCGCCTTCTATAGGAAGTGATCCAAACACCGAAGTCGTTGCCGAACGAGAACTTAGCCTTGTCTACCAACCGAAAGCTCTTCCTTTCCGCTCTTTTTAATTTATTTTCAAAAAAAGTTTCAAGGGGGTGCATTTTTCGGCGATCTCGTCACTTATATAGATAAAGGTGTTTTTTCTTTCTAACTGCTTTTGTATGGAATTGTGATCATGGGAGGATCTGCATGCCTGTGCCTGTTGCTGTTTGCTCACGCTCGACGTCGCTCGTCTAATCGGCGATACCCTCACGCTCGGCGCTTTTCACTCCTTTCTCTCGCTTTGAACGCAAACACTCCGGATCCCATGCCTGCCTGCCTTTCGGTCGCACAATCGTGGCGCTTCTGTTCCTCTTCCTGGGGATGCTCTGCCAGGTGCAGGCGCAGACACTGAGCAGCCTGACAGTCACTCCGGCCAATCCGACAGGCGGAACGAATGCAACGGGACAGGTCACGCTCACCGCACCTGCTCCCGCCAACGGACTGACGGTTTCCTTAGCGAGCAGCCAGCCGGGGATCGCGAGCGTTCAGGCTTCAGTGACGGTCGCCAGTGGACAGACACAGGCCTCCTTCAATGTGACCACGACTTCCGTTGCGGCGGCGACTGCCGTCACTCTCTCGGCGACCGATGGAACCACTCCCCAATCCGCCGCGATGACTGTCTTGCCGCCCCAGGTCACCGGGTTCTGGGTCCGTCCTTCTACCCTCATCGGCGGCGGAAGCGTCACCGGGACCATCTCTCTCGACGCCGCCGCGCCGACAGGTGGTCTGAGGTTCTCGATCAGCTCCTCCAAATCCCAGGCCGCTTTCGCCCCGGCCACACTCTACGTGCCTGCCGGAGCCAACTCGTTCACTTTCTCGATCCAGACCAGCACCGTCAACTATCCTATCACCGTCACGCTGACCGAGCCGAGCAGCGGCCTGACCGCGATCCTCTCCCTGCTGCCAACCAATCTGCATGTCGTCGGACTGCTGCCGCCCCATGTCGTGCAGTTGGCCTGGGACGCGCAGCAGACCACCCAGTATCGGCTCTACCGGGCCGTCTATCCGCCCAACTCGGATGCCGACTGGACGCTGGTCGCGACGCTGCCCGGCTCGGCGCTCTCCTGCAACGACGCCTTCAACTTCGTGCCCGGAACCGCCTATGTCTACGTCCTCAAGACCGATCAGGCGCTCTACTACTCCGCCGACATCGTTCAGCCGTATTTCGTCGCTGCCAACGGCAATCAGGCCGTGGACAGCCGCCTGGATCTGCGCTACGCCACCACCGTCTTTCAGGACCATAACTTCGGAGGCTCCGCCTATCGGGGCGGGCTGTTCGCAGGCTTCGCGAACGATCCCGCACGCATCGGGCGCAGCTTCGCCAGGTTTCCGATCGATAGCCAACCCGCTCCGACGCTCCCCTCTTTCCGGGTGGGCAACATCGCGGCCTATCTGACCACGGCCTACACCACCGGCAACAGTGCGGTGCAGATGCAGGTGACCTGCCAGGCTCTGCTGAGCGGTTTCTGGGACCCGATGGCGACGACCTGGAGCACGGCGCCTGCGGTGGATCCGAACGCGCCGAAGAGCTTCGCGATGGTGCAGTACGATCCCACGGCCCCGGTGTCGCAGTGGCTGACCTGGTCCCTCGGCGACACCATCAAGCAGGCGGCGCTCAACCACACGCCGCTCTCGGTGGCATGAGCGAGCGCAAGCGAAGGCGCGAACGGCTGGGCGTACTTCGCCAAGAAAGAGTACGACACGACGAAAGCGCCTGCCGCCTGCTACGCCTGGTGCGGCCCGACGGTGCTCTCGGTAACGCTCTCGCCCTCAAACATCGTCAACAACGCCTCGGTCGTTGCCACGGTGAACGTGAACGGGCTTGGGCCAGGCGATAGCGTGCCGATCTACATCTGGCACGACACGAGCGGGCTCTTTTCGGTAGGTTGCCCGGCGAGCATGACCGTTTCCAGCACGAATAACACCTTTACGGTCTCCGGGCTTGTACTCGACGGATCGGCCCAGCAGTGTCTGATCTATGTCTCTCTGTTTCCGCGCGGCACCTATGCTCCGAGCAGTTATTTCCGCTGGTACGCCTCGGCTCTGTTGACGATCAATGGCAGCGGGGGTAAGGGCGGGGTTACTCCGGCAGGCCCGCCGGGACCAGGAGGTTAGTGCGCTCGGTCCGGAAAGATACGGAGAGGAAAGGCTTGGACGTTCCCCATTCCGGCGAACGGGCCGCACGCAACAGGCAAGGATCTGAGAGTCGGATGCGAAAGAACAGAGAAGTGATGCAGAACAGACGACGAATAGCGAAAGCAATGCTAGGGCTGGCGGTGGGGGCGATGCTCAGCGGGGTATGGCTGTGGCGGGGACATACCGCGAAAACGTCGGTGCGGGCCTACTCCACGCACGGGTTCGGGGGCTACGTGGGCCATGTCAAGCCGCTACCTCCCTCGACCGATCCGGTCGTTCCGATTGAGGCGGCGTACAATGCGGGCCATTTCTCGGAGGCGGAGCGCCTGGCGGCAGGAGTGATGGCGCGGGAACACACGACCGATCCTGCCCGCCGACGCGAGGCGACCCGAGCGTTGTGGGTGGCGGCGTATGCGGCGGCGAGACGGGGCAATTTCGGACTCGCACGGGTGCGCTTCTCGATGCTGCGGGACTGGGCGGCGGAGCTGCCCGATCATGGCAGCCTGACACCGACTCCAGGGAAAACACAGTCTGTGGCTTCAACGGATGGGAACGTCGCCAAGCCGACACGTGATGGCACTCCCATGGTTCCCTTTACGGGCGAAGCGCTGCCCACGCTGGAAGAGGAAGGCGCGTTCCAGGCGGCGATCTGCACGGGAGCGCTCGGGGATAAACCGGGAGCGGAACGAGAACTGCGGGAGTTTCTGTGTCGGTATCCACAGAGTATCCTGATCCACGCGGCAGTGAAGCGGATCGGACGGATGCACGGGGGCGACGTGCCAAAGGACGCCGAGAAGCTGTGGCAGGCGGCGAAGGCGATCCAGGCTAAACACGACCAGGCGGTGCGGCGCGAAGAGGCGATGTGCGGTCCGGAGTGCTTAGCGGAACTGGTGCGACGCAAGGGTGGCCAGCAGGCGGACGTGCATGCCTTGGCGAACGCGATGGCAACGAACGCAGAAGGCACAACGCTGGCAAGTCTGGCAAAAGTGGGAGCCAAGCAGGGCATCTCGCTTCGAGGAGCGGAGCTAACGACCGAGGGACTGGCCGAGCAGAAGCTGCCAGTGGTGGCATTGATCCGGCCAGGACACTATGTGCTGGTGGAGAGGGTTACGGGCGGCAAGATCGGTCTGTGGGATCCGGATGCTCAGGGGTCGGGCCACAGTGGCAGGCGCGAGATAGCGGTAGCAGAGTGGGAGAAGACCTGGACCGGTATGGCGCTGGTGGAATAGGCCACTGCCAGAGAGCCTGAACATTCCCAAACAAGTTTTCAGGATGAAACTCTTTTTGAACTGGATTGCAGGCGGGCGGCAGTGACGATAAGTCACGTGACCACTCTGCCAGGAGAAGAAAGCGATGCAACGAGGAATGCGAAACGGTTGGCTGCGATTGACGGCATTGATAGCGGCATTGGCGACGGGTGGAACGACGCTGTTGTCGCTTCCGGCCCAGGCGAACCTGTTGCATGAGGCAACTGAACGACGCAAGCCGCACCTGTCCTCCGAACTGCCTACCGGCAAAACCGACAAGCTAACTGCCGCTCAGTGGAAAGCCGTCGATGCCCAGTACGCTAAAGCCAGCAAACACAAACCAAAACTGCGCCTGCTTAATCCGGCGGAGATGAGGAAGGCGGTCGGTCGCGGCCCCTACCGCAACCGAGGCTTCAGCGGCACTCTCCCCTGGCAGAAATCGCTCCGAGACGTCAACCTCTGCAACGGCAACCTCTTTAAGTCCTTCAGCGACATTCTGGTCAATCCGGCAGTCGGAACAGGATTGGTCTTGCAGCGGACTTACAATAGCAACGATGATCGGGTCGGTCCCTTCGGTATCGGTTGGACGCACGCCTACGACATCCGTATGGAAGAAGATCCCACCAACACACCCACCGATGTCAGCCTCAACTTCGCTGACCGCACCGACTTCATCGGCGGCAAACGCAAGTACCATCGGGATGCAGATGGTCTCTACTCTCCGCCTGCTTATATCTATGATGAAATGAGTAGTGACTACGACCATTTCCTTACCGATGGCCCGCAGAACGTGCTGGCCGACACCGACAAGAGTATGGACGGCACCATCAAGCACTACACTCAGATCGGCAACGAACGCGTCTGTGATAGCATTACGGATCGTTACAACAATGTCACCTTGCTGACTTACAGTCCCGTCTCTATCGGTGGTGTGAACAAAGGACTGCTCGACACGGTTACTGATCCGAGCGGCCGCATACTCCTCTTCCATTGGCAGGATCTCAACGCCGCCAATCCCGCACAACCTGCCTGGCGCATCGTGCAAGTGGATGGACCTCAATACTCGGTGGGTTATACCTACAATGCCGATTTCAACCTCAGCGCCTCCACTCTCGATGTCGGCGACAACACCCATCTCAACCGCACTACCACTTATGGCTACACCAGTGTCACTGGCGATAGTGGCACCGAGAACGGACTGCTCGCCAGCATTACCGATCCGCTCGGTCATTCTATTTTGTATGGGTATGGGTTGATGACGCCCGATGCACCTGTCCGACCGACCGTGACCGGAACTGTATGGGCCAACCAAATTACCGAACCGGCCGGCATCGACGCTCAAGGCAATCCCCGCACCCAGACTTGGATTGTTACTTCGCTCGGAGGCGAAGGAGTATTTCCCAGTTCCGTGAATGCCTATACGACCTCTAATGGCAATCATAGCTATGTCGATGGAAGCTTGTTGTTGCGTGTCAATACCGACAGCTACCTGCGGGCCGGGGGGGTCAGCGCTAATTTTCTTTCGGATGGCCCGGCCAATGGGACAACATACGATAGCGCCAACAATGTTATCGAGACCGAAACGGTCAGCGGTCTGACGGACTCGGCGGCTCCGGCAAGCTATCTGAGCGCTCGGCCTCGGTTCGACCATATAGATCGCTTTACCTATGGACCGCATGGCAATCAGTTGACACACACACAGGATGGCTTTCCTGGGGTCGAAACCATGACCTACTACAATGGCAGCCAGTACTTCGCGAAAGCCAGCGTCACTGATCTCAATGGACACACCTCGACATTCGGCGTCGGCAGCAACACCGATCCCAATCCTGGCAACCGGGGGAGCATTTTGTGGGCTCGCGATGCTGGCTACAACGATGCCAGCAGTTCGTCTTATCAGAAGCAGTTTTCCTATCAGTACAATACCGCTGGCCATAAGACGCAGGAAGTTAACCTCAACGGAGTCGTTATCCAGTACAGTTATGGCGATCCATGGGGCAATTTGACACAGGTGGTGCAGGATCCGCATGTCTCCAACGGCGACAGTCATCTGGCACGCACCACGAGTATGGCCTATGATGTCAGTGGTCGTGTCGTCTCTTCCACCGATCCTATGGCCCAGACGAGCAACGTTAGTTTCAATGGACTTGGTCAGCCGCTATCGGTCACTTGCCCACCTACGGCCAATACGGCGGCAGAAACGGTCGCTTATGGATATGACGCAAATGGGCGCACATTAACCGTCACCAACAACCGCGGCACAACCACAATGGCGTATGAGAGCGGATGTAACCGTGTCCATAGCGTCGCTGATCCCGTCACCGGAACCGTCTCCTATTCCTACCTTGCGACAGGCGAACGCGCCAGTATGACGCTTCCAGGCGGAGGCACCTGGACTTATGGATATGCCGTCGCTTCCGCAGAAACAGGACTGGTGCTCCCCAACGCGGACGCCAACTCTATTATGCGGCGCTTGACGACGATTACCGATGATCAGGGGCGTCGTGTCGAATATGCCCTCAATCCGGATGGCACTCCGCTGTTGGCACGCGTGAATGAGGTGTTCAACACCAACCCGACCTCGCCGACGCTGCTGAGTTATCAGCAGACAGAATATACCTACGATACTTCTGCTGCCGGTATGGGGCCAGCATTGACACATCACTGGCTTACCCAACTCAAGAACACTTACCACTGGTTGGATGCCAACAACAACTGGCAGAGCAAACTCCTGGTGCAGAATGACTACACCCAGGACGCCACAGGCCAGCGTCAGACCAATACGATTTCCAGCCTCGACGCCAACGGAAATATCGTCAGCCGTACCGAGCAGTACGGTTACGATGCGCTGGATCGCCTGAAAACAGTGAACTACGGCGATGGGCAGACGCAGAGTTACTCTTTCGATGCCATGTGGAACCGTCTTAGCAAGCAAGACTCGACGACAGGCACCGAGAACTATACCTACAACGCCGCCAACATGCTCCTCACAAGGGGAGCCAACAACTACGCCAATGATATAAATGGCAACACACTGACAGGCAGCGGTCGCACGAACACTTGGGACAGCCAGAACCGAATGGTCCAGTGCGTTAACGGCGCGAATATGAGCAGTTTCATCTATGGCGCTGACGGCATCCGTCGGCAGAGCACGGCTAATGGCACGACAACTGACTTTATTCTCGACCACTCTATGTTTGTACGGGAGAAAAACCACGCGACCCATACGAACACGGCAACTTACCTTGTTGGAGCACGGGGGCCGGAGTATCGAAGAGACGATACGACCGGTCAGGTGCGATGGTACCTCTATGATGGATTAGGCAACGTTCTCGGGGAAATAGATCCGAATGGCAATATCACGAGCAATCGTAAATACGATGTCTATGGTCTCGTGCGCGGCGGCAATAATCCGGGAGGCATGAGCAGTCACAAGTTCGTCGGGCAGTTGGGGCATCCGAGCGAGGACAATACCGGCCTCATTTACATGCGGGCGCGGTACTACGATCCAGGGGTGGGGCGGTTCGCGAGTGAGGATCCGGTTGGGCAGGGATCGAATTGGTTTATATACGGGTTTAACTCACCAACAACTCAAGTTGACGCCTCAGGTAAGGCTACATTACAGGAGGTTGTGACTACGAACGCAATAGAGGGCGGCATGGCAGCTGCGGGAGGCGGTGGGGCAGTTGAAGCTGGAGAGCACCTAGCCGAAGAATTAGGCGAGTGTGTGGCCGTACACGAGTTACAGATCGAGCAGTGGTTAGATGGAGGATTCATGTACACCCGCAACAAGATCGTTGACATTGGTGAATATGTGATATCCCGATCAGCCCGGGGCATCGAGATTACCTCAACTGCGGGAGAGCAAACCCGTACGGTATTTATTGATATTATGAACAAATTTGGAGAAAAAAACGCCGACCATATTCAAGGAATCCATATTGATTTTCAGTCTACGGTAAAGGGTACAGATATATGGGATCAGATTGCACTGAACCTCGATTCTTTCGGTGCCTGGAAAGGAAAATAAGTCCAACCAATGTTTTATGAATACGATTTCTCAAGAGGTCAGCCTAAGAGACAAAGTATTCGACTTTATCAAGGTTTTATCGCTGTCTCTCTATGAAAGGCGTTGCAGTGGATCCTCGATCTTACAGTTTTCCCCACATAGTTCGTTGTGTGCTCATTATGGAGCACATATCCCGTTATAGTAACAGGACAGCATTTCTGCCTGTGTCCGAAATTCCAGCGGATGGAATGGCACGCGTCATGCTCTGCGTCCGATATTCGGGGAAAGAGGACATGACGCCCTATCTGGATGAAACCAAAACTCGTCTTCGAGCGCCACGCGTTGACGAAATGAAGGTACAACTGGAGCGGTCTCATGACACTCATAAAAGTAGACTGGTCTGCCAGGCGTTTGCCGCTTTGCATCGGAGCGAAGAGACCATCACTTGCCTGGGAATGCTGTTCAGTTCGGCCGCGATCGCCTTGAAAGAAATATTGAGAGAACAGGTTAAAATAGTCCCCATGGGTCCATCGCGGCGGGGTCACCATTTTATCTTAATCAAGCGACCTGCACATTCCATTGATGCAAACACGATCTGGCCCTCTATTGGCGCCGACGATGGGTGTCGTCTATTTGGTCCCGTAAGCGGAGCAACGAAGCTATCCTCCTATATCGAATCATTTGAAAGCATGATCGAATCTGGGACATTTGACTATGACTTATGGATACAGTTTCGGATCGAGTGTTCCTCGACCCGGTCCGAACTTCTATCCCTTTGCGAAATGTCCTCCGCCTGCGTCCTGTCTGAAGGGCCGCGCGACCGCAATCTGGCGTTTCATTCGCTGCGATTTTCCTCATTGGAAATGACGCATGCTCTTCGATCAGTCTTTGAAAGCCAGCATATCCCCTGTGTTGTTATAGACAATGTAAACGAGGAATGGCCAAGTGCAGAGCTTTTAGGAGAATGACACTCCGACGCTGGAAGAGGAAGGCGCGTTCGAGGAGGCGGTCTGCACCGGCGCACAAGGCGACACGCAGGCGGCGGAGACGTTGCGCCGATTGATCCATTATCTGGATCCGCATCCCGATCCGGTGCGTTACGCGGGGCAGGAGAAGCCGCGCTGATCTTCTCTTGGCACCTTTGCCCTCAAAGGAGGTGAGGTTCCCTGTTTCTGGTAGGGCCAGTGCGCCCTGCATCCAAGACCGATCAATGAGGCTGGCAGAAGTTTTCCGCCGCCTTCTGGTACAGTCTGGCCGAAAGTCAGTGGTACATCATGGCCGAAAACGGGTGGTACACTTTCGGGCGAAACTTGACAACAAACACGGCCTCAAGCTGCAGGGCGTCGCGCTCAGCGCCAGCGGTCTGGCCAAGCAGAAGCTGCCGCTGGTGGCCCTGATCGCCCCCGGCCACTTCGTCCTCGTAGAAGCGGTCACGCCTGCGCAGACACAGGTCTGGGATCCCGACCTCAAGGGCGTCGGCGTGGGCGGAAAGCGCACCTTCACTACGGCGGCGTGGGCAAAAGCATGGAACGGCGTAGCGCTGCGATAGTCTTTGTTTGTCAACTGTTTTTGGGATCGGTTGCCGGGGGAGATAAAAGGATGCGTAGGACAAGATCTTGGAAGATACGGGCGATGGCGTGGGTAGCGGTGGTTCCGACAGCGTTGCTGCCGCTCCTGTGGGCGCCTGCTCAGGCGCAGCAACTCAAAGCGAACCAGAAGGCGCACGAACGGCCTCTGAAGTCCGAACTGCCCGCAGGCCGAACGGACAAGCTGACGGCGGCGCAGTGGCAGACGGTGGATGCGAAGCGGGCGAAAGCCGAGGAAGCCGCACGTCCGGAGGTTCGAACTCTGTCCCTTGCGGAGATGCAGAACCTCTCAGGCCGTGGCCCTTACCGCAACAAATACTTTGCCGGGACCCTGCCCTGGCACCGTTCTCTCCGGGATGCCAACCTCTGCAACGGCAACCTCTTCAAATCCTTCACCGACATCCAGGTCAGTCCAGGCAAAGGCGCGGGTCTTGCGATGCAGCGGACGTACAACAGCCAGGACGACCGGATCGGGCCGTTCGGGCAGGGCTGGACGCATGCCTACGACATCCGCACCCAGGAGGAGAAC
>JAYUMV010000364.1:0-3669 GCA_043762265.1 Chthonomonadaceae bacterium | reverse complement strand
AGAAATGCCAGGCAGGAGATTGCCCACCGTGGACATCCACACCCTACTGCTGCAGATACGCAGCAATCCCAGTGACCGCGCCGTCAGCCGACTGAGCGGGCTCGACAGACGCACCGTACACAACTACCGACTCTGGGCACAACAGCAGAACCTGCTCCAAGGTCCTGTCTTGTCAATAGAAGACTTGCAGGCACGCCGAGAGCAAACTTTCGCGGACCCACTTCCCCCGCAAAACGCCTCTACCGTCGAACCCTTTCGCGAGATTGTCGTCAAACTCCGACGCGAAAACGTCCCCATGACCACCATTCTCAACCGTCTCAAAGAGCGCGGTTACAAAGGTTCCTACGCCTCCGTTTACCGCTTCATCCACGTCCTCGAACCCAAAACTCCCGACACCTGTGTCCGCGTCGAAACAGAACCCGGACAGGAAGCGCAGATCGACTTTGGAGAGGTCGGACGCCTGCCGGAGAAAGACGGCAAACGCCTCAAGGTCTACGCCTTTGTCATGACCCTCGCCTGGAGCCGACACCAGTATCTGGAGTTTGTCACCGACCAGAGGGTAGAAACCTGGTTAAACTTGCATGTGCATGCCTTCGCCTTTTTCGGAGCCGTGCCCACCAGAGTAGTCTGCGACAATCTCAAAGCCGCCATCGTCAAGGCAGCTATTGACGATCCCGTCGCCAATCGCGCCTACGCCGAATGCGCCGAGCATTACGGTTTTCGCATCGCTCCCTGCCGACCCCGCACTCCCCAGCACAAGGGCAAAGTCGAGCGAGGCATCGCTTATGTCCAGGGCAGCTTCTGGGCAGGAAGAGAGTGGCCCGATCTGCCCACCGTCAATGCCGCCGCACGTCTCTGGTGTCTGGGAGAAGCCGGAGAACGCCTCCACGGCACCACCAGAGAACGCCCTCTCACTCGCTTCGAAGGGACTGAGCGAGAGCGTCTGCTTCCCCTTCCCAAAACGCCCTACGATATGGCCGTCATGAAGCAAGCCAAGTTGTATCGCGACAACTATCTCGCCTTCGACGACGCCTACTACTCCGCTCCCTTCCGCTTCGTCGGCCAGAAACTCTGGGTACGCGGAGGCATGGCGCAGGTGAGGATCTATGACAGAGATTACCAACTTGTCGCCACTCATGAGCGTGCAAAGAAGCCGGGAGAACGCCTCACCCATCCCGACCATCTCCCTCAGCACAAACTCCCAGGTCTCTTGCAGACAAGAGAAAGTTGCACCGAACTGGCCCGTACGGTCGGGGAAGCGACCCTCGCCCTCGTCGAGCGGCTGCTGGAGGATCCCATTCTGGAACGCCTGCCCACCGCCGGGCGTCTGGTGCGCCTGGCCGACAAATACTCTCCCCTCCGCCTCGAAGCGGCTTGTGCGCGTGCTCTGCGCTTCGACGATCCGAGTTACACGACCGTCAAGCGCATTCTGCACGAAGGTCTGGAGAATGCGGCTCTGCCCGTCCCCGTGACGCTCACCTCCCCGGAAGCCTTTGCTTTTGCCCGTCCCGTCGAGGAGATCTTCGGTAAGCAAGCAGGAGGCCTGACATGGAACTGAACGATGCCTTGCCCACGCAACTCAAAAGCCTGCGCCTCTCGGGCATGCTCGCCACTCTGGAAAGCCGACACAAACAGGCAGTAGCCGGACAATGGTCGTATGTCGAGTTCCTCTCACGCCTCTTGGAAGACGAGGTCGAACGCCGCGCTCAAAAGCAACTCTCCCTGCGTCTGCGGCGCGGTACGCTCAACACCACCAAAACCCTGGAAGCCTTCTCCTTCACCTTCAATCCCAGCATTAACCGTCAGCAGGTGTTGGCGCTTGCAGCCGGGGACTATCTGCGGGAGAAACGCAATGTGCTCCTGTGCGGTCCTGCCGGGGTGGGCAAATCGCATCTGGCGCAGGCGTTGGGCCAAGAAGCGTGCCGCCAGGGATACGAAGTCCTGTTTGTGAGCACCCACAAGATGCTGCAGCACCTGCACGGCGGGCGGGCGGATAACTCTCTGGAACGCCGCTTGGGCACCTATCTGCGTCCGGATCTACTGATCTTGGATGACTTCGGTTTGCGGCCTCTTGCGGCGCCTTCTCCGGAGGATCTGTACGATGTGATAAACGAACGTTACGAGAAAGGGAGCATCCTCCTGACGAGCAACCGCTCTCCCAAGGAATGGCCCGCTCTCTTCGGCGATCCGCTCCTGGCCTCCGCTGGCCTGGACCGGTTGGGCGACCGGGCGGAACTGGTGGTCATTCGCGGAGAGAGTTACCGTTCTCAGAGCCGCACTCGTCCCGAGGAGAGCGCGCTCTTGTCCGGCAATGCGCCTCCTCCACAGGAAGCGTAACACGCCGATCTGTTACATCGCCTCCTGCCGTAACAAATCGGCGTGTTACACGCATGGAAAGGAAATTATGGCCAGCTCAAAACAGTATGCGAGCAACGCCCAACGTCAAGCAGCTTACCGCGATCGTCATCTGGCTGCCAAACCTCCGACCGAAGCCGAATTAGCCCTTCTGGCTCGCAGCCTGCACGAGGTCCTTGTGGAGGCGATAGAGAACGGTGCCACCGATTTGCCCGCAGACGTGGTCGGCCTTCACGCTGGCGAAACTCTTCGGCGTTTGATCCACTACTTGGATCCGCATCCCGATCCGGTGCGCTACGAGGGGCGCACAAAACCAGGCTCTTAAAGGAGGTGAGATCCGTTCTTTCCTGCGGGGCCAGTGCGCCCCGCATCCGACACCGATCACTCATGTTGTCAGAAGTTTTCCGCCGTCAGGTGGTACACTCTGGCCGAAAGTCGGTGGAGCATCATGGCCGAAAACGGGTGGTACATTTACGGGCGAAACTTGACACTTGCGACCATCGGCGTCGTAGGTGTAGGAGAAGGAAGCGAGCGGGGTGCCGGCGCTGTTATTGTCGCTGATGGAGGTGAGACGCCCGGCACGGTCGTAAGCTTTGACGACCCTGGTGCCGTTGGGGTTGGCGATCCCGTTGGTTTCATTGCCGGCGGCGTCGTAGGCGTAGACCGTCGTGCCCGCCGCATCGGCAGCAGAGTAGATCTGGTTACGGGTCGTGTAGGCATAGTAGGTCTTGCGGCCGTTGACATCGCTCACCCAATCGAGCAGACCAAGTTGTCCGGGGGCATCGTAGGCATAACCGGCGGTATAGCTGCCGCCAATGGCTTCCGAGGTCACGCGATTGTCGGAGTCGTACGTTCGTGCGTTGGTGCCGGTAGCATCGACGAACTGCGTGAGGTTCGAGTTGGCATCATAACTGAACGTTTTGGTGGACGAATTCGGGTAGGTGGTGGTCGTCAGGCGTCCCCAGGCGTCCAGCGTATAACTAGTCGTTCGGTTGAGAGCGTCCGTCTTGCTCGTCTGCTGGCCGAGCGCATTGTACACGCCGGACGTGACATGACTGTTCGGCGTGGTGGCGCTCGTCAGATTGCCGTTGGTGTCGAAGCCATATTGGTAACGGTGGCTGTTGGCGTCGTATTTGTCGGTGGTCAGGCCATAGCTGTTGACCGTGAAGGTCGTGGTCGCCTGGGTCATGCCGAGGTTGTCTTTTTGCGCGACGGCCGTGACGTTATCATGGGTATCGCGAGTAAAGACCGTCTGCTCCCCAGTGGGGATCGTCACCGTCAGCGGGAAATTGTGGCTGTTAAAGGTCGTTGTCG
>JAYUMV010000363.1:0-4380 GCA_043762265.1 Chthonomonadaceae bacterium | reverse complement strand
GCCGCCGGGGCGTTCACGCCGGAAGTCAAGGTTGAGATCCAGGACGGCTTTCGCATCATCACCTCCAACGGCATTCCCGATCATGCGACCGGAGCCTTTCCGAATCCTGGTAACCCGAACTCCATCTCCCCACAGAACTACCACTATCGCGTGACCATGACGCCGAAATTGACCGGCAAGGACACTCCCAGTCGGCTTTTCGGAGTGGCGATCAACGGCATTCCCTTTGACCCAGGTACTGCGGAACTGTGGCACAACAACAATCAGTGGCACTACGAAGCCCTCTCCGGATACCTCTTCTCGCAGGGCGGACTTGGCGTCGATTCCAATCTGGCGCATGTGCAGCCGAACGGCGCCTACCACTACCATGGTCTCCCGATGGGCCTGCTGAAGAAGCTGGACTATACCCACAAGATGGCGCTCATCGGCTATGCCGTAGACGGCTATCCGATCTATGGGCCCTATGCCTACGCAAACCCTACCGATCCGCAAAGCGGGCTCAAAATGATGGCGTCCAGCTACCGATTGAAAGACGGCATGCGTCCTGCCGGAGCGGATAGCCCTGGAGGCGCCTACGACGGCTCGTTCGCCTCGGACTACGAGTATGTAAAGGGCCATGGTGATCTGGATACAACCAATGGTCGCACCGGCGTCACCCCCGAATACCCCCAAGGAACCTACTACTATGTCGTGACGGCCACATGGCCTTTCCTAGCCCGTAGCGTGAAAGGAACACCGGATTCCAGTTTCTTTCGTTCTGGTCCTAACGGCGGTGGCCCTGGCAGAGGCAGAGGCTTTCCCGGAGGGCCAGGTAGATTTGGTGGACCCGGTGGTTTCGGCGGACCAGGGCAGGGCGGGCCGGATGGCCCGCCTCCGGGTGAATAACACGATGATCCACCGTATTACCGTACTGCTGGCCCTGACCCTCGCGACGCTTCTCAGCACGGTCTCGCCTGCCTGGGCGCACGATACCGCTGTATCTGGCATCCGGGTCCTGTACCGACGGCACGATGTCGTGGTGAGCGTGACGACTGCGTTGAGCCGGCTGAGCAAAGCGGAAGGATGGACAGAGGCGGGAGGTACGTCTGAAGCGGTGGACCGCGCGATCCGACGGCGTCTCAAACTGCAATTCGACGGCAAAGCTCGGATATTGCCGAAAGCCAACGTCATCTCGGACTGGGCGAGCGATCTCCTCTGTTGGCAGACCGTGCTCGCCCTCCCGGTCCGCAACGTAAAGGCGCTGGGTTCTCTCTATCCGGAGGATCCTGCTTCCAACACGATCCTGACGGTTCTCCGGGACGGTCAGGCGGTAGAAGAGACCCTGCTAACCGCTCGTCAATACCGCTTAGCGGCGGGTAATCGAGCCGCTACACAGGCTGCCTTCGGATGGAAGGAGTTATTTACCCGGTCGGTCGCTACCCACCGCCTCACTCTTTCCGTGATCCTGTTGGCGGTAGGAATGGCTTTCCTCTTCGGGGCGCTGCATGCACTGTCACCGGGACATGGCAAAACGATGGTCGCAGCCGCTCTGGTTGGGACGCGAGGCACTGCCTGGCATGCGATTCTGCTCGGCGCTGTCGTCACCCTGACCCACACGGTCGGAGTCTTCGCGCTCGGCTTGATAACGCTCTCCGCCACACCGGTGATACCCGAACGTCTCTATCCGATCCTGACTGCCCTCTCCGGAGGAATGATCGTCTGTGTCGGCGTGTCGATCGTTGCCAAACAGTTCCGAAAACGACACCACGCCCCGGAACTGCGCGATCCGTATGAGGACGACGAGGCTGAGGAGGAAGCGTACGCTGCTCCCGCCCTGGATACGAAACTCTCGCTCCGTTCGCTGGTGGTTCTGGGCATCACAGGCGGCGCGGTGCCCTGCCCGTCTGCCCTGGTCGTCATGCTGAGTGCGATAGCGCTGCATCGGGTCGCTTTCGGCCTGGTCCTGATCCTGGCCTTCAGCCTGGGGCTCGCCGTCGTCCTGACCGGCATCGGACTGATGGTCGTCCGTCTCGGGAGCGCTCTGGAACGCCTGCCCTGGAACGCCCGCTTGATCGCGCGCCTGCCGATGTTCAGCGCCGCCACCATCCTCCTCACTGGGGTAGGCTTCTTAGTCAGAGCCTTCCAGGGCGGCTTCTGAAGCATCTGAAGCAGAAGATTTCTACCACCCGCTTCGCTAGAGACACGGAGTCACAGAGAAATGCAGAGAGATTCAGAAGTTGAGGAGAAAAGAGTTCAGACGGCTTCTCTCCTTCCTCTATGCCTCTCATTTCTCTTTTCCTGCATTTCCTTTGTGAACCTCCGTGGCTCTGTGTCTCTAGCGAAGCGGGTGTTGAAAATCCCGTTCTATTCAGGTAAGGCGAAGGCGATGTAGGTGTCGCCGCTCTTGGTGCGGAGTTTGCCGCCACCGCCCGCGCCGATGACCACATACTGCCGTCCGTTCACGCGATAAGTGGAAGGAGTAGCGTAGCCGCCGAAGGGAAGGGTGACTTCCCAGAGGAGTTTGCCGGTCGCCTTGTCGAAAGCATGGAACTTCTCGTCCTTGCTGCCTCCCACGAAGATCAGCCCGCCCTCGGTCACGATGGTGCCGCCGAAGTTCTCCATGCCAGTCTGCGGGACGCCTTTGGCCTTCAGTTCTGCATACTCTCCGAGAGGTACCTGCCACGCGAACGTCCCCTTGTTCAGGTCGATGGCGGTCAGGCTTCCCCACGGTGGTTTGTTGGCGGGGTAGCCGAACTGATCGTTGAAGTAGGTGTAGCCTCCGAAATCGAAGCCCCCATTGGCATTGGGCCGCAGCACCGAGATATAGGGCACGTTGTTAGAGTTGACGTAGAGCAGGCCGGTCGTCGGATCGAAACAACCGCCGCTCCAGGTCGCGCCGCCGTGGAAGCCAGGGGAGACCACGGTGCCGGCAGTCGTCGGTGGGAGGTTGGGCTGACCGAAATGCAGTTTGCGCAGCATCTGTTCGACATAGTCGTGGGATTCCGGAGAGATATCGGTGATCTGTTCAGTGGTGAAGTTCCCCTGAGAAAACGGCGGCGGTTTCACAGGCTCCGGCTGTGTTGGGAACGCCTCCTCCCCCAGAATATCGGAGGGCGGCACCGGCTTCTCGACCACATCGAACAGGGGTTTGCCGGTCATACGGTCGAAAAGATAACAGAAGCCGGTCTTGGTCAACTGCGCGACCGCTTCGACCCGTTTGCCATTGTGCAGTACAGAGACGACGACAGGAGGACACGGATTGTCGTGGTCCCAAAGATCGTGATGGACCTCCTGAAAGTGCCAAACGCGCTTGCCAGTGCGCGCATCCAGGGCGATGGTGCAGTTGGCGAACAGGTTCGCGCCTTTGCGGTCGGCTCCATAGAAGTCGGAAGAGGCGGAGCCCAGACCGGCGAAGAGGATGCCGTGCTTCTCGTCGAGGGTAAAGCCCGACCAGGCGTTGACGCCGCTGCGATCCTTCCAACCGTCTTCTTTCCAGGTCTCGTGGCCAACCTCACCGGGGCGCGGGACCGTGTGGAAACGCCAGACCTCTTTGCCTGTCCGAACATCGAACGCACGTACGTCGCCCGGCGCGCCAGGCTGGCTCTCCGTGACCAGGTAACCCGGATAGATAAGATTTTCGAAGATCATCGGCGCGGAGGTGACGCCGTAAGTCGTGCCTTTGATGTCGCGTTCGATCCCGATCCGCAGGTCTAAAATCCCCTCCTTACCGAACGCCGGGTCCGGAATACCGGTATGCGCGTCGAGAGAGATCATGCGGCCGTCTGGAGTGCCCATGAAGACCCTTCGCTGCCCTTGCGGTTTGCCGTCCGACCAGTAGGCGATCCCCCGATTGACGCCGCCCGCGTGCGTGTTGTACTTCCAGATCTCGCTGCCGGTCGCGGCGTTGAGCGCGACGATTTTGAGGCCGGGAGTCGTCACATACATGACGCTATCGACTACGACCGGCGTGCATTCGATGGTGCTGCCCGGTGAGGCATCACCGCCGTGATAGGTCCACGCGACCTTGAGTTGGGCAACATTGGTGCGGTCGATCTGTTTCAGCGTCGAGTACCGCATGCCGCCTTTATCGTTGCCAACATTGAGCCAGTCCTGCGAGGTGCGGCGATCCACGGTAGGGAGCGGACCGGTGAAGACCGGATTCTGTTCGGCAGCGACGACGGTGGCAACGCGAGGCCGCGCCGGATTGTTGAGACGCCCCATGTCGGCGAAGCGACCCTGTTCCAATCGGTCAAAACGCCACAGGCCGATCGACGTGTCTTCGAGCGAGAACGGGGTGGATGGAACCGTTTTGATGTCGAGTGCAGACTGGGAGATGCGGACATCGTCTACCAGGCCGTCGCAGGGAAACTCACCCGATACCAGACTGCCGAACGCCAATTC
>JAYUMV010000362.1:0-20600 GCA_043762265.1 Chthonomonadaceae bacterium | reverse complement strand
GGAAGAAACGAAGAACGACGACGTTCCCTCTTAACGGTCTGCGTTCACTCGTTTTCCCCATTAGAAGGGAAGCGTCCATGCCTTGTTTCGGGAATAGCCTCTCGCCTCGCTTCGTCTGGAGCGTAAGTTTCGTACCGGTTCTATGCGCGCTCCTGTTGCTCGGGGGGGTGGGCGGCGTCGCCTGTGCCGCCGATGTCAAGAAAGAGTTTCAGGACAAGTATCGCGAAATCTACGCCACCGTAGATGCGGCACGGCTGCAGCAGACGGTGCAGGACCTCGGCAAACTCAAGTCGCGCGTTGCGGGCTATCCCGACAGCGCCACAGCCGCCGAATACGTAAAAGGCCAGTTCCAGCAGATCCTCGGTCCCGGCAGCGTGCAGGAAGACACCTTTCACATCACCATCCCCTACGATCCCGGCGTGGACGATCCGGCGAAGGGCGCGTATGTGCAGGTGATGCCCACCGCCGACGAGACAAGAAAGGCGACTCCGACCGCAACTCCTCTGCGGATGTACCCTCTCTGGCCGAATCTGGTACGCACCCCGACCCTGCCTTCCAACGGTCTGACCGCTCCCCTGATCTACGTCAAAGATGGCAAGCTGCGCAACTTCAACGGCAAAGATGTCGATGGCGCGGTCGTCATGGTCGATTTCAACTGCGCGGCGGAGTGGATGAACGCTCCTCGCCTCGGCGCTCGCGCCGTCATCTTTGTCGCGCCGACCGCCACGATGCGCGGCGAGGCCGAAGCCAAGTTCATCTCGATCCCCATCGCTATCCCCCGCTTCTATATGACCAAAGAGGACGCGGCGCCCCTGCTCGCACAGTGCGTCAGCGGGCGCGCCCCCACGGTCAAACTCACCTGTTCCATGCCCTGGGCCAGCAAGACCGGGCGCAACTTCATGACGAAGATCGAGGGCACCGATCCGGAGCTCAAAAAGCAGGTCATCGTCGTGCAGTCCTACTACGACTCCACTTCGGTCGTGCCCGCGCTTGCACCCGGCGCCGACACCACCTGCGGCATCGCGGCCATGCTGGAGATGATGCGCTACTTCAACCAGGCCGAACATAAGCCGAAGCGCACCATGTGGTTCGTCGCTACCAGCGCCCACTTCCAGGCATTGCAGGGCATTCGCGAATATGTGCATGCGCATATGGACGACTGGAGCGAGCCAAGTATGGTCGAAACCGCGACCACGAAAGAGCATTCCGGAACGGTGACCGTGTGGCTGGTGGCCGCTCTGGCGCTGTTTGCGGTACTCCTCCTCGTGCGCCTCGCGCGCAAACTGGCGGAAGGGGAAAAGCGCTTCGACGGCCCCACGGTTTTTGTCGCGGTTTTGCTGTTCGCCCTGCTGTTCGTCAATATAGGTTTCTTCTCGCAGCCGCATAATAAGACCGAGCGCACTCCTCCCACGATCTTCCTCTGGGCAGGTCTCGACCTTACCAGCCAGACCCAGTCGTTCGGCATCTTCTATAAGGGCTGGTTCTTCGACTATCGCGAGGACATTCAGGGCCGATTCAGCGACATCGCCCGTGTCTGCCGCGAGAACGCCGAAAAGGTCGGCACCACGCTGGGCTTCAACTCGAAACGCTACTTCAACGACGGTGTCAACCCGGTAGACGGCAAGAACTGGCGCAACTTCATCCCCGGCAAACCGGCTTTCGACTCCGAAGTCGTCACCGTCGCGGGCGGCAACGGAATCACCTTCGCCTCCACCGACGACAGCCGCTCCCTGGTCGATACGCCCTTCGATACCGTCGATAAAGTCAACATAGCCAATCTGGCGCAGCAGGTGAAGCTGCTCGACTGCATCATGTGGCATATCGTCACCGATACCAATGCCCCCGGCGATGTGAACGCGCAGCGCATGCCGATCACCGATGCCTCCAAATGGTCCCGAATGGCGCTTCAGGGTGGTTTCGCGACGGTGCAGGGCCGGGTGCAGATGTTCAACCCGCGCAAATCCTTTATCGCGAACTCCGATCCGCGCCTCTCCGACACCCTTGTCGTCGTGCGCAACCGCAACAAGTCGTTCATGGGTGTGCGCGGCAACATGGTCCAGAGCGCCGAGTATACCACCCCGGAACGCATGCAGGATCTGACGTACAATCCTGACCAATCGATCAAGCGAAACGCCGATGGCGACGCGCTCGATGCTGCCGGGAAACCGATTCCGGCCTCGAACTTCTTCGCCTTCCACGGCATCGCGCCGCTCACCGCCTACGGCAATAACAAAGCCACGGTGCTCGCCGCCTACCATCTCGACTATAGCGACGACCGCACCGACCCTAAGGACAGGACGGGGAAGGCCAGAATTCCGAACCCGCTGCGCGGCGAGATCGACTACGCCCCTGACCTCGGCAGCACGGGCGCGAAGTTCATACCTCTGGATGTCATGGTCACGACCGCTGTCAAGGAGACCCCGGTCATCGTCTTCCGCTGCGTGCCGACCGCCATCTACGATCTCGTCGATCAGCAGTCGCTGCGCGCCCTGACCGGCATCGACATTTACGATGGCGAGAGCAACGGCGAACCGCGTATGTACGGCTACGCTATCGACCCGCAAGACCCATCGCTCGTCGGCTCCTATGTCGAAGATGTCGCAGTGCTGTTCGCACAGCCTGGCTCGCGCCTGAAAATCGCCATGAACAGCGGCCCCGGCGCAACGCGCCTGCTGCTCATCAATTCGCAGTACGATCCTTCCGACCCCTTCAATGTGCAGGGCAAGTCGCCGGAGCCGGAGGGCAAAGGTTATCTCGTGGCAGGCAGCGCCCGCGATGCGCAGAATGCCGATCTGCTCGGCAACATGACGGACAAGGCGGAAGACGCGGCGGGAGAGATCGCCAAATCCGGCGCGATCTACGATACTGCGCTCCATGTCGCGGAAGACATGCATAAGATCGACGACTTCCGCATGCGCCGTCTCGCCAAGTACCGCATCCTGGATATGGACAGCGACGAGGGCGTGCCCGGCCTGCATAAATTGGCAGCCGTCGCGATCGAGCAGTCGAAAACAGACCTGAAGAACCGCGACTGGGAGCGCTTCGACGCCGACTCCCGCGCTGCGTGGGGCTACGAGAGCCGCGCCTATCCCGATGTGCAGCAGACCGCGACCGATGTCGTGCAGGGCGTCCTCTTCTATCTGGCTCTCCTCCTGCCCTTCGCCTACTTCATGGAGCGCCTGCTATTCGGCTTCTTCGACCTAAAACGGCAGTTGGGCGCAGCCGCCTTGATCTTCCTGGTGATCTTTATGATGTTCCGCGCCGTTCACCCGGCCTTCGACATCACCATGAACCCGATCATCGTGTTGCTGGCGTTTATCATGCTGGCGCTCTCCGTCATCGTTATTGGCCTGATCTCCGGCAAGTTCGAAGAGCAGTTGAAAGAGATGAACCAGAGCGCGGGCGGCATCCATCGCGCCGACATCGGGCGCGTCTCGGTCGCGCTTGCGGCGTTCAACCTCGGTATCTCCAACATGCGGCGGCGCAAGGCGCGCACCTTCCTGACCTGCACCACGCTCGTTCTGCTCACCTTCACAGTTCTCTCCTTCACTTCGGTCGTCCAGACCATTCGGTTCAACCAGGTCCCTGCGCCGAGCGATCATGGCCCGCGCTACAACGGCATCATGATCCGCACCGCCATGTGGGACCCCCTCCAGGAGCCCGCCTATCGTCTGCTGGCAGACGAGTATGGCCGCAGCTACTCCGTCGCGCCCCGCGCCTGGTTCTACGGCACCCAGATGGGCGAGCAGTCGTTCTTGACCCTGCGCCGCGCCGACAAATCCTACGATGCTAAGGCGATGGTCGGGCTCTCCCCGGCGGAAGCCAAGATCACGCATCTCCAGGAAGCGCTGTTGCCGGGCGGACGCTGGTTCGAGCCGGGCGATGTCTACACGACGATCCTGCCGGACTCCGTGGCGGCAGCCCTGCGCGTGGACGACGCCGATGTCGGTAAGGCCAAAATCTCCTATAGCGGCGTCGAGTATACCGTCATCGGGATCCTCGATTCGCAGAAGCTGAAAGACATCGCGGACCTCGACAACGAGCCGCTCACGCCCGTCGACTTCATCGCCATGAACAAGATGTCCAAAGGCAGTGGTGGCGGAGGCGATCAGGGCTTCAAAGAGTACACCCATCTGGAGCCGGACTCGGTCTTCTTCATTCCCTACCAGACGGCGACCAATATGGGGGCGCAGCTCCGCTCTATCGGCATCGATTTCGCGCAGAAGACCGAAGTGCTGAAACGCCTCAATCCGCTGATGCACCGCCTCGGCCTGAACCTCTACGCCGGTCAGATCACGCATCCGGAGATCGACGGCCCCACACGCGGCACCATCGAGCGTTACTCCTCGATCGCCGCCACCAGTGGGCGCGGCCTGGAACTGGTCTTTTTCCCGATTCTGATCGCCTCTCTCATCGTGCTCAACACGATGCTCGGCTCGGTCTACGAACGCATCAACGAGATCCACATCTTCTCCTCCATCGGCCTGGCCCCGTCGCATATTGGAATGCTCTTTATGGCGGAAGCCCTTGTCTATGCGATTCTCGGCTCCGTGGCAGGCTATCTGCTCGGACAGTTCACCAGTAAGCTGCTGGTACTCACGCACTGGCTGCCGGATCTCTACCTGAACTTCTCCAGCGTCAGCGCGGTCATGACGACCCTGATCGTGGTCGCGGTGGTGATGCTCTCGACGATCTTTCCCGCCCGCAAAGCGGCGGAGGTCGCGACCCCCTCTGTCGATCGTACCTGGAAGATTCCGGACCCGGAGGGCGACCACTGGAGCATTCCGCTGCCCTTCGCCGTCACCGGCGAGCAGGCCGCCGGTTTGAACGGCTTCCTGAGCGAATGGTTCGGAGCCTATGAGGAGTACAGTATCGGCGACTTCGTGACGCAGGGTGTGGCCTCAGAGGAGTTCGAACACGCCAACGGCAAAGCCTATCGCGTGAAATGTATGACCTGGCTCGCGCCCTTCGACCTTGGCGTCTCGCAGCGTGTCGCCATCGAGACGAAGCCTACCGAGACGCAGGATGTCTTCGATATTTACCTGATTATCGACCGGGAGTCGGGCGATATCTCCAACTGGAAGCGTGTCAACCGTCGCTTCCTCAACACCCTGCGCAAACAGTTCCTGATCTGGCGCACCCTGAAACAGGCCGAGCGCGACCGCTATCTCTTGGCCGCCGAAACAGCTTCCATCGAAAAGAAGGAGACTGACCGGCTTTCCGGCATCGGAGGCGTGGAGCCTTCTCCGGCCGGATAGGATAAATGATCTAAGGGTTCGTAAATGTATAGTTCCCCGAGGTCTGCCCGATTGCGCAGTGCGAAGGTAGGTTATACATTTACAGGTCCCAAGTGTGTTTCATTTGAGTTCATAGCCGGTCGCACAAATCGCACAAAGCCGCCGGGACGTTGTTTGGTCGTTCAATATGACGCGTCAACGTTCGTTCACTCAAGTGCAAGGAGCGATATTCAGATGAACCGACCACGGACACTACTACTTCTCTTCTGTCTGGGGACGATCACGGCAGGTGCTGCACGCGCCGACAAAGCCGGGGACGCGCTGCTCGACAAATGCCTTCAGGCGGAGACGAAAACGCCTGTCGTTCAGGCCGACTACTCTTCGGATATCGTGCGCGGTCGCCAGACGGTCAAGGTCAAAGGGCACTTCACTCTCAAAAAGCCAAATGTCGCGCATATTATCTACTCGGGGCCCGGAGGAGAGAAGGACGAGGCGGTCCACTCGGACGGCCGCAAAATGCTGCATTACATGGAGTCCGAAAAGCAGTATACGCGCGAAACGCCCGACCTGAGCGGCGGCAATGTGGTGCGTATGGCCAGCAGCCTGGAGGCGATGGTCTTCTTCAATCCGGACCTGCTCAACCAGTTCCGAGGGCTGGGATCGGGCCTGAAGATCGTCGGGAATACGACGATAGGTGGCGTCTCTTGCCAGGCGCTGCAGGCGACCGTGCGGAACGGCGACATCTTCAAAGTCTATATCGGACCGGATAACCTGCTGCACGGGATCACGCAGATCATCGGCAAAGGGGATAGACGCGAGGTTCTGGAGAGTCGCTTGACAGGGGTTCGCACCGATGCGGGCAGCGCGACGGTAGCGCTGAACTGGACTCCTCCTGCAAAGGCGAAGCTCGTCGAGCAGATCCGGATGCAAGCCGCTTCCGGAGGCAGCGGCGCGAGCCCGTCTGCAGACCTGTTAGCGATCGGCTCGGTCGCTCCTGCGTTCGAGTTGCAGGCGGCCACCGGCGAAAAGATGTCGTTGGCGGGACTGACAAAGCCGGTGAAAGTGATCCTGGTCAACTTCTGGGACTATGGTTGAGGCTTCTGCCGTGAGGAGTTGCCTCACTTAAACACGATGTTGGCAGAGTTCAAAGGCAAAGGGTTCGACATCGTCGCAGTGGACATCGGCGATACCGCCGACACCATTCAGAAGTTCTGGAAAGAAAAAGGATTGAATCTCCGTGCATTGATGGACAAAGACGGCAAGGTCGCGGAGAAGTACAAAGTTTCCGGCGTGCCCTGCAACTACCTGATCGGGAGCGATGGCAAGATCATTGCCCGCTTCGAAGGTTTCGACGAGGCAGGCATCCGACAAGCACTGAAGAAAGCAGGAATTCAGTGATTAAGAGAAGGGGGACTCCGTAGCGTGGCGGAACAAAATGAGATAGCGCAAATACGGCAGCAGGTCGAAGCCGAATCCCAGGAGGAGGGGGCGGAAGCCTCTGCCCCTCAGTTCGAAGAGGGATTCAGCAGTAAGACCGTTATCGGCGCCCTGTTCGTCGGGTTCATTATGCTGCCGGGCGCACTCTACCTGGGCCTCGTGGCGGGGCAGGGCCTTGGCCCTGCAGCAGAGTGGGTCACCATCGTTCTGTTCTCCGAGATCATGCGGCGGTCTTTCCTGCCGATGAAGCGCCAGGAGATCTATATCCTCTACTATGTCGCGGCGGCGCTTACGGGCCTTGCGGCGGACAAAGGAATCTCTGGAGGGCCTTTCGGCGGACTGATCTGGAACCAGTACTTCGTCCAGTCGCCGCAAGCAGCCATCGTGGCGCGGGAGATCCCGCACTGGGTGGTGCCTCCGGCTGGCTCGCTGGCGCTGCAACACCGTACCTTCTTCGATGCGGCCTGGGCGGTGCCGATCCTCCTCTTAGTCGTTGGCGAGGTGCTGGGTCGCCTGAACTGGATGAGCGCAGGCTACTTCCTGTTCCGTGTCACTTCGGATATCGAGAAACTGCCCTTCCCCATGGCTCCGGTCGCCGCCTCTGGCGCGACGGCGCTGGCGGAAGCGGCGAGCAAAGAGGAGTCGTGGCGCTGGCGGGTCTTCTCCATTGGCAGCGTGATCGGTATGATCTTCGGCTTCTTCTATATCGCGATCCCGGTCTTTACCGGTGTCGTGTTCGGCAAAGCCTTTACCCTGATTCCGATTCCCTTCTTCGATACCACGACCAATACGGAGACGATTCTGCCTGGAGCGCTGACTGGAATCTCCGGTGATCTGACGAAGGTGCTGACCGGATTCATTCTCCCGTATCATATCGTGCTCGGCTCCCTGATAGGCTCGCTGGTCTGTCGCATCGGCCTTGCACCGATACTCTACCATCTCGGGGCGTTCGGCAACTCGGAGAGCAACGGCTGGACCCGAGGCATGGACGCGATCTTCACGAACCAGGCTATCAACATCAAGTTCTGGACCTCCGTCGGAATCGGGTTCCAACTTGCGATCGCCATCATCGGGTTCTACAGCGTGTTCAAGTCCATCTCCTCTTTGCGCGCTCAGATGAAGAATCGGGGCTTGCAGGCGAGTATTCCTAAAGGACGCGGCGATCTGCCGCTCTGGATCCCGGTCGTTATCTGGCTTAGCGTCACGACATTCTACATCGGTCTGACCAAATATCTGCTGCACTACGATGGCGAACAGTTGCATCAGGACCACGCTTTTCCGCTCTGGATTCTGGTCTTCTACGGCCTCATCTGGTCGCCTATCAACTCGTATGTCTCCGCGCGTATGATCGGTATCACCGGCGCAGGCGTCTCCTTCCCCTTCCTGAAAGAGGTCTCGATCATGAAGTCGGGCTACCAGTATGCGGACATCTGGTACGCCCCGATCCCGTTGAACGACTATGGCGGCTTCGCGCAGAAGTTCCGCGAGGTCGAACTGACTGGCACGAAGTTCACCAGTGTCGTCAAGGTGGAAGCCTTGATGCTGGTGCTGATCCTGCCCGCGAGTTTTGTCTTCTGGGCCTTCTTCTGGCACACCAGTCAGATCCCCTCGGCGCAGCATCCCTACGCCCAGCACTTCTGGCCGATCAGCGCCACGTTCCAGGCGATGTTCAACACCATCAACAAGCAGTCGGGCGGCATTACCTGGGTCAAGGAGGCCATCGACTTCAAGCGAATCGTCGGCGGCGTGGTCGTCGGGTTAGGCCTCTACGGCGTGTTCGGGCTGTTCAAGATCCCGATCCTCGTCTTCTATGGATTCGTCGGAGGCTCAGGCGCTTTCCCGCACGACGTCATTCCGACATTCATCGGAGCCGTATTGGGACGGCGCTACTTCGCCAAGCGATTCGGCCTGGACAACTGGCGCATGTACACGCCGGTCCTGCTGGCAGGCTTCTCGTGCGGCACGGGTCTGGTCGCGATGGCCTCCATCGCCCTCGCTCTGATCGCGAAATCGGTCAACTACCTACCGTTCTAGGCTCTCTATTATGCAAGTTGACGCTATTCTGAACTTGGTGCGCGGAAGTTGTATCGCACTCTGTGTATTGATGTTCACAGTGGGCGTCGTAGCTGGCATACGGACACAGGACATCGCTCGCAGCGGCAAAAGGTTGGCACTAGTCATAGCGGTGATGACGTTGTTACTGGTGGTGGGCACGCTGCCGCTGGCTGCACGGATAGGCTCGATCATCACGCTGATCATGACCTATCTCGCCTGTGCTCTAGGGATCACCCTTCTCGGCGGCTTCGGGATGGGGCGTAAACTCGGCAAAAAACTGCCGGGATTCGTGTCGCTCTATCTGGTGGTAACACTCGTGCTGGCGACACAGGCGTTAGGCGGTGTATTCGCGCAACTCAACCCCGTTGCGGCCATCGCGAAAGAGTACTTCTCGGCCAAAAAGTACAATCCAGAGGCAGATAAAAGCTGCACGGAGAACCTGAAGAGCCTCTATTTCGCCTTCGGGAAGTATGTCGAGTACAACGACGGCCTGCCCCCGGCGGCGAACTGGCAGGATCAGGACGATTTTAAGGCTGCGATTCAGAAAGACGAGTGGCTGCACTGTCCGGCAGTCTCGAATCGGCACGATACGAAGTTCGGCTACGCCTACAATGCGGCGCTTTCAGGGCGCAAACTTGGCGGCAAGAAGCTGAACGAAATGCCGGATGCGGCCAAAACGCCCTTGCTCTACGACTCGACGGATGTCGCGAAGAACGCGCACGACAGCCTGACCAGCATGCCAAAACCGGGGCGGCACGGCGGCAAAAACAATATTCTGTTCTGTGACGGGCATATCGAGAGCGTCGCTCCTAAGTAACATCGAGAGCATTGCTCTGTAGTAACTCTGTATCGTCTACGGCAGAGCGGTTGATAAAGAGGGCGGGCTTATTTCGCCTCTCTGCAAGAGAATGGTAATTTTCTATGGCAGTGCAAACAATACCCTTGGAAAAGCGCAGGGCGCCAGCGGTTGAGGTGGAAAGCGCAGACAGCCTTCCGACAACGACAGTGGTGGGTTGGCAGGGGATTCGGTTCCAACTGCCACCGGAGTGGAACGTCAGCGCGTTTTCGATGGATCACGACAACGGCTCTCTGCGCGTGGATGCGCCGGGCAGCAGCAGTCTGACGGTGCAGGTCCGCTGGATGAACGCGGCCAAGCCGCAGCGGGAAGGCCCGCCGACCGCATACTACTATCTCGCGCCGCTCCTGCGAAAGTGGTTCCGTCGGCCAGATCCGCCGGTGCCGAAGACCGACCTGAAAGCCAATATCGAACGCGTCCTTAAAGAGACGGCGAAACAGGCAAAGAAGACGAAGGCGGCCTTCGAGAGCACCATGCGCGCGGAAAAGGTCGAAGGCACGGACGGGGAGCGCACGGCGATCTCCTTTTCCTGGACGGGCGCAGGGCGCGGTCAGGGCAAGATCTGGCAGTGCAACACCTGCAACCGGATCGTGATCGCGCAGGTCGTCGGACTGGCGAAAGATCAGGCCGCGATCAGCGCCGTGGCCTCGCAGTTGTTTGGAACCCTGGAGGATCATACGACCGACGGCTTCGACCTCTGGGCGCTCTACGACTTGCAGATCGGCATTCCGGAAGATTTTCGCCTCGAAGAGCAGAAGTTGCTTTCAGGCTATCTGCATCTGAGTTTCGCACGGGGCGGCGAGAAGATCATTGTGGACCGGTGGGGACTGGCGAATGTGACGCGCAAGAAGTTTGGCCTGGCCGACTGGTTCGCCAACAACGCGTTCGTCGGGCTGAAACGGCTGAAGAAAGACGAAGAGACGCTCTACGATCACGAGGCTGTGCACTATGTCGGCAGTTTGAGCCTGTTCGACCGGATAAGCCTGCTGAAAGATGCTAAGACGTCGCTGCGCCGCTTCCCCACCCGCTACGAAGGCGGGCTGTGGGAGTGCACCGATTCGAACAAGCTTTTCGCCGTCCAGGTGCTGCACAGCAAGAAGACGGAAGGACTCTGGGACGAGGTTACTGACCGATGCGTTTGCCACTGAAGATGCGCCTCTATTATGGCATCGGACGCTATCTGCCGTTTCTGAAGATCCGCCCGCCGAACGTGGATCGACAGGCGACGCTGACCCTGCGACCCGGTCGGAACTCCCTGCTCACCTGGGAGAAGCGTGAGACCGGCAGCACGCTGCTGACGGTGCCGCAGAATCAGAAGGCGGGCCGGATCACGAAGGCGTTGGCGAAATGGATGCGGGCGCCTACCGACCGGCAGGTCGAACTGGACGAAGTGGGTGGCTATGTGTGGGAACTGTGCGATGGCAGCCATACGGTGGAGACCATTGTTCAGAAAACGGGCCGACAATATAAGATGAATCGCCGCGAAGCGGAAGTCTCCGTTACGATGTTTCTGCAGATGCTGCACGAGCGCAATTTTATCGGCTTCTATAAAAAAGTCAAGAAGGGTTGAGGGAGAAACACCCCATGAGCGATCAAATCATCGAACGGCCTCAGCAGGCGCCTATCAAGGTGCAGAAGCAGGTCTCTCTGGGCTTCGCGAAAGCCTGGGAGATCACGATCAAGAGCATCAAGATCCGTCTGGCCCGTTCGCTCATCACCGCCTCCGGGATCGCGCTCGGGATCGCCTTCTACAGTTCGGTGCGCGCGGCCGGCCTGTTTCCGTCGGAGGGAGTCGGAGCGGAAGCCATCGCGGCGGCCCATCGGCAGCAGTGGCTGGCGGTCATGGCGCTCGTAGTCTGCTTCGTCGGGATCATGAACTCGATGCTGATGTCGGTGACGGAGCGGTTCAAAGAGATCGGCACCATGAAGTGCCTCGGCGCTCTGAACCGCGACATCGTGATGCTCTTCTTCCTGGAAGCGATGCTGATGGGCCTGACGGCCTCGTTTGTCGGCTGGTTTACCGGCTGGTTCATCGTAGTGGTCATCCACCTGTTTACGGGAGGCTTCCAACCCGCCTTCGTTGTCGGATCGATTGGGCAGATGACGCTCTCGACGAGTATCGGCGTGGGAATCACCTTGATCGCAGGCATTCCGCCCGCGATCAACGCGGCGAAGATGCCGCCTGCAATCGCGCTCCGCTCGTCCATCTAACCATTCAGAAAGGGTTGTCAAGTCATGGGTGCCAATGAGTATGTGGTTCGAACCAAAAACCTGATCAAAGAGTTTACGATGGGCGAGGAGACCCTCCGTGCCTTGAACGGAGTGGACCTGGACATTCGGCGCGGCGAGTATATCTCGATCATGGGGCCGTCCGGCTCCGGCAAGTCCACGCTGTTCAACGCCATCGGGGGCCTGGACAAGCCGACCTCCGGCTCGGTCTTCATCAACGATGTCGATATGGCGCAGCTCGACGCCTCGGAACTGGCCTATCTGCGCTGCCATACCATCGGCTATATCTTCCAGTCTTACAACCTGATCCCGGTTATGACGGCCCTGGAGAACGTGGTGCTGCCGACGATCTTCGCCGGTATGCCGACCGACGACGGTATCGAGCGCGGTATGGAGATGCTGAACAAGGTAGGCCTCGGGCATCGCCTGCATCACCGCCCGACCGAACTCTCCGGGGGCCAGCAGCAGCGCGTCGCCATCGCCCGCTCCCTGGCGAACCGACCCTCCATCGTCCTTGCCGACGAACCGACCGGCAACCTCGACCTGAAGACCGGGACCGAGATCATCGAACTGCTGCGCGAACTGAACAAGAACGAAGGCGTCACGATCATCTCCGCGACCCACGACTACAAAATGGTGGACGTTTCGGATCGCGTCGTCTGGATCCGAGACGGTCGCATCGCCAAGATCGAAGAGCGTGCCGACATCGACATCACCGTTGGCGAAATGCACGTCGAAGAATGAACCTAACCCCCGTCCCCTTCCCGACGCGGGAAGGGGTGCCTTAACAAGCAACGACCGAGTCGGGTCTCACCTTGTTTTCCAAAGGAGAAGAACGGATGAAATTCACAGCAAAACAGATAATCGGCATCGGCCTGCTTGTCGCGTTCAGTGCGGGCAGTGGTAGCCTTCTGGCCGCCCGCATTCAGCAGGACGAACATCTCGGCTACCAGGACACACCGATCATACCGGGCCACAAATGGCATGTGCATGACGGATTGCGTCCCCAACCGACCGAGATCGATCCCGGAACATTCAGTTCCAACGAAACGCCGGGCCGGCCGCCCTCGGATGCGACCGTGCTGTTCGACGGCAAAGACCTCTCCCACTGGACGAGCGAGAGCGGAAAAGAGCCGGGCTGGAAGGTGGAGAACGGCTATATGGAGGTCGCCTCTAAAGAAGGCCTCATGACCAAGGAGCAGATCGGCGATTGCCAACTGCACATCGAATGGTCCGCCCCCACGCCTCCCAAGGGCACCGGACAAGGACGTGGCAATAGCGGCGTGATCTTCTTCGGTCGCTACGAGATCCAGGTCCTGGATAGCTACCATGCCAAGACCTATCCGGACGGACAGGCCGCCGCGCTGTACGGCAGCTATCCCCCGCTGGTCAATGCCACCCGGCCCCCTGGCGAATGGCAGATGTACGATATTATCTTCACCGTGCCGCGCTTCGAGGGCGAAAAACTGGTGAAGCCCGGCTACTTCACCGTGATTCATAACGGCGTCGTCGTGCACAATCATGTGGAACTGCTCGGCAACTCCAATCACCGTGCCCTTCCGAACTACCAGGCGCATCCGCCCCAGGGCTCTCTGCATCTTCAGAACCATGGCAACCCCGTCCGCTACCGCAATGTCTGGTACCGCGAACTCAAAGACTACGACCAGCCCTGATCCGGTTCCTGTTCGCACGGCCGTCCGAATCGCCATCGGACGGCCTTTTCCTTGTTCATAATCAATACCCACTTTCGGCCAAAGAGCCGAACATCTCGCCTCCCTACATTCATGCTTACTCCCATGCCATAATAGAGAAACAATGAGGTTCTCGATCATAAGGGCGATAGAATACGAGAAGCATGAACTTGTGGAATGTTAGGAATGATCACTATGGAGAAACTACGCCACGTTAGAATAGAGGGATACCGCTCAATACAGCAACTTGATCTCGAATTGACGGACTTAACGGTCTTGGTTGGAGCAAATGGCTCTGGAAAGTCCAACTTTATCTCGTTCTTCCAGATGCTAAATTTTATGCTATCTGGAAGCCTTCAACTTTACATCGCCCGTGGCGGCGGCGGCTCGTCTATACTCCACTACGGCCCGCAGCAAACGGCGGCATTACATGCCGTACTCGAATTCGAAGGCGCAGACAACGTCAGTAAGTACGGTTTTAACCTGGCTTTTGCTGCACCAGATACATTACTGTTTGCCTACGAATATATCCAATTTCAAAATGCCGACAGGCCCATTGCCTATGATCGAAATCTTGGATCAGGTCATTTAGAGACGAAATTGGTAAAGCTCTCAAAAGAGGGATCTAAGGAAGGGGAGGGTAGTAAGGTTGCTCGTACGTTTATGCAACGCCTGAACGAAGTACAGGCTTACCATTTTCATGACACCTCTGAAGACTCCTCCATGCGTACTTCACAAGACGTTGCTCGCAACCGACACCTTATGAGTACCGGTGGTAATCTGGCAGCTTTCCTCTACATGCTGCGTGAGACAAAACCGCAACACTATGCGCGCATTCTCTCGACGGTGCGCCTGGCTGTTCCCTACCTCAGTGACTTCGTCTTGGAACCTGATCGTCTGAACAGTGGACGCATTCAACTCCGTTGGCGAGATCGTAACCCGGACCACGAATTTGGCGCACATTAATTGTCTGATGGGTCGCTACGCGCTATCGCTCTGATCACTGCCTTACTTCAACCTGAAGAGATGATGCCTGGGATAATAATGATCGATGAACCGGAACTAGGCCTGCATCCGAGTGCTGTTGGGCTGATGGGTTCCATGATTAAGGCTGCCTCCTTACGGCGTCAGGTAATCGTCGCGACTCAGTCTCCCAGACTGATATCTGAGTTCTCTCCCGAAGACATAGTTGTTGTAGAACGGGAGGAAGATGCGCAAGGGGATGGGCGGTCCCTATTTCATCGTCTCTCGCGGGAGGAACTGGGAGATTGGCTTAACGAATATAACCTGGGAACGCTCTATGAAATGCAGGTGACCGGGGGCGGTCCGCAATGAGACATATTGAGTTAAGAGTACTATGTGAGGGACAGACGGAGCTGTATTTCGTTACGCAAGTTTTGAAGCCGCACCTCCGACAATATATGGTTTTCGCGACTGCCGCCCTCCTTTGGAATGGGCAGGGCGGCATCATTCCTTGGCAGACATTACGGAATTCAATAAAAAATGAAGTTGGACGTTCGCGAAACCACCAACACGTGAGGGAAGCTTGCCCACATTTTAACGAATGGGTCACTCAGTTAGAACGCCTATCTGAAGAGTGAGACAGGTTTTAGAGATCAAGGAGGCACGTTTGACTCTCTGGCACAGAGTTTTTGCTCTCTGGGTTGTGATGGCTCTGGTGTTGGGGGCGAATGGTGAGGCGCAGGCCGCACCCAGTATGCGGGGTGAAGCGCGGGCTGCTCTCTATCGGGTGCGAGTCGCCTATATCATTCCGTCGGATCGGCAACCGATTGCCCGCTATCGCACGAAGACAGGCGTGTTGTTGAACTGGATTCAGACGTTCTATGCGGATCAGATGGAGCGCAACGGCTTCGGGCGCATGACGTTCGCGTATGAGACAGGTATCGAGGGACTGCCTGATGTCCATTTGGTGCGCTCCCCGTTGACGGCAGCGGAGTTCGCAGGCACCGGGCACGCAAAATATGCCATCGGCAACTACTGGCAGCACGCGGAGGCCGCCATCAAGGCAGCCGGGTTTCCTGCGTATCGACCGGGTGAGGTCTGGCTCTGTATCGTCGAAGCGCAGGACCAGCTTCCGGACGGCAGCATTCACAACGGTACGGCGCAGGGCAACTGCGAATTCGAGAGCGGGATGGTGGTCTGCTCGGCAGACACACTCGCTCTGGCAGATCCCAAACTGCTGCACGATCACCGCTCCTATACTGGTCTGATTGTGCCGGAAATCGGCCCGAACCCACTCGTTCTGCACAAATCTTTTGCTGCGTATGAGGGCGACGCCATCAGTTCGCTCGTTGCCGTGCATGTGGGCGCCGTAGCCCACGAACTGGGCCACGCCTTCACGCTCCAGCACTGCTATCTTAACGACCTGAACTTCAATGGCAACCTGATGGGCAACAGTTTTCGTGGGTGGCGCGGCGTCGCCATGCCGGATCAGTTCCCCACCGAAGAGACGCGACTGGACCGCCCGAGCGCCCTGATGCTGCGCGTATGTCCGTTCTTCCGCAAGCCCGCCGAGCGCGCCCCTGCCGGGAAGCCTCCCCTCGTCACGCTGCTGACACCACCGGGAGCCATGCCCATAGAGGCGGGCAAGTTTCGCTTGCAGTTCGCTGTCTCGCAACCGGGTGGCCCCGGCATTGCGCTGGCCATTCTTCAATGCTCCGAACCGCGCGATAATGTAGGCGTCGTCGCGTATCAGGAGTTTGATGGCATGGCCACCGAAGTCACAGGCGCGCTGGAGACCACGCTGATAACGCCGGGCAAAGAGGAGCGCTGGACGGTGCGCGTGTTCGACAAACAGGGACGTTGGGGAGAACAGACTGTGCGGCTGAAAGCTCCGACCGAAGGAGTGGCCGCCGTGCCCTTTCTCTCGATACCACACACGACGGTGAAAGCCGGAGAATCGGTGAATCTCGATGTGGGCCTGAGTCGCCCAGGGATGTTGCGCTACTACTGGGAGTTCGGCGACGGCGGAGGGCAGGAAGGTCAGATCGCCGCCCATTCCTACAAAAAGCCCGGCTCCTATGAGGTGAAACTCATGGTTCGGGACCCGGAAGGCAGACACAGCGAGGGAAGCCAATGGATCTGGGTGCGTCCCGCAAAACCTTAGCCGAGGCGTTCTGCGGTAGGGAAAACCTGTGTCGGTAGCGAAACATGGCGGTACGGTGTCGGAGGGGTGACACAGACGATTTTGAGCATAGAAAGAGGGCAACGCTCGTGGCAGAAGGTACAAAGCGGGTTGCGGTAGTGACGGGGGCAAGCAGTGGGATCGGGGCAGCGACGGCCGTCGCGCTGCACAACGCGGGGTTTGCGCTGGTGCTGGGCGCACGGCGTCTGGAGAAGGTACAGGAGATCGGGGAGTCGCTGGGCGCGGTCTGTCTGTCACTGGACGTGACGGATGCGGCCAGTGTGGAGGCGTTCTGTGCGCAGATCCCGGAGGTCCATGTGCTGGTCAACAACGCGGGCGGAGCGCTCGGCCTCGACAAGTTCGCGGATTCGAAGGACGAAGACTGGCAGCGGATGTACGACACCAATGTGATGGGGCTGATGCGGGTCACGCGCACGCTGCTGCCGAAGCTGGAGGCCAGCGGTGCAGGCCATGTCGTGAACATCGGCAGCATTGCGGGGCGCGAACCCTATCCCGGTGGAGCCGGTTACAACGCCGTCAAGTTCGCGGTCAAGGCGATCACGCAGGTCATGCGCCTGGAACTGGTCGGCAAGCCCATCCGTGTTACGGAAGTCGCTCCTGGAATGGTCGAGACCGAGTTCAGTGTGGTGCGTTTCGCGGGGGACGAGGAGCGCGCAAAGAAGGTCTATGCGGGCTTACAGCCGCTGGTTGCGGCGGATGTCGCCGATGTGATCCAGTGGGTCGTGACGCGGCCTGCGCATGTCAACATCGACGAAGTCGTCGTGAAGCCGCTGGCGCAGGCGTCGGCCACGGTCGCCGCCCGTAACCTGTGATCGATAGATCGTCAGAAAGTCGGAATCCTATGGCAGCATTCGAAGGCCCCTATCAGACAGTGCGGAAGAGTATCGGGTGGTGGAGACGCGAAGAGATCGGCTTTCTGGCGATCAGTGGGCCGGACCGCTTCACCTGGCTGCAGGGCATGGTCAGCAACGACACGCGCCTGCTCGCACAAGGTCAGGCCGAGAGACTGCCGGTCTGCTTTTTGGACGCTACCGGGCATCTGCTCTCCGATGGCGTCCTCATCACAGTCGCTGGAACGCATCCTCTGGCCGCAGGGATAGGGATGCAGGGGCAGGATTTTCTGCTGGCGGAACTGCCACAGACGACGGTCGCCCGCATTCTGGCCCATCTTGACCGCCTGCTCATCATGGAGGATGTCGTCCTGGCCGACGTCAGCGCGAAAGTCGAGGCGATCACTTTGCAGGGGCCGGAGGCGGCGACGCTGCTCAATCGCGCTACCTGGGTCTCGCGGGCGAAGCGCGGCGCAACGTTCTGGACTGCGATCGAATTCGCCTGCCGGACGCTACAGGCCGATCATACCGGGAGCGGCGGCCTCGATCTCTACCTGGCAAAAGTGAGCAGACAGATCGTCGAGGACGCTCTCAATTCGCTGTCGGCCTGGGAGATCGATCCTGCGACGGCGGAGACGCTGCGCGTGGAGGCGGGACTACCGTGCTACGGCATCGATATGGACGAGACGGTGCTCGCGCCCGAAGCCAATCTGGCAAACGCGATCAGCCTGACGAAAGGCTGCTATGTCGGTCAGGAGATCGTCGCTCGGATCGATGCGCGCGGACATACCAACCGCGCTCTGACCGGCTTAATCCTGGACGGCCCGAACCTGCCTGCGCCCGGATCGAAGCTGTTCTTCGTTTCCGATACAGAGAACCCTCGTGAGACAGGGCGGCTTACCAGCATAATCGTGGCCTCACCTGCGGCCGAAGACAGGGCGATCGCCCTGGGTTATGTGCGCCATGAGCATCGCGAGCCGGGCACTCGCCTCACTATCGGCGATGACGGCGTGCAGGGCACAGCGACAGTCGTGGAACTGCCTTTCTACCATAGGCCCTCCGCGTGAGCGATCAGGAACTCGTCGAAATCGTCTCCTCTCCCTCGCGTTCTGTCAGCAAGACCCTCTCCGTGGGAGCGATCTGCGCTCTGGTCGGAATCAACCTGCTCTGGTCCGCCTCCACGGTAGCCTCGAAGAATGCGCTGGAAGTTTTTGGACCCATGACGCTCACCACGCTCCGCTTCGCTCCGGCTGGGGTACTGTTGTTGGGAATGGCCCGCGCACAGGGCAAATTCCCGGAGGTGCGCCGACGGGACTGGACCGACTTTCTGGCGCTGGCGCTGCTCGGGATCGTGCTCACCTACGGGATCTACTATACGGGGGTCAAACGTACGACCGCCACCGATGCTGTCCTCCTGACCGCCTGCGAGCCGATCCTGATTGCTCTCTTCGCCCGCCTCTTTCTGCGCGAATATCTCTCTCGACAGCAGTGGATCGGGCTCTGGGTGGGCCTGCTCGGCATCTGGCTCATCGTCGGTCGGGGCAGTGCAGGCAATCTCATCGCGCTGATCGCGCTCTGCATCGAGACCACCGGCAGTGTGACCGCCAAACGCCTCACCAGTCGCTATCCCGGCCTGTTCGTCGTCGCTATCGAGATGCTGCTTGGCTCGCTGCTGCTCCTGCCCGGCGTAGGGTGGGAGTTGGTCCACCATCCTCCGGTCGTGTCGTGGGGGGTGTGGGGCAGCGTGCTCTATCTCAGCCTGATCTGCTCTGCGGTCGGCTATGGCGTCTGGTTTCGGCTGATGGAGCGTTATCCCGTTTCGGTGCTGGGAGCGTTCATCCTCATTCAGCCGCTGTTCGGGCCGCTCTCGGGCTGGCTGTTTCGCCACGAAACCATGACGACACGTGGCGAACTGGGCGCTGCGCTGGTCATTCTAGGCGTCGCCCTCAACGCCTTGCGCCGTTCGAAAACAGACGTTTCTTAGAGAAGGTTCCGTCTCTCCTACCCTTGCCCGCAAACAATCGATGAGGCGGCGATGCTTTCTCTGCGTGTTCTGTGCAAACCTTGGACAGTCCTGGTGTGAGCCGAGCTTACATTCCGTGCGAATTGCCTCCACCACCACCGAAACCTGGATTGCTTCCACCACCGAAAGTCGGAGGTGCGCCGTAGATCAATCCCGGCGCGTTGCGGCGCATGGGCGGCGGGCTATTGAACCGTCGCTGACTGAGGCGAACTTGAGCAGTCGCGTGCTGCGGGAGTGCGAGGGAGGCGGTCATGGCAATCGCCGTACAAGCCATCAGAGCGTAGGTTTTCTTCGAGTTGACGTTTAGACTATCCGGCTGACGTTGGCAATCGCCTCGGTCTTGCCGAGTTGCTCAACCGTCTGCCTGATTCTTGCTTCGCCTCGACTTTAGGCCGCGACGGAAGCCGGTGGAACGTCCGAAGAGGGCGGTTTTCCTACCTTTTCGGTCTTCTCGCAAGCCTTGTAGACCACCTTGTAGGTGGTCACCGGCTTGCGTGAGCGGCCTGACGGCCAGCCCGGAGAATAACCACGCGGTCGGCACAAGCGAGCGGGCGTTCCCAACTGCGCTATTATTCGCCCCATCGCCCGCCGCACCTGTTCGGGAGTACGCGCACGGCACTCTCGCTCCCAGGGCCGCCGCTGCGCCTCTACCAGATCGCGTGCCAGAAACAAGGTGTTACGCACCACCGAGACAACATCGGTCCAGCGCTCAAACTGCTCAGGCGTCCGAAGGCGCGGCGTCTCCCAGAGCAGACCCTGCTTGGCCGTTCGGTAAGCATGTTCCAGGTTGTAGCGACGTGCGTAGAGGCTGGGAACCTCCTCGGGTGCAGGAGGCGCTTCGCCCCAAAACAGAAACCAACTCACCTTCGGGTCACGCTTGGTCGCAGCAGCCCCATGGCGAACCACTTGGAAGAGGCTCACCTTCTGGTGGCGGTCCTTCTGGAAATGCAGATGGTGCCAGCAGCGCACCTCGACCTTCTTCTCCCTGGGGTCAATGCCTTCCCACTGTGCGTCAGGCAGACCGTGGGTAGCCGGATCCTTGAGATGCAAGGGAGCGCCGTGCCAAGTCGGATGGC
>JAYUMV010000361.1:0-17438 GCA_043762265.1 Chthonomonadaceae bacterium | reverse complement strand
GTGCGCTCGATCCATTACAAGGGCCATATCCGCATGATGGCGGCGGCGCAGCCGTTCCTCTCGGGCGCTATCTCCAAGACCGTCAACATGCCGACCGAGGCGACCGCCGAAGAGATCGTCAACACCTATGTCGAAGGCTGGAAACTGGGCCTGAAGGCGATCGCCATCTACCGCGACGGCTCCAAGCGCACCCAGCCGCTGATGACCACCCGAACGACCGAAGGGGTCGAAGAGGCGGTCGCCGCGCCGGAGATGCTCACGCAGATCGTGACCGTCAACAAGCCGATGCGCCGCAAACTGCCGGATGAGCGCGCCAGTATCACGCACAAGTTCAGCATCGCAGGCCATGAGGGCTATATCACGGTCGGCATGTATGAGGACGGCACGCCGGGCGAGATCTTCCTGACGATGAGCAAAGAGGGCTCGACGATCTCCGGCCTGATGGACTCCTTCGCTACCGCGATCTCGCTGGCCCTCCAGTACGGTGTGCCGCTGCCTACCCTGGTGGACAAGTTCGCCCATGCCCGCTTCGAGCCGTCCGGCGTCACCAACAACGCCAATATCCGGTTCGCGAAGTCGATCATGGACTATATCTTCCGCTGGCTGGGCAGCAAGTTCCTGAACCGCACGGACGACGCGACTCAACCCTCTCTGACCAATGGCCAGAGCGAAGAGGATGGAGCCGTGGCGGAGACTGCGAGTGCCGAACGCCCGCATCTGACACTGACAGCGACCGCGCCGAAGCTCTCCCTCACCGAGCATGAGAAAGAGACGTTCCAGAATCAGGCCGACGCCCCGATCTGTACCGAATGCGGCAGCCTGATGGTGCGCAACGGCGCCTGCTTCAAGTGCCTCAACTGCGGCTCCGTCTTCGGCTGCTCTTAACGGGTATATCCCAGCCTAGCCTTCCCGTTGACACGACGCCAACGGGAAGGCTTCCATTTCTCGTTCAAAAACGTCTATAATAGTGCAAACCTGAACGACCCTAAGGGAGGAGCAGCGATGTTAAAGATCATCGAGGTGCATCCGGCGTTAAATTCGCAGGGCGAATATATCGTACTGCAGAATCAGGGATTGGTCACCGTAAGTCTGCGCGGTTGGGCGCTCTGCACAGATGCCTATCTGGATGGAGATCCCCTCAGGATGGCGCAGGAGATGTATGTTTTCCGCGATGAGGTCGCGATCAAACCCTACACGCGGGTCGTTCTTTTCACCGGCAACGGGGAGGACGAATGGGTTCCGACGATAGACGGCAGGCAGGCCTATTGCGCCTACTGGAATCGCCGCGACTGCCTCTGGAGTTCCGCTGCGCACGTCCACCTGCTCCATATGCTCGCCTCGCGTGTTGTTGTCCCGGTCCCGCAGGCCGTTCCGGCCACTCCCACCGCCCTCTCCGCGTAGCCCGATGGGCCGGATGATTTGCCCAGGTCATCCGGCCCCACCCTATCCCCCAGGAGATTGAAATCCATGGCGTCGATTCGCCTCATCGCACGGACAAGCGCACGTTCTCATGGCGTCTTTTCCGGCCCGACCTCTCCGCTGGCCCATCTGGCCCGTTTCAAGAAGCCGGAGCCTGCTCCCTCTGTTCCGGATAGTTCGGAGGAGACGCCGTCGGCGAGTGCGCCGGAACCCTTGGGGGGGATCTATGGGATAGCGGAGAAGATCTTCGGGATCGATGTGCGCTCGCTGGCGCTGTTCCGCATCTGTCTGGCCGTGATGTTGATATTGGATCTGCTCTATCGGGCGCAGGATCTGAAGGCCCACTATACGGATGCCGGGATCCTTCCGGTCGCTCTGGTCTCCCTGTACCAACAGCAGCACTGGTGGTGGTCCATTCATACCCTGCATCCGGCGATGCCGCTGGTATTGGCGCTGTTTCTCCTCGAAGCCCTGTTTGCGCTGTCGCTGCTCGTCGGCTACCGGACCCGTACGGCCTCGGTGGTCTGCTGGCTGCTGGTGATCTCGCTGCAAAATCGCAATGTACTGGTTCTGACCGGGTTCGACACGATGCTGCGCGTGCTGGCTTTCTGGGCGATGTTTTTGCCGCTCGGCCTGCGCTGGTCGGTAGATCGTGCGCTGGACAAAACGAATGCGCCTCTGCCGCAACGCATCTTCTCGGTCGGCACGGTCGCGCTGATCGCGCAGATCGCGATCATCTACCTCTTCGGAGCCTTGCTCAAGACCGGCGCTACCTGGCGCACAGAGCATAGCGCGATCTACTATGCGCTGAGCCTCGGCCAGTTCGCGACCCCTTTGGCGAAGGCGCTGCTGCACTACCCGGATATGTTGAAGACGCTGACATTCCTCGCCTGGAACCTCGAATTTCTGGCTCCGTTTCTCCTCCTGGCTTCCGCCTTCTCCGGTCCTCTCCGCACCGTAGTCGTGCTGGCCTACATGGGTTTTCATATCTCGCTGGGCCTCTGTCTGGAACTGGGTCTGTTTCCGATCCTCGGCGCGTTGGCCTGGCTGGTGCTGATGCCGGACTTTTTCTGGCAGAACCTCTTCCGCCTGACGGCACGCTTGCCGCACCCGCAGCCTCCTGCCTTCGCCTCCGGGCTGTCTGCCCGAGCGGCAATCTGGCGCGAAAGGCTGCGTCCACAATCCGTCAGTACGCATCTGCCGCGTGCGATCCAGTGCCTCGCCGCCTTCTACCTGTTCTATGTGCTGTGCTGGAATGTGCGCATGACCAATTTCCCTCGCTACCTTCCCCTCTTTCCTGTGACCTGGAACTGGATCGGGGAGGTGGTGAGAATGGATCAGAGTTGGGAACTGTTCGCTCCGGATCCCATGCAGACTCAGGGCTGGCTGGTGGTGCCAGCGGTGCTGCAAAACGGCCGAGAGGTCGATCTTAAATCCCAGCTTTCGCCCGTCACTTATGCGGCGCCCTCGCTTATCTCGGCTACCTACTACAATGAGCGCTGGCGTAAATACCTGATGAATATGTCGGATCAAAGCGATCCCAACCAGAGCGTCGTCTACGCCGCCTATCTGGGGAACCTCTGGAACAGCACCCACTCCTCCGAGGAGCGTGTCAAGGAGGTGAGTGTCTATCTGATGCGCAGTGCAATCTTGCCCAATTCGCACTATTCTGACCCGGAAAAGATCCAACTCTACAGCGGCAAATATCAGTAGCCCAACCAGGTTACGCCGGTTACGCCGGTTACGCCGGTTACGCGGTTACGCCGGGCTAAAGCCCTACGCTAGAGGCACAGAGTGCCCAAGACCCACTGAAGTGGGCACCCTGCAAAGCGGAAGGATCCAGCATGTCGCATGTCAAAAATCGAGCCCTCATGCATTTTGTCTGGACAACTCATGAGCGCATGCCCTGGATCAAGCCCGAAATCACTTCTGATGTCCATCGCTACCTCCAAACCGTCGCTCACAACGATGGGTGTGAGGTGCTGGCCGTAGGAGGGATAGAGGATCATGTCCACCTGTTGGTCCGCATGTCTACGACTGTATCCATCGCTCGATTCATGCAGCATGTCAAAGGTGGGTCATCGCATCTGATCCAGCACAACCTCCTCCCAGGCTCCTTCTTCCGGTGGCAGTCGGGCTGCGCCATTTTCGGTGTGAGTCCGAGCCACAAATCCCGGGTCGTTGCGTACATTCAAAATCAGGAGGAGCATCACCACAACGGTTCCCTCTGGTGGGAAGCAGAATCCGTTGACGAGGATCCGACTGACCAAGAGTAAAACGTGCCCGCGAACGCGGGCCTTGGGCACTCTGTGCCTCTAGCGCAGGGCTTTAGCCCGGCGTAACCGCGTAACCGCATAACCGCATAACCGCGCAACCCGGTGTAAACGGTTTGGCCAGCAAATGTCGTCGGCAAGAACCGAGCCCAAACACCAAAAACGTTGTTTGCCGACGACTCAGGGAATGTTCAGGTGAGTCAGGGCAGGGAATGCACCGAGAGTTGGGCCAGGCCACAGAGCCGCAGTGCGGGCAGGAGGGGAGAGGTGAATGGGGGCGAAAGGTCGTCTCGTGCATGCGTTTCTCCTTTCACGCGTGTTATAATAGATACGTGCCACACCAGGAATACAGACTTCGGTCTTTTACAGGAAAGCCATGATTTTCCACACAAACAGGTTGCCCCGAAATCGCTCTCTCGCCACCATGCTGCTATGTGGCGCTTCCCTGTTCGCGCTCTGCTCGTGCGCCAAAGAAACGCAGAAACCTTCTGTCCAGGCGGTTTCGACGAGTGCGCCTCCGCCTGCTGCCGCAACCGCAAACCCAATGCCACTGCCCGTGATGCCGCCAACGACGGTGGCTCCCGTCGTCACGCCCGCTGTCTCCAAGGTCGATCTGCCGAATTTCCATGCCGTCACACCGGCGCTATTTCGTGGCGCGGCCCCAACCCCGGAAGGCCTGAACGCCCTCCAGAAGATGGGCATCAAGACGGTGATCGATCTTCGTATCGCGCCCAAAACCGTCGCGAAAGAGCGGACGCAGTTGGACCGGATGGGAGTGCATTTCATCAATCTGCCGATGAGCGGCGAGCCGCCGACCGAGAAGCAGATCCAGACTCTTCTAGCGACCATTGCGGACCCTGCGCAACAGCCGGTCTTTGTGCATTGCCAGCACGGGGCCGACCGAACCGGCACCATGATCGGCATCTACCGGGAACATATCGCCGGTTGGCCCTACGATAAGACCTACCAGGAAATGCTTAAATACGGCTTCAGTCCCCATTGGAAAAAGCTCTCCGCGACCGTGCGCCGTTTCGCCCCCGCAGACTCCGCCCACAAATAACAGGACGAACCTGCCGGCGGGTCAGGGATAGGTGAAGTGGGAGGGACTGATCGGATTGCACACGTTGGGCTGGGTGGGCACCGTGCTGGCATTGGTGACGCCCATGCCAAGGGAAGGGTAGAGGTAGACCAGGTCACAGCCTGTCATGTCTTTGCTGTTCAAAATCTGACCAGGGCTCAACGACTTCGCATGCCCGTCCAGAAAGGTCGCATTGAGGCGCCCAGAGTGGCGATTAGCAGCGGTGAATATCCGATCCGGCGCCTTGGCATCAATGCTGAGGTCGCCATTGAAAGGCTCGATCCAGCTATCGGAGCGCACTCCCGTATAGTCCTTGTCCCATTTCTCGGTAATGACCATTGTATCGACCGTATTATCGACCTGCGAGAGTGTAAGAGACTCGGCGGTGGCGAGCGCCATGTAAGAGCGCTTGATCGTGAGACGTAGGCTCAGGTCTTTACTCAACGTCGGGCCAGCATCGCTGGGGCAGGTAAAGACCTGATTGTTCTTGATATAGGGCAACAGTAGATTCCACCAGGAGGCCTGGGCGCGCAGGTTGGAATCGGTGATGACGGCGTTGCTGCGCCAGGGTGTGGGAGCCGCAGCGCTTGCTCGGTAGAAGTTGTGCTCGTCGTAGTCCTGGACGTACATCTGTTCTGCGGTCCCGAGCTGCTTCATATTGGAGAGGCAGGAGGTGGCCCGCGCCTTCTCGCGCGCCTGTGCAAAGACAGGGAAAAGGATCGCCGCCAGAATCGCGATAATCGCGATCACGACGAGCAGTTCGATCAGCGTAAATGCGGGGCGTTGTCGGGTCATTCTAAAGAGCCTTTCGTGGGGAAAACCTTGAAAACAACTCTAGTTTACCCGACCCTGCAATGCCTTAACCTTGCCTTAACCAGAACTTAATATAGAGGTATCGAGGCCAGTTTTCTGTTACGGTGCGTTCGCCAGCCACTCGTCATCCTTTGTGCCCACGACAAAGGTCCCGTTCGCCAGCTTTTGCCTCTTCCGCCATTTTGCGTGCCCATCCCCCAACACATATACGAAGCCGTCACTATGGCGCGAATATCCGTCTTGCGACTTTCCGCCCAAAGAGAGGCGGGTTGAGTCACGGTGTCCCCACTGCCAGTTGATCTCGTGCCGCCCATGACCAAGAGTCGTATCGTCGCCATCTCCCGTGTCTACAGTGCTGGGAAGGTTGTCGGCGATGAGAATGGTGGAACTGGGGGTATTGATCGCTGCCATCGCGTGTCCGGCGATGCCGATGTGGCGACACGACGGATCGTCTGCGGCGGAGCAGTCCTGGGCAATGATGTCATTGATGCCGTAGTGGTACGACCATTGCTGGCTGTAGGTGGTCGCTCCGGTCTTGAAAACAATCTTCTGGCTGGCGTCTGGACACTGGAGCATCTGCCAGTTCTTCATATACGGCTGAAGCATGTCACCCCAGTAGTATTCGTGCGCATCATCGACAGTTCCTCCAAACTCGGTATTGGCAAAGGTTTCGTCATAGTCCTGAGCATACATCTGCATGGAAAGACCGACTTGGCGGAGATTGGAGAGGCAGGCTGTCTGCCGCGCCTTCTCACGGGCTTGCGTGAAGACGGGAAAGAGAATAGCGGCCAGAATGGCGATAATGGCGATAACTACAAGCAGTTCGATGAGCGTGAAAGCGCGGCGCTCGCGTGCGTTCTGAGAAAACATAGTATATCCTCCTGAAGGAAAGCGACGTCAGTTAAGGTTTCCACCCTCCCTTCTCCCTGCGTGCGCGCTGGAGACGGGACGATTGAACGACCTCCACTGACGTCAGAATTATACCATGACTAAAAGGCAAAATACATTATGCTATTCTATTTTTTTAGTGCAGACTAAAAAATATGCTTACCTACTCACATAAACGACTTGAAGAGCCTCCTAAAAAACTTATCGTTGTGCTAACGGGGCTGTCTACTGGGGCGGATTGGAAAGAGGGAAACGAACGACATGGTCCGGATACTGGTCGATTCGAGCGCGCCCCCAGCGCATCCATTTCACATGCCCATCGAAGTAGATATAGTTCGCGCCGCCACTATGCCGATCGTACTTTATCCAGCCCTCGTTGGCATGCGTGCCGGTTCCCCAGCGGACGAGAGCCGCTTCGCCAGGCCAGGTATCGTAATCGTCCTGCGGCACATAGTAGAAGTCGGAGGTAGGATCGTCCAGGCCGGCGGAGTTGCGCTCCGAAAACATAATGAGGCTCGGGTCTTGCAGGCTGCTAATAACCGGATCTGTAGCGAACCCAGGCAAAACGCCTTCTTTGATGTAGCGACAGGATTTGTGGGTGAAGATGGAGTTGAGCGCGTAGTTCCACATCGCCCAGTTGTTCTTTTCCGCCAGACACTGCTCCCCATTGGGAGCGGCGGTGCACTCGTCGCCCAGAACCGTCACGCCGCCATTGTAATCCTTGATGTTGTCAACTTGATGCTGCGACTTTGGACTTCCATCCGAAGGGCAGAACAGCAGTTGGCGGTTCTTCATATAGGGCTGAAAGAAGATAGCCCAGGGCTTTTCGGCGTTGCTGTTGCCCGCACCGCCTCCCTTGCAGCCGTCCAGGGTAGCCGGCAGCGTTTCGAGTTGGGTGCCATCGTCGAGGACGAAACCTTCATGGTGGTGATAGAGTGCGCCGTCGAAATCTTCCATATACATCTTGGCTGCTGTCGATAATTGGCGCATATTGGAGAGGCAGGCAGTCTGCCGCGCCTTTTCGCGGGCCTGCGCGAAGACGGGAAAGAGAATAGCGGCTAGAATGGCGATAATGGCGATCACCACGAGCAGTTCGATGAGGGTAAATCCCTTGCTGTCGGCACGACGTCGGTAGTTCGGTTCAACTTGGTAGGTAAGCATAGCAAACTCCTTCCTTCTAATGCAGAAAACTCTGTATAGTGCAGAGAACTCTGTGGCACGAATATTCGTTTCGTAACACTCCATTCTACTCCCTTGCTACCCCTAATTACTTCCGCAACCTGCCTTTTGAATAAAATTGTAACCTGCCGTTTACTTTTGTCCTTGCCTGGCTTGACAACTGGGGGAGCTGTGCGGTATCTCTGAGGTTGCGGACAAAAGCCGCCACCGCCGTATTCTCTCCAGCCATCGTCAAAGCAGAGAGAGGAAGGAAGAACGATGCGACGATTTTTGGCGTGGATGGGCCTGCTAGCCGGAATGGTAGGAATGGGATGCCACCGTGATGCAGGAAAAGACGTCGGAGCGGTTCCTGCGCAGGTTCCGACCGGATTTCCGCGCACGCTGACCGACGCGAGAGGGCATCTTCTCGTGCTGAAAGCGGCGCCCCGACGGATCGTCTCGTTGATTCCGAGCGAGACCGAAGTGCTCTACGCCCTGGGAGCGGGTGACCGGATTGTGGCGGTCACGACCGCCGATGACTATCCCCCGGAAGTGAAGCGGAAGCCGACCATCGGCAATGTGCTGACCTCCGATCCCGAGCAGATCATGGCGCAGAAGCCTGACCTTGTCGTCGCTATCGGCAGCCTCAACCAGACGCCTATCGCCGCATTGGAGGCGCTGCATGTTCCCGTCCTGGTCGTCGATCCGAAGAACCTGGACGACACCTATGCCTCCATCCGCCTGCTGGGGCAGGCGGTCGGTGCGGAGACAAAGGCGGAGCAGATCGTGGCCGAGATGCAGAAGAGACTGGCAGCCGTGCAGGCGATGGTCGCGCAGGCTACGCATCGGCCGCGTGTGCTGATGCTGTATGGCACCGATCCGATCTACACTACGGGGCCGGACTCCTTCATCAATGCACTCATCACGCAGGCCGGTGGACAGAATATCGTGGACAAGCCCATCGCCACCAATATCATCTCTCCGGAAGAGGTGGCGCTGCGCAAACCCGAAGTGATCCTATGTAGCAAGGGCCTTACCGCGAAAGTGCGGAACATGCCAGGCTGGGCGCAGAGCGTTCCGGCAATACAAAACAACCGACTCTATTCCGACGAACCGGAAGATGGGACGCTGGTTCGACCCTCCCCTCGGCTTGCGCGGGGCGTGGAGGCGTTAGCCCGGTATCTGCACCCGGAACTGAACTGGAAGCAGGCGGAAAAAGAGGGAACAAAACCGTGAGCGAACAGGCAAAATTGATTCTAGTAATCGGTGGGGCGCGCAGCGGCAAGAGCCGTTTCGCGCAGCAGCGTGCCGAACAGGCTGCCCGCGAGACGGGCGGAAAAGTGCTATTCGTCGCCACCGCAGAAGAGTCGGATGACGAAATGACAGCCCGTATCTCACGGCATCGACAGGATCGACCTGCCGACTGGACCACGCTCGAAACGCCTCTGGAAGCGGCCGCAATCATCGCCGCACACGGCAACGAGTTCGCTTTCGTACTGCTCGACTGCCTGACCCTGTTCGTCAGCAATCATCTGCTCGCGGCTGGCGATGTGCCCGCGGAGGAGATCGAAGCGGGTGTTGATCAGGCGATCTGCGCACTGCTCACCGCCGCGCGGTCAGGTTCGGCGACCGTGCTGATCGTAACCAACGAGGTCGGCATGGGCCTGCACCCGATGAGCGCGCTCGGCCGCCTGTTTCAGGACATCGCTGGCCGCGCGAACCAGCAGGTCGCGGCGGCGGCCGATGAGGTCGTCTTCCTGGTGAGCGGGCTGCCCCTCGTCCTCAAATCTCCCATTCGTGCCGCCGATTCCTGACCACGCGAATCCGGATTTAAGGTAATATGAAGGAGAGCACGAGAGAGGAAGAGCGTTATTATGGTAGAGATACGTGAAGAGAGCGCCCAACTGGTGATTCGCATCGGCGGACAGGAGTATACACGCTATCAGTTCGGTGCGCCGCACTGGAAGCCCTACCTGTACCCGATTCGCGCCGCCAACGGGCTGTCCCTGGTTGCGGATGAGCCGAACGATCACCGCCATCATCATGGCATCTGGATCGGGCATGCACGCGTTAACGGAGACGATTTCTGGCTGGAACGCCCTACCAGTGGCCGCATTCTCCATACGGGTTTCGATCACCTGGAAACGAGCGGCGACCATGCTGCCTTCACGGCACGCAACGAATGGATCTCGGTGACAGGGGTAAAAACACTGACCGATACCCGTACTTTCACCTTCTACGAACAGCCCAGCGCGGACCGGGTTTTCGATCTTGATCTGACGCTATTCGCGCCTGCTGGCCAGGTCGTGGAGCTGCACCCGACGAACGAGGCTGGCCTGCCGAGCATCCGCGTTGCGGAAGGAATCACGAGCAAGACGGGCGGTAAGATCACCAACGCCGAAGGCGGCATCCAGGAGCGTGGCACCTACAAGAAGCGGTCGGCGTGGGTGGACTGTTCCGGTCGGCTTGGGCGGCAGGACTGCGGCATCGCCATTTTCGATCACCCGGAAAATCCCCACTTCCCGACCAACTGGTTCACCCGCGACTACGGCCCCATCGCGCCCAACTACGGCTTCTTTCAGGAAGATCCCATCGTTATTACGCCGGAGACGCCTCTGCGTCTGCGGTATCGGTTCTACACGCACATCGGGGATGTCGAGAGCGGGAAGGTCGCCGAAGCCTGGGAGATCTACCGCGCGGGAGTCGAGGAACATCAGGGGGAGAGCGCGTCATGACCACCCAAGCGACCGAGGGGATTCCTACGCTTGAAGAGATCGAGCAGTCCGCCGTCTTTCCCGGCTTCACGGCGGACGATTTCGGCGTGTTCGAGATCGAGGGCTTCGCGGCGCGGATGCCGCAGTTGCGGGCGCAGATCAAGCCGAAACTCGTGCAGATCGGGCAGATTTTGACGGCGCGACTCTCGAACGTTGTCGGCGAGACCCTTTATCCGCATGTCGCGCAACATCTGCGTCGCACCGTCAATGCGCCTGTCGAGACCTGGGTCGCGTTCTCCCCTTCTCCGCGCGCCTACAAGCCCTTCGTGCATCTGCGGTGCGGCATCAGCGCCCACCAGGTGCGGGTCACCGTGTTTGTGGAGGACTACGCGGACGAGAAGCTGCTGTTTGCGGACAACCTGCGCCGCGATGCCGAAACGCTGGAGCGCTATCTGGCGCAGCATCCCACGATCCTCGGCTATGAAATCCGGGACGCGGACGACCTTCCGAAACGCGGACATGCCCTGGAAGCCAACACGCTACGCGCCTTTGCGGATCGCATGCACCGAGTCAAAGGCCAGCACGCCATTTTCGGCGTCGCCTTCGCCAACACCCATCCGGTGGTACAGAGCGGTCCCGAGTTCCTGGAATCGGTGGTCGAAGCGGCGACCATCCTGAAGCCGATCTACGACTGCGGACGCACCTCAGAGTAGAATACGCCTTTCCCAGGCGATTCCCTGATCGATAGAGAACAGGTCCCCACTTATAGGGGAGGAAGAGACGCAACGATGCATGTTCCCGAGTATATGGCGGCTCAGACCGAGCGCATGATCGACTCGCTCGCCCATTTTATCGCTACCACGCAGGAGGACAAACTGCAGTGGCAGCCGCAGACCGAAGGCAGCGCCCCTACCCGCTCCGTACTGGAGCAGGTCGCAGAATGCGTGGTCGTCAATCGGATGATCGCCGCAGGGTTGCGCGGCGAAACGCCCTCTCCTGCGGCAACAGCAGGTCCGCCGCTGGTGCTGACGAGTGGAAACGACGCTCAGGAGCAGTTGCGGGCAAGTGGAGCAACGCTCGCCGCCGCCATTCGGACGATGACCGAGGAGGATCTGGAGCGGATGTATCAGCACCCGCGCGGGCAGTTTCACGGGGCGAATCTCATCATGATGCCACTGCGCAATATGGCCTACCATGCCGGACAGATCAACCTGATCCAGATGCTTGCGGGCGATGCCGAATTCCACGTTCCCCCGCAATGGAGATAGATCCTGCCGTTGCTTCCGACAATAGGGAGGGTCTGTGCAGCCTCGTCTCGATCCTCTTTCTCCCTTGATAGGAGCAAACTGATAAAAAGAAAGTGGGGCCGAGACCATGGGTAGCGATTCACCGCTGACGTTGACGCTGGATATAGGCACCTCTTCGACACGGGTGCTAATGTGGGATACGCAGGGACGCGAGGTCGAGGGAGTGCGGGCGCAGGTCCCTTATGAGATGCACACGACCCAGGACGGCGGCGTCGAGATGCCCGCCGAAGAGTTGATGGGCTACGTCGGCGCCTGTATCGATCAGGCTCTGAATCAGGCAGGGGAACGGGCGAAACAGATTCGAGCGATCGGGATTTCGACATTCTGGCATTCGTTGTTGGGCGTGGATGCGAACGGCAGTCCCCTCACTCCGATCTACAACTGGGCCGATACGCGTGCGGGAGCCATCGCAAAGCGCCTGCGCACGGATCTCGATGCCGAAGCGATCCATAAACGCACCGGCTGCGTGATTCATCCCTCCTACTACCTTGCGAAGTTAGTCTGGCTGCGTGAGACGCAGCCAGAACTGTTTTATCAAGTGAAACGCTGGATCTCTCCCAGCGAATACCTGTTTCGGCGCTGGTTCGGGATGCAGGCACTGGAGGTTTCGATCTCTATGGCGTCGGGAACAGGCCTTTTTCATCAGGAAAAGCAGACATGGGACCTGGAAACGCTGGCAACGATCCAGATTCCCGCAGAGACTCTCTCCCCGATCGTCGATCTCAAGCAGAGCGTGCAGGGCCTGACACCGGAGTTCGCGCAGCGCTGGCCTGCGCTGAAGGACTTGCCGTTCTTCCCGGCTGTCGGCGACGGAGCCTGCGGCAACATCGGCAGTGGCTGCAGCTCTCCCGACCGCCTCGCCATCAACCTCGGCACCTCCGGCGCCATTCGCGCCGTATGGGAAGAGGCGACCGCTCCTGCCTCCACCAACTCCACCCTCCCAACCGGATTATGGCGCTACCGTGTCGATAGCCGTCGCCCGATCCTCGGGGCGGCTTTCAGTGATGGCGGCCATGTCTACGCCTATCTAACACACATCCTCCAACTGCCACAAGGAGACGAACTTCAGCAACAACTCGCCGCAATCGCGCCCGGAGATCATGGCCTGACCTTTCTGCCATTTCTGGCCGGAGAGCGCAGCATGGGCTGGAATACGGACGCGCACGCCTCTCTGACCGGTCTGAACCTTGATACACAGCCGGTAGAGATCTTACGCTGTGCCATGGAGGCCGTCGCCCTGCGTTTCGCCCTCGCTGCCCGCAGCCTGCACCAACTCTTCCCCCAGGCCGACCAGATCATCGCCTCCGGTGGAGCGCTCAGCCACTCTCCGGTATGGACACAGATGTTTTGCGACGCCCTGGGCCAGCCGCTCACCCTCGCCGCCGAAGCGGAAGCCAGCAGCCGAGGCGCAGCCCTGCTCGCCATGGAGGCCGCCGGATTGATCACCGCTACCTCCGACACCGTCGCCCGCACTGGCCAGACCTTCCAACCCGACGCCGCCCGCCACACCCGCTACGGAGAGCTTCTAGACACCCAACAGCAACTCTACACGAAACTCATCGGTTAGCACGACCTCCCCCAACCCCCTCCTTCTAAAGGAGGGGTATCCAGAATAATCTCTCCCTTTATGGAGGAGAGCACGCATTTTCTCCCCTCCTTTAGAAGGTGGGGGAGGTTAGGCGGCGTCGGAGATATGGCCGTCGGGCTCCAGGATGGCGCAGTAGCGGCAGATCGATTTCATGCGGTCCGAAAACCCGTTGTAGGTTTCGCGTGGGATCTTGATGCGGTAGGGTGTGCCTTCGAAGCGGAACCAGCCGCGAGAATACACCAGCGCCAGATTGGGCCGCGAACGGGTGCCGTTACTCGGGGTGCCGCGATGCCAGGCGCGTGCATCGCGCAGAAGCAGATCACCGGCTTTTGGCAGCAGGCGAACGGAAGGCATCATGGCGGCCATGCGCTCCATGTCTTTGGGCTGCGCGATCATGTGAGTCGCGCCCGGCCACAGTTCCAGTGGGCCGTTCTCCTCGGTAAAGTCCACGAGCGCCATGTTCAGCACCACACTGTAGGTGGGAACACCGTAGGGGGCCTCTGGGAAGGGCAGCCGGCAGTCGATGTGTACTTTTTGATAGTCGGAGCCGGGGAAGGGCGTGTCGGAAGCGAAGTAGGTCAGGATCTGATCGGGGCCGAACAGATTCTCGTTGATCGCCAGGATGTCAGGGTTCTCATAAAGCAAGGGATCCGCGAAGGGAGCCTCGAACGGCAGATGCATCTGAAAGCGGTTGGCCCCCCGGTTCGTCTGTTCCCTGGCCCTCTTGGCCTCCAGAAGCGGATCGAATCGTTCCAGCATCGTCGCGATCTTGTCGGCAGGGAAGACATTGGGAATCAGCGTATAGCCGTTCATGCGTATCTCGTCTGCCCTGATCTGCACCTCTTCCGGGGATAACATTTTTTGCTCCTATCAAGGTCTTTGTACGACTGGCGCTCGATCGGTGGAACGTTCTGCGAGTATGCCACCGTCTCTGATATTTTCTATCTCCCTCTAGTATTGCGTCCATAGGACCCCTGATTCCTGTCGAGAATCACAATACGGAAGGTTCCGTCGTATAAATAGGTAGGGCGGTGACCTTTGTACGGAAAGCAATTTCTCGACAGGGCAATCTGTAAGAGAAGAGCGACATCGGTAAGGAGCGGGACAGATGCGTATCATGATGACCGGGGCGACAGGATTTGTGGGCAATCCGCTCTGCGTGCGCCTTTTGGAGGAGGGGCATTCCGTGATAGCCCTCACCCGAAATGCGGATCGGGCGCAGAGCGTGTTAGGTCGGGAGGTCCGTTGCCTGGCGTGGGGCGGGGGGAACGAGACGGAGTGGCAGGAGGCTATCGGTGAAGTGGATACGGTGGTTCATCTGGCAGGGGAATCGGTCGGTGGGCAACGCTGGACAGAGGAATACAAGCTCAAAATTCGCGATTCACGTGTTCTGACAACGCGCGCTCTGATCCAAGCGATATTCCAGCAGAAGACAAAGCCCTCTGCCCTGATATGTGCTTCTGCAGTCGGCTTTTACGGAAACCGCCAGGACGAGATTCTGACGGAAAGCAGCCGGGCAGGGACCGATTTTCTGGCGACTACCTGCCAGGCATGGGAGAGTGAGGCGAGCAGGGCAGAAACTGCCGGTCTGCGGGTCGCGCGCATGCGAATCGGCATTGTACTGGGGAAAGGGGGAGCATTGGAGCAGATTCTTCATCCGCTGCCGCTGCCGATCTCGCCTTTCAAATGGGGATTGGGCGGGCCTATCGGCAGCGGCAAGCAGTGGTTTCCCTGGATCCACCTGGACGATGTCGTCGGTCTGTTCGCCTGGGCCGCCACCACGGAAGCGGTGAGCGGCGCTTTTAACGTGACCGCGCCCAATCCGGTCACAAACGCCGAATTCGTCCATACCATCGGTCGGCTCCTGCATCGCCCTACGATAGCGCCAGTGCCCGCCTTCGCCTTGAAGCTCGCGCTGGGGGAGTTTGCGGAGGTGCTGCTCGGCGGACAGCGCGCCCTGCCTACGGCAGCGCAACAAGCCGGTTATCGATTCCGGTGGGAGAACCTGGAGGAGACGCTTCGCGCATTGCTGGCCGTGCTGTAGGCACAATTTTGCAGAGCCGAAGAGCAAACTTTCGGATGTCGGACACTGTCAGAGAGAGTAGCACGTAAAAAGAACAGGGAACCTGTCGTTACCCAGGAAGCTGCATCGCCGAAAGCGCCGTGTCCCAAAATTCTTGCCGCTTCGGCGTGCATCAGGAGAACGCTTGAGCACAAAAGCAATTGTGCGCTACCGCAAGCAGGAGCGCATCCACCGTCAGGCCAACCAGCGCATTGCCGATACTTTGAGCGGCGACCAGCGCCGCATCCTTCGCCTCTCTCAGGAAGGCTACAGTCCGAACGAGATCGCCCGCGAGCTCGCGCTGAGCACTGACTATACGCTTCATTTTATGACGGGTCTGGTACAGCGGCTGACGCACGACGGCCTGATCCCCTCGCCCGAATGGGGAAATGTCTTGCAGTGGGCCACACAACTGGGCTTATTAGGATAGCTACTTCCCTTTGCCTCCTCTGCCCCCGCCTTTTCAGGTAACGACAGTTCGCCCCGAAACTTCAGAAGTTTCGGGGCGAACCGATTTGTGTCGCGTTTAGAACCAGGCGGGTTCTATTTGCTGCGCTTGCGGCGGCGAGCGAGCGCCAGACCGGAAACACCCATTCCAACGAACATGGCCCAGGTGCCCGGCTCGGGCGTTCCAGCAGGCGCGACGTTGGGACCGAGAACTGCGCCAACATCCGCATGGGCGTTACCGAACTGCGAGTCCAGCGACCCTGCGGCGAAGCCGACAAAGGCGCCATTAGTAGTGCCGAGCGAAGAGGCGATCAAGGCTTCGCCTATCGCAACCGTGCCACCTGCGGGCGGATTACTGAAGCTCGTCGGCCCGGTGTATCGGTATACCGCGTTCAGCGCATTCGTATCTCCGAAAAGGGGCGAAGCGCCAGCCGGAGTGATGCCAATCGCCTGTGTTCCTGCGGTGAAGGTAGTGGCGGGACCTGCGGCGAAGAACGCTCCAGAAGTCGCTTTGACGAAGGAGGCTCCCGTGATGCCGTTAAAATCATAGAACGTCACCGAACTCGGTTCCTGAGTACGGAGACCTGTATTGGGGGAGAGATCGAGATGGTAGTCCCAGACGAACTGCCCGACCGGAGCGCCGTTGGTACCGTTGCCAGCAGCGACTCCGAGGAAACTGATCGAGAGACCCTGGGCATTCGCCGCGCCAGCGCCGAGGGCGCTAAGGCCGACAAGCGCGATAGTACGATACAAGAAACGAGAAACCTTCATGGATATGTTCCCTTTACTGTGATATTGTCCAGACCAATTTTTCCGAAACGGATCGGGACGCTGTTACACGTGCCAGAGTGCTTGTGGCTGTGTTCTTCCTGAAACTGTGTGTAGCAGTATTCGAAAATAGAGAGGACCAAAATCCCCTTGCAACGGTCTTACTATTGCATTGATAGAGTGCAGCATTGGGCACCCGAGAGAGACCGGAGCTAATTGCTGCATCGTTTCCCACCTTATCAGGAGACGAGGATGCCGAACACTAGAAGTTCTCGGAATGGGCGCGTCCATCAGAGATTCCCTCTAAAGATATGTATTGCATTAATTGTGCCACATCGCCGAAAACGAGCTGGAAAAGCAACTTTTTTTTTGCCACAGCATGCAAGCAGGCGGTCAAAAACACCCTGAAGCCCTCAAAAAACATCTTTTGCACCGGGCAATCTCAGGTTGGGTATGTCTTTTCGACGAACCACCCTATGATTATCAGGTGCAAAAGATGTTTTTGTTTGTGGGAACATTTGACGATGCCCACTTACAGACTAACGTTCAGGTACGAACGTGCTGTCTATTTGCGGCGCATTCGGCGTCGGGCGACCATCGCACCGGAGAGGCTCATTCCAATGAACAGACCTACGGTGCCAGGTTCCGGCGTTCCTGCGAGAACTGCGTTCGCGCCGCCCGCTTTCGGAACCGGAGAGCCGCCATTGTTGAATCCGCTCGCCAGAGCCCGCAACTGAACGCTCAAGGTCGGCACCCCCGCAGAGGCAAAGACATAGTTGAAGATTTCAGCCTGTCCGCTCGGCGTGGAGACCAGATTGTCGTAGGTATTCAACAGGGTATTGGTCGTCCCCGTGAGCTGCCCGGTGATCGTACCCGTTACAAACTGGGTAATGGCATTGTATCCGGCGAGAGGCGTACCCGCA
>JAYUMV010000360.1:0-53648 GCA_043762265.1 Chthonomonadaceae bacterium | reverse complement strand
CGCGACTGAGAAGGTCGGTTGCCTCGGTAGATGTGACCACAGACATTGCACCTCTGGGAGGTGTGCCGGGGGTCGATACCGATCACGCGGGCTCCGATGCCTTCTGCCTTATATTCCAGAAAGGCTCTGAGTTGAGCGAACGACCAGGAGTGCAGTCTGCGACTGCCTTCTCCCTGCCTTACTCTCACCCGAGACCGACTCTGGAGTAGGTTTGAGACGCAGTCTGACCGTTCTATGCAGGACAATATTCTACCATACTAATCAACGATTATACAAAAGGAAGGAGAGCACAAGGGGGGAAAGGCGCAACACAAAGGATGAAAATAGGAAGTATGAGGGATGAGCCAATCCTCCTCCTTCAGTCTTCATCCCTTGCGTTCCTTCCCCATGTCGCCTAAAAGCGGCAGTCCCCTTGTCATGTTTTCTATGGAAATTCAAGACACAGGACGCACGGATGCGGTCCCGTCTCCCGCGCCGGAGCAGAGGTGGAGCGACTATATCACTCCGTTTGCGGTGGCGATCGGCACGACGACGGACGATGTGACGGAGAGACTGCATGCGCTCGTCGGAGAGCCGGGCAGCGAGGCCATCGAGGCGCTGCAGAATGAGGAGTACACTCCCTTTGCCGATATTCAGGCGGTCCTCAACAAAGTCCCGAGTGCGCGTCTTCGGAAGGCAGTCGCCGAGACCTTGCGTGCGAAGCCCAATGCCACCGCTGCTCCTGCGTTGGCTCCCCTGAACAACCTCTCTCTGGACGCCTCTCTGGGCATTCTACCGAGCGTACCGGACGATGCGTCCCTCCTCGCCCAACTCAAGACGAACGCTACTTTGAAGGTCAGTCAGCCGATCGTGATTCTGGCGGTACGGGCAGCGCTGGCGGAGCGCTGCGGCTACTTCCAGATCCCCAATCTCCTCGTGGATCGCATGGAGCACTATGCCGAATCTCTGGAGGAGCCGGTCAGCGAAGATTTTTACAGACTCCGCAGACTCGTCACTCAGCGAAACTACGCGGAGATCTTCGAAGCCATCCCCGGCATGGACGGCAATTTCGTCTCTCAGAAGCGTCGGGATACCTTCCTCCAGCGCCTCGACACCCTGCTCTGGCCAGCGCTGATGTCTTTCCAGAACCACCTCAAGGCGTGGGGAGAGAGTTGGCAGTCGGGTGTCATGAGTCCGGCAACGACTATGGCACTCCTGATGGGCGGCGTCAATCGGGAATCGCTGCCGCCCGGCATGCTGCAGCCCCCGCCGACCGATAATCTGCGTGATGCGGCGGATTCGGTCAATCTCCAGATCAACAAAGTCTTTGCGGGAGTCGGCGTGCCGGTCGCAATGGCCCTGGGATACGACTCCGTGAAGATCAAAGAGGTGCTCGACAACTCCGCGCTGCCTGCGCAAGTCGGCGCGACCACGCGCGATCAGATGCTCCGGATGTTCGATGTCGCCATCACGCCGGATTACGCCCGACTGGAAGAAAATCTGGTCCGCTATCTGCTCGCGATCCTCCGATATACGACCGTTGCAGCAGATGCGGAGTTGGGCTTCCTGACGGCGATGACGATGCTGGGCGGTCAGATTCCCTGGGCAAAACTGATGGCGCCGATGCCCGCGTCACGCCGAAGCACCCCCAGTTACTAAAGTTCGGCGATGAGAGGGCACGTGGCATGGATCAGGAACTGGAAAGGATCGCGGACCTCTTGCGCGATAGGCGCGATCCGGAGGATCTTTTCGGAGCGGAGCCCCTGGTGTTGCCGCGCAGAGTGCTGGCAGAGCAGGCGGAAAAACGGTACGAATCTCTGAAACGGGTCACGTCCGCCAGTTATCTCTCTCCAGACGATAGCGATGTCGCACGCGATCTCGATAGTCGCCTGGAGGCTCTCTATCGACGGGCAAAAACCCGAATCGAGGCCGGAGCGTACAACTTGCAGGGACGTGGTCACCTTGTGCCTCCAAACGCGCGCGGCAAGTTTTTCGATGTCGGCGGCAAGCGCTACTACATCGGCTCGCGCTTCCGACAGGGCGAAGAGACGACCCTCTACAACGGTTACCTCGAACTCGATGGCGAAGCGCTGGGCGAGGTGGTGCTGAAGGTCGCACAGTCCCCCGAAACGTCGCCCTTTTTAGAGCGGGAATCCAATGCGCTCGCCTTGATTCGAAAGGAGGAGTACCGCGAAACCGCCTACATCCCCTTCCCTCTCGACCGGTTCGATGCAGGGGGACGCATGGGCACGGTGATGCGGCGGGTGGACGGGTTCAACTTACGCGAGGTACGTCAGGATCCCCTGTACCGTGCGGGCGTGCATCCGAAAGACATGGTATGGATGCTCAGTCGGGTATTGGCGGGGGTCGGTCTGTCCCACCGGTATGGAGTGGTGCATGGGCGTCTCTGCCCGGAGCATATCGTCATCGATCCGGTCACCCATCTGGGGATGATCGTAGGCTGGGGCGGCTGCGTCATTGCACCGGCGCGTACCGGCCAGCGTCTTTTGGCTCCCATTCCAAGTTTCAGCGCCCCTGAAGCGGCTGGGGCGACCGTTGGCCCCTGGAGCGATGTCTACAGCATCGGCAAGACGTTCCTCTGGCTGCTGGGAGGCGATCCCGCCACGGATGCGCTCCCGGAACAGATAGAGCCCCAGCTCGCGGCGTTCCTAATGCCTATGGTGCATGCGGACCCCTACCAACGCCCCGACGACTGCTGGCAGCTTCTCGACACCCTCGATCATCTGAAGGTCGAACTCTGGGGCGAGAAGAAGTGGCGGGTCTTCGAGATGCCGACGCCGAGCAGCGTCGGGTAAGAGCGGCCGCAATATCACTCTCAACAAATTCACTTTCAACTACGATCGGCTGAGATCACAGCTTCAGGACAACCAGGGAGGAATTCGAAATGGGCTATGGCGCTTATCATGAAACCGTGGAGTCGGCGCGTGAGGCGATGCGGGGCACCCGCGCAGTGAGTGCGAGCATGTTTGCCCGCAACGACGAGATCGCCCATGGGGGCCAGAAGAGCATCCACCCGATGCTCGACATCCGCCGTCCGAACGGGCGGCAGGTCGTCGCCAGCGAACAGCACCCGTATCCGACGCCGCTGGCCTTGTTTATGGATGTCACCAGCAGCCGGGGGCCGGACGCTCTGGCGCTGTATCAGGCGGTGCCGTCGCTCCTGGGCAGCCTGAAGTCGTTGGATCTCGTGACCTCCCCACAGATCGCCTGGATCGGAGTCGGGGATGCCAAATCCGATGTCGCGGGCTTGCAGTTCTCGCCGTTCGAGTCCGATGCGCGCATCGACCAGTGGCTCAAAGAGCTGTGGCTGGAGGGGGGCGGCGGCGGAACGGGCGAAGAGTCGTACGAGCTTGCTGCCTACGCCGCAGGACACTGTATCCAGTACTGCACGGAGGCGCAGAACCGCAAAGGATATGCGTTTATCTTTGGGGACGAAGCGCCTTATCCGGTCGTGTCAGCCTATGAGGCGCGCAGCGTTCTCGGGGTAGATCTTCAGGCCGATGTGCCGACAGAGGAGGCCTTTCAGCGCCTGCGCCAACTGTTCCACGTCTTCCTGATCCAGCCGCGCGCGACCGCGACCGAACGCAAACAGGCGATCGACTCCGAGATGCAGAAGCGCCTGGAGGCGGAAGGCGGCCAGTTTCGAGAGGTGGATATCCGGTTTACGATGCGCTGGGATAATCTCGACATGGCGCACGGGGAGTTCTGGGATCTGGACCTCCATGCGGTGACCCCGAGCGGCAAGCATATCTACTATGGCGACAAGACCGCCGAGTGCGGTGGCTTTCTCGACGTGGACGCCAATGCAGCGGTCATGATGGTGAAACCCGTCGAGAACATTCGTTGGGCCAAAGGCAAGGCGCGGGACGGAGAGTACGAATTCTGGATCGTGCCGTTTGGACGCAGAGGCAACCAGCCGCACGCGGTCGAACTCTACTACGAACTGGAGATCAATGGGCAGATCGTCCAGAGCGGCACCCATATCTTTACGGCAAATCAGATAGGCGACGAGAATCGGTTCTCCCTGGGCAAGTTCCGCTTTACGTCCGGGGACCGGGCGCGGGCGGCGGCGGAAGCCGATGCCTTCGCCGCCTACGACGACACCGTGGTGCGCCAGAAGTGGAGCCGGTATCTGCCCACAACCAACATCCTGCAGGTCCAGGACGCAGCGGCGGGCGTAGACGCCATGCTCGGCGCCATCGCCCTGCAAGAGGGCAAAATGACCCTCGACGCGTTCATGGCCGTGCTCAAAGATCGGGAGGTGCCGCCGGAGCGCCGCGCCGACGTGCAGACCGCCCTGACGGACTTCGCGCGTCATGGCGTCGTCGCCTCCGCTCCCGCCGGTCTCTTCGTCTGATTCCCGTGAGATCATTCCTGCGGGAAGGGTGAGGCGGAGGTGCGAGGTGCCACGTGCGATCATGGTGTTGGGTCTGGGAAATGGGGACGAAGGCAAAGGTTCGATGGTGGACCATCTGGTCCGCAGGGAGGGCATTCGCCAGGTCGTCCGATTCAATGGCGGCGCCCAGGCCCTCCACCATGTCGTGGACGCAGGCCGGACGCATGGGTTCTCGCAGTTCGGCTCCGGAACCCTGGCAGGCGCGCAAACGGTCTTGAGCCGGTTCATGCTGTTCGAGCCACTCGCCTTCTGTCGGGAAGCCCGGACGCTCTCCCAGATCGGAATCCCCGATCCTTATGCACTTGTGACCGTCAGCGCACGCACACCGGTCATTCCCCAGGCGAATATCCTCACGAATAAGATCCTGGAGATCCATCGTGGGGACGGGCGTCATGGCTCGTGCGGAATGGGTATCGGCCTGACGCAGGGCGATGTCGAAGAGTTCGGCGCACAGGCGGTCTATGCCGAAGACCTGTTCCACCCAACCCTCCTGCGGGAAAAACTCGAGCTTGTCTGGAAGCGGCGCCTGGAGGCCGTGCAGGACACCCACAGCGCCGAAACGCACGTTCTGCGCACCCAACTCGCGACTGCCGACCTCGACGATCTGGTGTCGTTCTACGGCGAGTTCGCCCAGCGCATTCGAATCGTTCCCGATGCCGAGATCCTGGAGAGGATCGTGCGCGAAGACACCGTGTTCGAAGGGGCGCAGGGGGTGCTACTGGATCAGCAGTGGGGATTTTTTCCGCATGTGACGCGCTCGAACACCACCTTCGCGAATGCGGAGACGCTGCTGGAGGAGGCCAAATACCAGGGTCAGCGCGTGCGCCTGGGTCTGCTCCGCGCCTACGGCACCCGCCACGGAGCTGGCCCCTTCCCCACGGAGACCGCAGACCTCGCCGTGGAGCCGTGCCACAACGCGCCCAATCCCTGGCAAGGCGCTTTCCGGACAGGATGGTTCGACGCCGTAACCGCCCGCTATGCGCTCGATGTCGTCGGTGGCGTAGACCTGCTTGGCCTCACCAACCTGGACCGCCTGATCGGAATAGACGGCATGAAAGCCGCAGCCCGATACCGCCCGGAAGCCCATTTCCCCCAGGGCAGCATCCTCATCCCTTCTGAACTGCCGCTGCAAGAATCCCGGCGAAGAACCGAGGCGCTGCTCACTGCCCATCCAGACTACCGATCACTTCCTTCGATTCCGAGCGATACGCCGGACGCGTACTTTCGCTACGCCGATGCCATCGCCGAACTGATTGGTAACGCGATCGACCTGATCTCGGCACGCCCGGATCATCACAAACTCTATCGCAACAACGCCTAACCGAATCGACAGCAAAACGCAGAGGGAAGCGCAACGCCTACTTTGTCCCTGCCGCCTTCTTGATATACGGAGCGATCAGCTTCGTCATGAGTTCCATAGGCTTGCAGTCTCCTCTTCCTTGAATTCCACGTGGCGTCTGTCCGGATGCGATCTGTTTTTTGTTCTCAAACCTGAACGCGGTAGAACGCCCTGTGCCTGGCCCGCCATGCCATACTCTTCCAGTATACCCCTGCCCTTCCTCCGGTGACAGACCTGATCCTGTCCATCGACCAGAACCAACCGGATGTAAAGGAATCTGTGTCATAGGGCCAGAACATCCCCGCAGGCAGCACGCCATTGTTTTCCGGCCCGCCACGAATGAACATTGTGCCTGAAAGACCTCGTAAAGGGAGAGAAAGGGCTACGTGATGCGAAAGGGGATCAAAATCGAGTCAGAAGAGGTCGGCGGTGGGGAGATCGCGCTCAAAGCCTCTACAGTCCGCATTCGCTACGACCTCTACCTCAGCAAGGGAGATGTTGTCCAGAAGCGTATTGTGACGACATTCGATCTATTCCGCAGACAAGTTATCGCAGGGCTGCGCTATGGAGTCGAAGGCATGAGAGTAGGCGGCCGCCGCAGATTCCGTGTGAGGCCCCACCTCGCGTACGGAGAAGGCGCATCCGATGTGATTCCCGCCAATGCCGTGCTGGTCTTTGATGTTGAACTCCTGGAAATCTTTTCGTATCCAGTTGCCGCAGAGGAGGAAACATGATCGCCTTACCACAACGAAAGCGCGGAACGATTTTAATTGTCACCGCAGCTCTCCTTATGATAGGGGCAGTGTATGGGCTATTCCTGGCGCGATCTCTGCTCGCCAGAGCAACCAAGGTTGGATTAGCCCCCACATACGACTCCGGCTCAGAATTCGACGATTTCAGGTGGATGGCCTCGAACCGTCTGCTGGCTTTCCACGGAGATCCCCATGCCTGGTACCCATACATTCTTGACCTGCCAACTGCCCAGCGAAAGCGATTGGAACCCCTCCATAAACTTGCTCTTGCTCAACATACCTGGGCACCGTTTGGGGTGCATTGGCAGGTGTCGCCCGATGGTAAATGGCTTTTGTGGGGCTTAAACAGTGCAGCCGGACCCTCAGAATATTGTGTAGCGGCGCTGGATGGCTCCAGCATCAAAACGTGGCGCAACCAGCCTCGACAATATTTTCCTGAGATTGTCTGGCAGGCGGATAGCCGTGCGTGGCTGATGCTGATTTGTGACCGCAACAAACCTTCCAGCCTCGACCATATACGGATCTATCCCCTCGACGGTCCACGCCCCCCCCGAACCCTATCGGTTCAAGGCTTGCACATCGAACCTTATCTGGTTGGCTGCCTTCAAGGTAACCGTCTCCTCACGTGCGATTCTACAGGACGGAGATTTAGTATCTGCGCTCTGGAAGCGCCTGCGAGAACTCTGAAGCAAGTCCACATCCAGCGGAACCCGACCGAAGAGGTTGGCGCGGTGTTGGCTTCCCCGGATGGAACTCGCCTGGCCTGGTGTACCACCCGACCATACCGCGGTTTAGAAGCGGCCTTTCAAGACCAATTCGGAGGTAAAAATACGGAAGTCCGTCTGATGGTGAGCGGGCTTGATGGCGAGAATATGCGCGAAGTTGGCAGATTTAGCGCAGATTTCGCCTCTCATGGCGGAGAGCGTATTGGCCTGTGCGCCTGGTCTGACGATGGTAGACACGTAATTCTATTTCGTAACAACGCTTTCTGGTCGTTACCCATTGAAGATTGAGCGCTTCCTCTTTCTTCAAATCTTCTGAGGATTACCCCTCCCGAAAACAGGTGATGTGGCTTGAATACTCTCGGAGCGCGGAAGCCGCGCACAGCGGCACTCAAGGTTTCCGGTTAACCAGCCATAACGTCGGGTCCGCCGATCACCATGCTGAACGCCTGATGGATGATGAGATCCGTTTGAGCCATCAGTGAATAGACCAGCGCTTCTCGGTATAGCCGCTGCACCGGATGGCTCAAACGCAGCCCTCCTCCGCCGGTGGCCATGGCGGCGAGGCGGGCAATACGTACCGCATAGTCCCCGAGTTCGGCCCGCAATGCTGGCCCCTCCCCCATGTCGCCATTGGCAAAGGCGGTGTGCGCCCGATCCAACAGAGACTTCGTATGTTGCCCACACGCGGCCTTTTGATCGTTATCGACGCGCGGGGATGCCGCGATGATTTCCCAAGAAGCGCGCACACAGCCGACCAACAAAGGGATCTGATACAGCACTGTTTCCGCATCGGAGCGCGCTTTCGAGCCGGGCGGATCGATTTTTAAAATAGAGTCGTCCGATACGAGCAGGTTCTTCATATGGACGCCCACCGTGCATGAACCGGCGCAGGCCATCAGGGAAATCGGCTCCGTGTGTGCGAACTCCAGACGATCACGTGCCTCTGTGAGAACAAAGATCTCCTCTTGCTCCTCGCCATAGACGCCCAGCACCACCCAATCGAAAATGCCCGCGCCGGTGAGCCAGGGAGCGAACCCATTGACTGTGCCCTCCCTGCGTTGCGGTAGGTCGTGCCCGCGTGCGCCAAGATGACCGAACGCGACGCCCACCTTCGGCCAGAGCGAGTCTTGAAATCGGTCGCCGAGGTTCATATTCGCCACAAACTGCTGCATCGCCACAAAGGCGAAAGCTCCGCTGACCATCGCCAGTGTCTCCAGCGCGCGACAGAACCCGAGGCCCTCGAACGGCATCCGAACGCTGCCGCCGAGGTTGAGTTCCTCCTGCTGAAATCGATCGTACCAGGCGGCGACGGCAGCAACGCTCTCATCCATCTGCGCGGCATCCGGTTTAAGCCGCGTCGCAAATGCCTCCAGGCGTTCAAAGTAGTCCGCATCCGCCATGCCTCAGGATCCGTTCGCGTGCCCGCACATCGCGGGCGGCACAGCGGGCACGTAGCCCGGCGGTAAGGGAAGAGGACGATACGACTGGTCCAGAGGCTCTTCTAAAATCAGCAGTCCATCCGCCGCCCCGGCAATCGCCTGCGCAGTCTGCGCCTCGATCTCCTCTGCTGTCACATTCCATCCCTGAATCACAGCGGTCAAGCGTGCTGTCGGCTCACAGGCATGGTAATGCGCCAGGGACGCCTGGATCCATGCTGCAGGCGGTCCATAGAGGGGCAGATCACGGTCGAACAGCCTATAGGGCGTCAGCATGCCCACCGAAGCGGGCCCATCGCGTTCCGGTGAGAAGGCGCGAACCATCGCGGGCCAGTAGTGGAGCGAGCAGACCGAGGAGCAAAGGATCCCCCGACAGTTACCAAGTTCGGTATCCGGGCTAAAGGCCGCCCCCATCGTTATTCCTATCTCGCACTCTCCGCACAGGATCGGCACCACATCGTTGCGGGGAATCGGCTTTTCCGGGTGCGCGGCGAGGGCGTCGGCGCATGCCCGCCAGAACACTTCGGAAAAGAGGATGTCCGGGTTGGTATAGGGTGTCGGCGCGATTTTGTCGCCCGGCGAGTTGTCCCAGGAGCGGCAGAGGATATTGCCGCATCCGCAGCCAGCGGGCGGCCCTTGAATATCGTTGAGCAGCAGCCCATCCAGTGCGGGCGCATTTTGCACCAGCGTCTTCACACGTTCCAGAGCGTATTCGAAGGCAGCCCTATTATTGACGCAGATCCAATCGGAGACGAGAGCGGGGTGTGTGCCTCCCTGAGCCCGATAGTCCGGGAACGCCTGGAGCCATTCGTGGTGCTGAGGCGCGTGCATCCATTCCGGATGCGCGCTGGCGGCGACCGGGTCACGGCCGACCTCGACCCACCCCCACACAGCGACGCCGAGTTCCCGTGCGGAGGCCACTATGCTTTGCAGGAGAGCGTTTTCAACGGCGAGATCGAGCACCAGTGTCTCGGCGCGCGCAGCCATCTCGCGCAGTCGGGCGGTATCGACGGTGCCGAGGACGGGCTTGCGCCCGCGCCAACTCAATGAGGATAGGTTATCCATCGGTTTCCTCTCCCTTCGTCCCACAGGTAAGCACGTGCACGGCGGCATGCTCCACCGAATCGCGTTCCCAATAGAGCACATGCTCTATCACCTCACGGATGGTCGTTTTGCCTTCGGCAGGGCGCTGATCCAGTGCGGAGTCCGGCAGGCCGATCAGGCAAGAGATCAGCAGAGCGCGTTCCCGGTACAGTTCGGCCAGCATGCGCTGCGCTGGATCGCTTTGCATCGCGCCGATCTCCCAACGCTTTGTGGAAACCTGGCCGGAGTGCATCCGGTCGTGTTCGATGTTATGTGCCATCAACCCGCCAAGAGTTCCGCCGACCGCACAGCCGTGATCGTCGGGCGTTTCCAGGCTTTCTGACGTTATGCCGTGAAAAGTCTGCAGCGTGGTGTTCAATTGCATCTGGAGGCGTTCGATCAATTTTGCTACTTCCGGATTAGGCGACATCAGAGCTTCAACCCCTTGCTTTCTATATTCTGATGCTGTACCCCCGCAATTTGCATCCGGGTTTCCGCCCTGACGACACGCGCAATTTTAGCGTCTACTGTCGTGCAGGATTATAGTACCTCAGTCCAGAAACAATGAAAACGTCTCGTGAAGTAAGACGGAGAAAAGGAAGATTTCGAAAGCAGAGGTGAATCGGCTGTCTATGTCAAATTATTGATTCGGCAACCTCCCATTCGGAGCCTGTTGCAAGGGAAAGAAGAGAAGTACATGAGTGAACTGGTAGATAAGCGTCCACGCCTGACCCATCTGGTTCGCAGCGCCGGTTGAACATCTAAGATTGGGCCCGCCCAACTCACGCAGGTCCTGCGTGGCCTCAGCATTCCCGTCGACACAAATCTTCTGGTCGGCCTTACCACGGGAGATGATGCCGGAGTCTACCGTCTCTCGGAAACTCTCGCCCTGGTGCAAACACTCGATTTCTTTACCCCGATCCTCGATGATCCCTATCTGTTCGGGCAGATAGCCGCTGCCAACTCGCTTTCCGACGTCTACGCGATGGGTGGTAAGCCGATTACTGCCATGAATATCCTCTGTTTTCCGATCCAGGATCGTGACCCATTCGAATTGGCGGAAATTCTGCGGGGCGGATCGGAGAAAGTTGCGGAAGCAGGTGCGGCTCTCATCGGCGGACATAGCGTGGAAGACCCAGAACCGAAGTTCGGACTCTCCGTAACCGGATTGATCCACCCAGCCCATATCACGACCAACGCCGGAGCCCAACCCGGTGATAGGATCGTGCTTACGAAGCCAATTGGTACGGGTATCGTGACTACCGCCGCGAAGTTCGACGAGTGTCCTGCGGACGTCCTGGAAATCGCCGCTCGGAGCATGGCGACCTTGAATGCCGGAGCCGCAGACGCTATGCGCGCTGTCGGGATCGGGCCGGAACTCGCCATCCATGCCGCAACCGATATCACCGGCTTTGCCCTCCTCGGACATCTCTTTCATCTCGCGAAAGCCAGCGGAGTCGGCCTGGAGATCGATGCGGACGCGGTTCCATTATTTCCGGATGTCGAACGGCTTGCCGCCGCCGGGAATGTCACTCAGGGGGGAAAGGCGAACCACGTCTATCTCAAAGATCACCTCCTCATTGCAGACCACGTCTCGGCAATACGCCTGGATCTGCTGCTCGACCCACAAACGTCCGGTGGACTGGCAATATGCGTTGCAGAGGAGGCCGTTGTGACCCTTCTGGCGGAACTTGAAAGCCGTGGAGTCCAAACGCGCGCCGTCATCGGCAAGGTTGTCGCATCCCATTCCCCTGGCATCACGATCAAATAGAAGCCCCCGTCTTTTGCTAAGGCCGCATCGATTCAGAGGAGAGATATCTTATGGTTGGCCTTTCCCTTAGGTACGGGCGTATGTCTGCGCTGATCTTTTGTGCGGCGTTGGTTTCTTACGCTACCCTGTTCTCTTCTTCCGCGCTTGCGCGGAACCTCGCGCTCACACAGTCGCTCGGCGCATTCATTACTCCTATTGATGCGACGGCCAGCAGCGCGCAGGAGGGCTCAGGACGCGTTGCCAGAAAACTGATCGACGGCTCCGGATGGGGCGAGACTCTTCCGGGCAGCGGTGTGTACGTACACACCAGCAACGTAGGATCCGACGGAACTTGCATGTGGAATGGCGCTTTCGATGCAACACTCGGGTTCGATCTGGGAAGAACATACAATGTACGGGGCGTCTATGTCTGGAACTACAACGAGGGAGGCGGTTGGAATACACGCAGCGTCAAGGAGGTCGAAATCAGCGCCTCAGTGGACAACCGGAGCTTTTTACCTGTCGGAAAATTTACGCTGAAACAGGCGCCCGGAAAAGACGATGATCCGGGAGAAGCCATTGCGTTTGCAAAGGTCGTCAGAGCACGCTGGTTCCGATGGAAAATCCTGTCGAATTACCGGGGCGGTGAGATGTCGGGACTGGCCGAAGTACGCTTCGCGAATGCCGACTTAAAGGCTGTGGTGACGCCTCCAACGGTGTGGAAGCCGACCTACCCACGCCCGACGCATCCCAGGCTGGCGCTCGGCCAGCCCTTACCCGGCGCAGAAAACATTGCATTCCCGGCCGCATCCGGCGTAGTGGATGTCACCCAAGCGCCCTACCGGGCAAAGGGCGACGGTAAAACCGACGATACCCATGCCCTGCAGCAGGCGCTGGACGACAACACGGACCGGGGCGCAATTCTCTATTTTCCGAACGGGATCTACCGGGTTTCCGATACCCTGCGCTGGGGCGGCGATGAAAGTCGGCAGCGGAACACGACGTTTTGGGGACAGAGTCGGGCAGGAGCGGTGCTGCAGTTGCGGGACCACTGTGTTGGATTTCAGAACCCACGGAAACCAAAAGGCGTTCTCTATACCGGGCATCAACCGGCGCAGCGTTTTGGCAACGAACTGCACATGCTGACGATCGATACAGGCGTCGGAAATCCGGGCGCGGATGGAATACAGTTCATCGCCAATAATCAGGGCGGCGTTTACGACGTCACGATCGTTTCGGGCGATGGGCAGGGCGTCAATGGTCTGGATTTAGGCTACACGAATGAGCAAGGTCCCTGCCTGATCAAAAACGTACAGGTACAGGGATTCGATGTCGGCGTTTCTGTGTCATCGTCGGTCGACAGCGAAACCCTGGAACACATTGTTTTGAAATACCAGAACAAATACGGTTTTCGAAACGATGGCCAGCCGTGCACGGTGCGCGACCTGTATAGTATCAACGCGGTTCCCGCATTCCGGGCGGGAGGCGTTCTTACGACGCTGGTGGACTGCCGTTTTGAGGGAGTAAAAGGCGCGGGGAACCGCGATGCGCTGGAAGTGGAAGGCCCTACGTTTTGCCGGAACCTGAAAACGTCGGGGTATCGTGCGGCGATCAGGAGCCGTGTCGGCGGCAATTCGAGGGTAATCACGGGTCCGGATGTTTCCCTTTACCTGAGTAAGCCGGTGGCCAGTCTTTTCGGATCTGCCGCTGGCAGCCTGAATCTGCCTGTGAAAGAGACGCCCGAAGTCGTCTGGGACACACCGAAAACGTGGGTGGGGGTGCAGCAGCACGGCGCGACCCCCGACAACGAAGCGGACGCCAGCGACGCCCTTCAGAAAGCCATCGACAGCGGCGCGACCACAGTATATTTACCGCGCGGCGCTTACCGTATCGGTAAGACCGTGGTACTACGGGGCAATGTACGACGTCTCATCGGCTGCAAGGCCTATCTGATCCCGATCGCGCCTTTAACCGGGCAGAACGCCCCTCTCTTTCGATTCGCGGACGGCATGGCGCCTGTCGTCGTCGTGGAAGGCATCAATACGGATTTCAGCGGTGGCCCCTATTTCTTCCTGGAGCACGCCTCTAAACGAACCCTCGTCCTGCGGCGTCTCGCGATCAACTTCCAGGCGGCGGAAGCGTATCGAACAGGTCCTGGCGGGACCGGAGACATTTTTATCGAAGATGTCGTCGGGCGCTTTTTCCATTTTCACCGGCAGCATCTCTGGGCGCGGCAGTTCAATCCGGAGGGCGACGGGATTCATGTGGAAAATGACGGCGGGACCGCCTGGATCCTTGGTCTAAAGACGGAAGGCGGCGGCCCTCTGCTCCTTGCAAAAAATGGAAGTACGACAGAACTGTTGGGCGGCTTTAGCTATTCAATCGGAGATACGCGCAGAGCCCCGATGTTCGTCATCGAGAATGCGCGCGTCGCCCTCAGTTTTGCCGAAGTATGCTACACGGGCGAGCCTTTTCCGATCATCGTCCACGAAACGCGCGGTGGCTCGGTACGGGAGATTAAACAAGACGATCCACTGTGGCGCGGCAGCTTCCCACTGTTTCATTCCGGCGGTGCGGAATAAACTTGCGGCTTAAGTCTCCGTTAAGAAAAGGTTTCGGCGGTTGCGAGTTCACAACGGAATGGAAATCCCGACGCCATTTCTTTCGGATACGCCGGGTGGGTTGGCGATCCTTCCGGAAACGTCTGGGACAGCAGGAAACTGCCGTTGCGTATTGCGCTCAGGTTCAGCGCGGCTGAATTGAGGACGATGTCGAAGTTGCCGAGTTTGCCTGTGTTGACGGGGTCGAGGCGACCGGTTTTCAGAAGTTGAACGATCCCTCCTCCGGATTCCGGCCGATGGCGCAGGTGGACAAGCCACTTCTGATACCAGACGGCGTTGATTGCGGCACGCGCGACAGCGCCCAGCGTCGCGGTAATGTCCGGCCCGCCGAATGTGCCGAACGCCTGCTCCTTCTTCAGAGAAACATAGGGGCTGCCCGGATTCGGTTTGATGCCCAGGGTTGTACAGACCAGAAACGCGATCAAATAGGCCTGATACAACTCATCGGCCTGCGTATACGATGCCAGGTCGCGGCCTGAGCGCATATAACCCGTCATGTCGTCAAACACAGGCTTGCTGGGTTCCACCCCATTTTGAACTTTTTCCCACTCGCCCAACTTGGTCATAATGCCTCTCTGTTCGACGCGGATCGATAGTTGTCCTTTTCAGCCTTAGGAGAGCGTTCACTGAGGCGACAAAATGAACATATAGGCGAACACTGGCAACAGAAACAGTGTCGAGTGACGGCTGTCGGGTAATTGCCTGACGAAATCGAGCGATACGGACTCGATCAGAGCCAATACTCTGACACGAAATGTTTGGAGAGGAAAAGCCTGCAATGGAGGAACCAGAGTCGTCTGAACAGTATTGGACTCGTTTGCCGGCAGGCAGCGACGTCTTTTCTTTGTGGGACTGCTTGCACGATGGAGCCCTTTTAACGTGTAGCTCGGATCTCTTGAATCGATCGGTCTGTCTTGAAGTTGAAGTCTCTCATCTGATCGAGGACGGGGAGGATGTCCGATTTCTGATCCAGTTGGACACAGTCACATCGGTCGATGTAAATATCTCTGTTTTATGGCCGGGGGAGTTCCAACTGATGCCGGGTATAAACGATGAGGAAAGTAGACGTCTGGTTGCCGAATACTGGGCGAAAGGCCGCGAACAGTCTCTTGGCTGGAACGAATTTGAGGGTTCCTTGGCAACCGATCCCTTAAATGTGACCGATGCGACCCTTGTATGCTGCGACGACAGGGCCGCCTTACAACTTACTGGCTACCAGGACGGCGAGAAGGTATACGATCGATTCTGCACGGTTTCTATGCGTTTCGGCGGCATCCGTGTAAGTCGCAGCGATGGTACGCCCTTTAGCCTGGAGCAACTGATCGTATTGGGACATGCCTATTGGGAGGCGTTTGCCGAGCGGGGTACACGCCTTACTTAATAGAGAAAAGCACTCCACTACTTGAGATAAAGTTCACCAGCAAAGGTGAATGCTATCTGTGTCCCATCCCAGTTCCATCGCAGAGTGGAAAGATCACTTCCGCCCGAATCGTCCACTTCGACCTTCACGCTGCCGAGTCGCTGGGGCACGCGTCCGGTCAAATCCGAAACCCAAATGTCTTCCATTCGAGGGCTATACAGATTGAACCACGGAACAAATACCTCTTGCATGTGCAGCGCCAATCGACTCTGTGACGGACAGAAGGCTACCTCCACGACGCTCCTATCCGTGGGTATGGGAATGACAACCGACTTCATTTTATGTTCTCCAAACAGAGGTAGCAGAGCGACGTCAATATTGGAGGAATTACCCATCTCCCACTCGGCGACAACGACTTCGTTCGCATTTGTAATCCCCAGAGGCCAACGGAATGTTTTTCGTTGGCGCAAGGGATAGTTGACCGTTACGGGGGCATGATTCCCGTTCCGGTACTGCACCGTCACAGCGATACTCTGATCGGTGAATTGAAACGAAACCCATCCGGAACTATCTGGCAGCCATCCGGCGAAAAGGCCTGTGCGGGTTCGAATCGATGTTTTGCCTGTACGGAGATCAAGGAGGGCGATTTGAGGGGTCGTTTTGAAGTGCTTTGATTCCAGGCATAACCACTCGCCGGACGGAGAGACCGCCAATACAAAAGGAAGGATCGGCAGCATAAACGCAGAGGGAAACGGGAAACGGGAGGACGTAGAAACACTGTTTTTGAGATCGATTTCCGTGAACGTATTTCCCGGAGGCGAAAACTTCTCCTTCAGCAGTCGCTCCGGGGCCAGCCACTCATAACGTCCGATCCTGCCCGCAAAACCGTATGGCGTCGCGTTCGTAAGGAGAGGCACCAGTTCGGATTTTCCGTGAATCCGCTTCCACCAAAATGACGCCATTAATAAGCCGGACAAGCCTATCAATAGTATTGGTATAAGAAGTCTTTTCCTGCCGAGTGACATGGTTTTCATCCCTGTTCAAGTCAAAATGCAGGAAGTTTACTGGGTCGCATCGGGTGGCAGGAGAGGAGCGTCTGCCACCCGAAGTGGACGTTACGGCTGTTTGGGAACGAGGGCGTTGATGCGTTTGAGTTCGTCCTCGGAGAAAGTGAGGTTGGAGAGCGCCGCTACGTTCTCTTCGATCTGCTGGACACTCGATGCGCCAATGAGTGCGCTCGTGACCGTGGGGAGACGCAGGATCCAGGCCAGCGCCATCTGTGCGAGCGTCTGCCCGCGCTCTTTGGCGATGCCGTTCAGCGCGATGAGGCGCTCCTTCTTCTCCGGGCCGAGGTTATTCTCGACCCACTGCTTACCCCACTTCTGCGCCGCACGACTTTCCGCCGGAATGTCGCCGCCGAGATACTTGTCGGTCAGTAGTCCCGACGCCAGCGGACAGAAGGGAATGACGCCGGTTCCTGCCCGCTCGGTGTGCGGCAGAAGATCCCACTCGATGCCGCGCCCGAGCATATTGTAGTAGGGCTGGTGGATCGTGATAGGCGCAAGCCCCATCCGCTCACAGATCCGGACCGATTCGGCGAACTGCGCTCCATTATAGCTGCTGACTCCCACGTAGAGCGCCTTGCCGTGGCGGACAATTTGGTCGAGCGCAGCCATGGTCTCTTCCAGGGGCGTGTTGGGGTCAGGACGATGCGAGTAGAAGATGTCGAAATACTCCAGTCCCATCCGCTTCAGCGACTGGTCACAACTGGCAATAATGGATTTGCGGCTCCCCCACTCTCCATAGGGTCCGGGCCACATTCGATAGCCCGCCTTGCTGGAAATGATCAGTTCGTCGCGCGGCATATCCGCAATAATCTTGCCGCAGACAATCTCCGCATTGCCGGGCGGGGTTCCGTAGTTGTTCGCCAGGTCGAAGTGCGTGATCCCAAGGTCGAAGGCTCTATAAAGGCATTCTCGCGCCACGTCGGCGTCTCGATAGCCGCCGAACGTCTCCCACGCGCCGAGCGAAATAGCCGGCAACATCAGGCCACTCCGCCCACATCGCCGATACTGCATCTTCTCATACCGATCTTCCGCCCACTGCTGTGTCATATCATCCTCTTTCCGTGCGCCCGCGCTTCCGACCCAGGTATAAAAATCGGGGCCAATGATCGCGAGCGCTGCTATGGTTCTTGCATGGTTTTCCACCGTGATCAACAGCCTGCGTCTAGCGAACGCGCCTGTGGCATATGTCGTTCGGGCTTCAGGTCCGCGTAGAGCCTGAAGGCCGAGACCGAGGTGGTCTCAGAATGGAACATGGGCGCGGAGCGCTATGAAGGAGACGGGGCCACGATCCCGATTGTAACCGGGGTTGGTGACGTACTGGTAGTCGAGCGAAAGCGTCAGGTGCTTCGAATGCTGATAACTGTAGTAGGCTTCCAGAACGCGCTCGGAGCCATAACGCAGTTTGCCGTCTCCTACCAGGTCACCGATGCCGCCTGCGGCAAGATAATCCTTGTGGGAGGCGGTCAGGTCGCTCTGCGCGATGGCAACGCCAACCCTGTCCTCTTTCCGATGCCAGTGGACTCCGGAGAGCTGTCCACCCAGAGAGAGGAACCGATCCGATTCGAAATTCTGGCTCTCGGTGCCGCCATCGTTCCAACCGAGGCGACCGAACACGCCAGTGTCGTCGCCATCTGCCAGCGCCTGCTCGAAGTTCAAGCCGAATCCGTACTTCGTCCCGCCTTTACGCACGGGCGCTAGGTCAGGCGACATTCCCATCTGCTGCGTGGTAAGAGCGTCCCGGTAGCTGCCCATGCTGCCCACGTTGCGGAAAGCCAGGAGGCGCAAAATCGTCGCAGGACGCGGGGACCGCAGCAGATGAGGATGGATCTCACCTTCGATCTGCTCGCTGTGCGCTCTGTTGACATCGTATGCCAGATCGGCGCCGCCCGGAACCGTCGCCATCGAAAAGCTGCCGACTCGGAGCGACCAGTCGGGATTGACCCAGTTGGCGGTGATGCCCAGGTTGTAGCCACGTGTCTCCTGCGCGTAGTCGTAAGCCAGGTTGCTGTTGAAGGCATTGTTTATGAACTGTGTGCGCGGGTTACCTGCGTATGAGTTCACGTCGAAGACGTCGTTAACTGCCATCTTGCCCAGCGAGAGTACGATGCGATGGGCCGGAATCTTGCCTGCGATGATGTTGGGGGCACGTCCGGTCTGTTCTGCGACCGCTTCCTCTTTGCCGGTGTGCGGTCCAAAGTGTTTCATCGGGATGCGCCACCGCACAAAGTAGCGGGCTAAATAGGGATAAGGGCGCAGGTTCGGCTGGCCGAGCACGTCCCCATTTCCGTTCGCGCTGAGACCAGTGCCCTCGCTGATACCGTTGCCCCAGGCGATCTCCGGGTTGATGTAGACTTCCAGGTTCTTTACCAGACGGGCTCCCAGATAGAGTGTGTAGCTGTGAGAGAGCTCCGTCTCGTTGCGGGAACGCAGGCTGTTCGTGCCCTCATAAGGGCTGAAGAACCGATCCATATTCTGCAAGATGAAGGTCGCTTCCCCCTGATAGTCGAAGCGCGCGTCGGGGGATATCTGTGGCAAAGGTTTGCCAGCAGGCGCGTTTTCGTCGGGTTCGTCAGATTTCTTTTCGCCTTTCGTCCCCTGCGTCGCCGGTTTCTTCCCGGTTTTCCCCTGCTCTTTCTTTTGCGTCTTCTTCTCCTGCGTTTTGTCCGTGGAGGGAGTTTGCGCTTTCGTAGGGAGCGGAGCCAGCGCCGTTGCCGAGATCAGCGATGCGACTATAAAGGTGTTTCTGCGTAAAACATTCCTCTGGCCCACGCTGCTTGTGCCGATGCCCATTGATCTGTCTCCTTCAATTCCATTTTATGTAAAGGCATTCGTTCTGATTACGGGGCCGACGACCAAATGGTTCTTGAGCGCAAACTACAGGAACGAGAGCGACAGGTATTGCCCGTTTGCAGGGCAGGATCAGTTCGCTACAGAGATCGCCAGGATTTTGACGTTGGGGTTGTTCGGCAGAGTCAGGCTCTTGACCGTTTTCGTGTGGTCAAGCTGAAATCCGTAGCTGTAGACGTAGAACGGGCGGGCGTCCTTATCGCCGGTCGCCAGCGTCCGGTAGGCCATTTTGACTGCGCGGCTCTCGCCCGCAAAGCCCTGCGGCAGAAACCAGTCGCTGAAGTTCTGCGACAAAGTCTCGGTAGTGCCGTCGGTATAGGTCACCGTCAACGCCTGCGCCATCTGATTTCCTTCTACAGCCGATCCCAGCAGCCAGAGGGATGCGTATTTGCCAGCAGGCAGCGCGACCGTCCCGCCTTTGCACGAGACAACGTTGGGAGCATTGTCCGGTCCCACATGGAATTCGACCCCCTTGCTGGTCGGTATCGCGCCGAGCAGGGTCGCGGAATACACCGCCCCCTCGCCGTCAAATCCCTCCGTGCCCTTCGGTCGGTCTCCATCCTTCGTAAAGCCGTTCGTATTGACCGCCGACGCGAGACTCACGGCAACGCTGGAACCGGCTTGCACCGCCGGGAGCGTGCGCGGCCTATCGGCCAGTGCGATGGGAGGCGTGATGATATGCGCGGGGTCGGCTTGGTAGGCGGCGATAAACTCCGACCAGAGCGTATCGACATCTTTGCCGCAGTACTGTTTGAACTTTTCGTTCGTGTACTTTCCGAAACGTATATCGTGGTTGAGATGCGTCACCAGACGGTTGTCGTAGTGCAGTTCGCACCAGGCCAGGAAGGTCGCGGTCGTGCGATAAGAATCGTGGTAGGTGGCCGTGCGCGCATTAATCCGCACATGGTAGTTTTCCGGCTCAAACTTGATCCAGCGAACGTAGTCCGCAACGCCTTCGATCAGCCAGACGGGATTGTATGCCGACATCGACTGCACCACATGCGCCATCTCATGCACGGTAAGCCCGGTATCTTCGGGGTGTTGACGGCACCACGCGGAGTTGACGGTCATCACGCCTCCGCCTGTCGCTGCGACATCCGTCACACCGGGGCCGGTCCGATAGACCACGTTGACCATGTTCGGGGTGAGGAAGCGGTCGGAGTAGAGGAGCGCCGCCGTGTCCAGCCAGAACGCCTCCATTTGCAGTTCCGCCTTCTGCGCCCACACGGCGAGGTCAGGAGCTTCCGAAAGATCGGCGAACCCCCGACTGGGGCCAAGTTGGATGTGGCTGATCTTTACCGGCGACTGCACCGTGATCTCGCGCACCAGCAGTGCGGGAATGCCCCGACGACTGTTGAGACGGATACGGAAAGAGCGGACGAGTTTGTTGTCGAGAGAGGCGTTCGCCACCCCCTTGCTGTCGAAGGCGGCGGCTCGGGTATAGTGGCTGCCATCCTCGGATGTCTCCACTCTCCCCTCCGTCAGCGCATCCTGGCCGTCGGTATCGCCCGTGACGATGTGCAATGACTGGACGGGAATTGCCTGCGAGAGCAGCACGAGGAAATCGTCGCCGTCCCCCATGCCATACACGGATTTGAAATAGCTGTTCGCATCCCCGTCCATCGCCATCTCGGGCCGATGGACCATGGTCGAAGGCATCGTGGTGTAGAGCAGAGCCTCTACAGTGGCCGGCGTCTTCTCCTCCGCTCGCACCCCCCCGCCGACCACCCCACCCAGCAGGCTAACCGCAGCCAGACTCAGCGCAAGCCCGCGCCACCACGAATTAAAAAGAACCATTTCACCCCCAAGAATTTGCGTCCACAGTATCCTTCCGGCGGATTGCGGGAAGTTTGCGGGTACGGGTCGAACCAGGAACCGTGCCGAGACCCTGCCGCAGAGAGGCGGTTCGTTCTCGTCCTGCTATTATACCGAATTTCCGGTACTGCAATTTACGATGAAAGAGAACCGTTCTGATGCGTCGCGAGTCCCAAACGGACACAAGCAGGCGATTTCGGCCTGCTTGTGTCTGGGTTTATGAGGCTATGTGAGGAAGAGACGTCAGGCGTTCGGCACGGCCTTCCGCGCCAGTCTCCGGCGTCGGGCGTACAGCCCACCGGTCACTCCTAGCGCGAATATCAGGGCAATGCTGCCAGGTTCCGGGGTTTCGGTTGCGTCTGTAGAGACCAGGGAAAAGGTAAAATCACTGGCTACAGATCCACCGGAGCCGTTAAAGACCTGGTAAGCAGAGGCGTTGCCTCCCGTGGCTGTTTCCCACTCCCATTGGGGCGTGTAGACCAGATCCGCTACGATCGACATCCAGTACTTCGTCCCTCCGGCAGCGTTGAAGGAGGTCGCTAACGGAGCCGAATAGGTGTAGAAGGGCAGCGGCACGAGGTCCGCTCCAGCGGCGGTCTCATTGGCGTTCCCCGTGATGGAGGTCGTATTCAAGAGGCTGCCGGGCTGCCCCGCGTTGTCAGCGTAGAATTTTAGGGTGAAGGCAGTAATCGTATTGGGGCTGCCGTTGAAATAGTCGCCCGCCCAGGTGACATTTCCGATACTGGTAGTGCTCGCCAGCGTAAAGTCATCGTAGATCGTCGAATAGTTGCCAAATCTATTCGGGTCATTCTGGGAAGGGAAACCGCCCTTTCGATCCGTAGGCTGATTGTAGACTGTAACCTGCGCCTGTGCATTCGGGGCAGAGACCAGGCAAGCGAGAGAGGCAAGCGAGACCACGTCGCGGAGACGGGAAAGAAATTGCACGGATAGGTCCTCCTTCTATCGGGCACAGCGCCAACAGGTCGCAGCGAAACTGCCAGAGGGACAGCGATAGAGAACTACTTGCATCGGCGTGTCCCCTGAGCGGAAATCTCTTCTTCGTGCGAGGCGTAATAAGATATGCTTCTCTCGGTCGGCATACAACCGGCCAAATCTAAAAGCTAGTCGTATTATAGCAAGGGCTAGGGGCAGATAGCATCTGCGAAATGGCATGTTTTGTGCCGCAAAACCAGCCGTTTTTGCGCCAATTCACGAATTTCTTTGAATTTCGCGATTTCCCACCCTTCGGCGAAGGAAACAGAAAAATATGTTCTCTCCCTCGACTCCCCTCCGAAAACTGCACATGCTTGCGATCTCCGGCAGTCTGCGGGCGGCATCCGCCAATACCACAGTGCTGCGCACTGCGATCCTATTGGCTCCGGACCACCTGGAACTCTCTCTTTACGAAGGCCTGGGGGAACTCCCGCACTATAACCCGGACCTCGATGGAGACAGTCCGCCTCCGGCAGTCCTCGATTACAGGGCGCGACTGAAGGCAGCAGATGCCGTGGTGATCTGCAGCCCGGAATATGCGCATGGAGTGCCCGGCGTGCTCAAGAACGCACTGGACTGGATCGTGAGCAGCGGGGAGTTCATGGGCAAACCCGTCGCGCTCATCAACGCCCGGCCCGCTTCGGCGTTCGCGCAGGCGTCCCTCCGCGAAACGTTGACCGTCATGATGGCGGAGATCGACTCCGACGCCTCCGTGACGCTGCCCGTCACCACGAATCGTCTGGACGAGGCCAGTCTGCTCGCGAATCCCGAACTTACCGACGCCCTGAAGGGGGCGATCGAGGCGCTTGGCCGTGCCGCCGCAATCTACCGAGGACAACAAGAAGCCTCCTGAACCTCCACTGTCTCGGAAATGCGAGAGGGAACCGCCCTGACCTTGCCGAATAGGGCGCTGGATCGCCAAAATTTTGCCAGGGTTATCAAAGGAGATGCAAGTTATGATCATAAGAAGCCGGGCGCCTGTTCGAGTCGATTTCGCGGGCGGCTGGACCGATGTGCCCATCTTCGCGGCAGGCGCTGGAGGGTTGGTAGTCAACGCGGCCATCCGTCACTATGTGTCGGGGCGCATGGAGATCCATGACAGCGAAGAGACAGCCGTCGCCTCCGTTTCCGGCGATCAGAACCCCGAAGGGCTGAGCGTCTCCTACCAGTCGGACCTGCCGTCAGGATCCGGATTGGGAACCTCCTCGGCGCTGAACGTGGTCTGGCTCAGCCTTGTCAAATCCCAGATCACTTCGGATGAAGACCGTGGCCGCATTGCGGAACTGGCCTACAACCTGGAAGAGATCCTGGGGATCATGGGCGGCAAGCAGGATCAATATGCGGCTGCCTATGGCGGCTTTAACTCCATGACTTTCGGCGATTCGGTCGCCGTGGAGCGCCTGCATGTTTCGGATGCCATGGTTGCGGAACTGGAAGCGCGCTTGGTGCTCTGCTACACCGGCAAGCCACGGCTTTCCGGCAATATCCATGAGAATGTCTGGGGTGCCTTTCGACGTGGTGCTCCTGCTACCGTCAACGCCCTCTACACGCTGCGAGAGTGCGCGGTGCAGATGCGCGAAGCGTTACTGGGAGGCGACAGTCAGGCGTTCGGCGAGCTGTTGAGCCGCAACTGGCAGAGCCAGAAGGCTCTGGATCCCTCGATCACCAATCCTCAGATCGAGGACCTATTTATTCGGGCGGAGGCCGCAGGAAGCGTTGGCGGCAAAGCGTGCGGGGCCGGAGGCGGGGGCTGTCTGCTCTTCTTCGCCGCACCGGGCAAAAAAGCGGCGCTCGCGGAGGCGTTGAGTCAGACCGGAGTACGGATCATTCCGTTTCAGTTCGACTTCGACGGCCTACAGGTCAACCGGGAATAGGATTCCCGCCGTGAAACGAGCCCGCGTCCGACAGTAGAGTGGCGGGAGGCAGGGCGGACGGGAGGATTTTCCTCTCGAAAGCCCTTCCGGGCACGTTCCGAAGGTATAATAGAGTTCTGCCAGGGGCATTGGGCAGAATTTTGACGGGTCTGGCACTGAGGCCGGGGATCGTCTTGTGGAAGTTTTATGAATTCCTATCGATTAACTCACCTTAAAGAACTCGAATCCGAGTCCATTTTCGTTTTACGGGAAGTCGCCGCTCAGTTTGAGCGGCCTGTTCTGCTGTTCTCCGGCGGCAAGGATTCCATCGTGCTGAGTCATCTCGCACGCAAGGCCTTCTGGCCCGCGAAGATTCCTTTCCCACTCCTGCACATCGATACCGGCCACAACTTTGCGGAGACGATCTCGTATCGGGACGCATGGGTGGAGAAGATCGGGGCGAACCTGGTGGTCCGGTACGTGCAGGACTCCATCGATAAAGGCCGTGCCGTCGAAGAGCGGGGCGTCAATGCCAGCCGCAATGTACTTCAGACCGTCACGCTGCTGGATGCGATCGAGGAGTTGAAGGTCGATGCCGCTATCGGAGGCGGTCGCCGTGACGAGGAGAAGGCCCGGGCGAAAGAGCGCTTCTTTTCCCATCGCGACGATTTCGGACAGTGGGACCCCAAAAACCAGCGTCCGGAGTTGTGGAACCTGTTCAATGGCAAAAAGCACCTGGGCGAACACTTCCGCGTCTTTCCTATCAGCAACTGGACCGAAATGGATGTGTGGCAGTACCTCTATGTCGAGCAGGTCGCGATGCCTACGCTCTATTTCACGCACGAACGGGAAGTCGTGAATCGGGACGGCGTGCTGCTCGCAAAGTCGGAGTTCCTCACGCTCAAGCCGGGTGAGACTCCGCAGGCACAGCAGGTACGCTTCCGCACCATCGGAGACATGACCAATACAGGCGCGATCCTCTCACCGGCCACGACGATGGAAGAGATCATCCAGGAGGTCGCGGCCAGCCGCACCACCGAACGCGGCAACCGGGCCGACGACCGGCGCTCGGAAGCGGCGATGGAAGATCGCAAAAAAGAGGGGTATTTCTGATGCCGACGCAACCACTTCCCCCGGAGGCAGCAAACAGGCATTCGGACGCCCTGACAGAGACGGAGTTGACAGTTTTGGAGACAGAGGAGTTTTCCAGCGCGGGCTATCTCGATATGGAGCTGCTGCGCTTCACGACGGCAGGCAGTGTAGACGACGGCAAGAGCACCCTCATCGGACGTCTGCTCTACGATAGCAAGTCGATCTTCGACGATCAGTACGATGCCATCAAAGCCTCTTCTGAGAAGCGTGGGGAGGAGCATGTCAATCTGGCCCTGCTGACTGACGGTCTGCGCGCCGAACGCGAGCAGGGCATCACCATCGATGTCGCCTACCGTTACTTCGCGACGCCCAAACGCAAGTTCATCATCGCGGACACGCCCGGCCATATTCAGTACACCCGCAATATGGTGACCGGCGCTTCCACCGCGAACATGGCGCTGATCCTGATCGACGCCCGCAAGGGAGTCATCGAGCAGACCTGCCGCCACGCGATCATCGCCAGCCTGCTGCGCATCCCGCATATCGTGGTCTGTATCAACAAGATGGATTTGGTAGATTTCCGCGAAGAGGTGTTCGAGCAGATCCGGCACGATTTCGATGCGTTCTCGGCGGGCCTAGAAGTGCGCGACGTGCGCTTCATCCCCATCAGCGCCCTGCGCGGTGACAATGTGGTCGAGCGCTCGCAATCGATGCCCTGGTACGTTGGGCAGACCCTGCTATCGGTTCTGGAGACCACCCATATCAGCAGCGACCTGAACCTGACCGATACCAGGCTGCCGGTGCAGTATGTCGTTCGCCCGCAGTCCACCGAGTATCACGACTATCGCGGCTATGCGGGCCGGATCGCGGGAGGCGTCTTCAAGCAGGGGGACCCTGTCAAGGTGCTGCCTTCCGGCTTCAGGTCTCGCATCAAATCTCTGGAAACGGCGGGCCACCTTCATGCCGAGGCGTTCGCGCCGATGTCGATCACCATGACCCTGGAGGACGAGATCGACATCAGTCGGGGTGACATGATTGTCGGCGACACCGAAGCGCCCCAGGTCTCGCAGGACATCGAACTGATGGTCTGTTGGATGAGCGAAAAGAAGCTGACGACTAACATTCGGTATGCCATCAAACACACGACCCGCGAGGTCCGCTGCGTTGTCAAGAGCGTTGATTACAAGCTGAACATCAACAACCTGGAGAAGATCCGCGACGACAAAGACGTGAATATGAACGACATTGCGCGCATCACCATCCGTACCACGCAGCCGCTCGTCTTCGATCCTTACAGCCGCAACCGCACGACCGGCAGTCTGATCCTGATCGACGAAGCCACGAATACCACCGTCGGAGCCGGCATGATCATTCAGTCCCCTCTGCCCGTCTCTAACACGCATGGAGGAGCAGAGACCGACTTTTCGATCTGAGCGCAGTACCGAGGATCCTTGGGATGAACACCGGACAATCTGAACATTCTGATGCCAAAGCCGTCCCGTTTCCCCTGTCCCTCCCTGGACTCGCAGCGCCGCTCGCGCCTATGTCTCCCGGCCTGACAAAGAACGAAAGATCTTCGGCCATTTCGCCGATCCCGACTCCCCAGCCCGCCTGGTGACCCTGCGAGGATCGGGGGGAATGGGCAAGACCCGCCTGGCCCTCGCTTATGCCTATCAAGCGGCGGGCCGGTTTCCAGGAGGAGTCTCTGCGGTTCGGCTCGACAGCGTGCTGCCTGCCAGCTCTACCGGCAGTTAGGAGATGTGCTCGGCACGACTCCCTGAACCTTGCCAGAGAGAAAAGGAGTTGCCGGCGACGAAACCGCCCGGCCAGGTTTTCGTAACCGTTGTATCGACTTGAAAAGGGAGGCTCCTGAAGGGAGGCTCCTGAATGTTGATACGCACAAACTCTTTACGTCTGGGATTGATGATCGGTGCGAGCGTACTGACCGCGTTGTCCGCCTATGCAGGCGAACGAACGCAGATTCTCTTACGAGGGAGACAGGGGAATGTCAAAGCGTTGGCAAAGTTTATGAAAACGCAGCAGGCAGGCGCGCATCTGCAGCTCGCCGTAGACGCGCTCCCTTTTGTCGCACAACTCTTACCTTTATTGCCTCACGGCGCCCGACACACCGGCAACCTGATCCAGTTGCCCAACGGTTCCGATTTTGAGGTGGTCAAGGCGAAAACAGTGGCTCAGATGCAGGCCTGCACTGGACTCAACGTGCCGATGGCTACTGGGAAGAAACACCAGCGAAAAAGTAGCGTGGTCCGATCATCGGCAGAGATACGCTGATTGACACGCTCAGTTGCGTACGGTAAACTCTTTTCACAGTCCTTTCGGTCCTTTCGCATAATCTAACAATAGGAGGTCCTTGACATGGCAACTCCCCTTTTAGAACTCAGAGGTACTTGGGCAGAGATCGCCGCCCAGTTACCTGACTTTCACGACCAGCGACTGCATGTTATCGTTCAAGCTGATGAGACTATAAATCCAGACGAAACACTTCCTTTAGACCCTCTCGATGCTGCGCTAAAGGATATTTGGAAGACCGTGCCCGATGAGGTATGGGATCAATTTCCGGCTGATTTCGCCGAAAATATGGATCACTATCTATCAGGAACGCCAAAACGCCCATGACGCCTGTATTTGCAGACACCTTCTATTGGTATGCGCTGGCTAATCCCCGTGATCAATGGCATCTCACAGCTCTAAAGGCGCGGGCTACTATTGGCCAACGACACGTTATTACGACCGAAGAGGTGCTGACTGAATTTCTCGCGGCCATGTCAGGTCATCCGTTTCTTCGGATTTCTGCGAAAAAGTTACTCGAATCCATTTTCTTGTCTCCTTACGTTTCCGTAATAGAGCAAAGTCATGCTTCTTTTGCGGAGGGATTAGAACTCTATAACAGTCGGCCCGATAAAGCATACAGTCTGGTAGATTGCATCTCCATGACCACCTGCCGCAAGTCCGGAATTACCGAAGTGCTTACCCTTGAACGTGGAGCACCCCGGCATTGCCGCACGCGTCTTCACGCTGAATCGCTCCTTCGACGAGCTTCACTATGTGCTCTCCGAGGGGTGGCGAGGGGAAGATTCTGATGCCGACGATTGGGGAACAAAAGCGATCTGTGGAGCGACCGCGTTGCCTCCGCATCTCAGAGGTGGGTAGGGTTTCAGTATCAGATACTCCCCACCAGAGGAGGTTGCAGCGATTGCAGCGTGGATGTCGGCTCTTACCCTGGACTCCCTGCGGTGTTGGTATTTCCCCGAGGATATGGCGCAAATCGTCTACAAATTCAGCTTCTGCCCTGATTATCCAGACGCGGCATTTGTGACGATCTGGGAGAATTTCAACGACTTCAAGGCGTTTTACAGAGAAGTCGCTCTCCTTGGCGAGGCGGTTCTTACGGTCATGGACTGAGGGACATCTCCCCCCTCCATTCGGCGCTCTTGAAATCGTCTGCGGTGATTGCCTAAAGGTGCAGGAGTGACGTCGGTTCCGACATTCATTTTTCTCCGGGAGATTTATGAGCGGAGAGCCATTCGGTCGTCAGACGCAGGATCGTTTTCACACCGGGTTTGACGTTGAAGCTGCTCACGGTTGCGCCCCGGCTGGAAGGGGTGTCCTCCTGCATCTTCCAGAGGCTGAAACCGGATCCGACCTTCTGCCGACTCCAGTCTACCGCAGGGCCTGAGATACCGAAATAGGGAAGGCTCTCCCGAAAAGAGTAGAGAGCGTCGTTGTATCCCACCAGAACAATAGGACGCCACTTTTGAGGTTCCTGGCGCAGCCAGATATCCGCGTCGCCCGCTTTCACTAACGAGACGGCGTTTTTGTCTATCCAGAGAGCGACCCTCTGCTGCCCCACCCCAGTTTTGAAATCCGCCCAGGTATGAACCACCGCGACCTCAGGATGCGCTTTCAGTTCCGCCGGGTCCAACTCGCCCTTGCCCGCGACGAGATAGACCGCTTTCAACTCCGGATGCACGGTTTTCGGCTGTTCAGAATCGGTGCGGGGCTTCTGAGGGCGACTTGCAGCGGCACCCAACATGTTGCCACAGAGCAGTACTGCGGCGCTAGCGACCGAAAGTCTATTTTTGAACGGCATAGTGACAAATTCTCCCTGGCTTCTTTGAACATTTGACGCGTTATCCGGAAGCGAAGTTACCTGGAACGAAGGGGAAAACGTCCTTCAGTGCATTTTGAAGGGGCCGCCGTGGGGTTCGGGGGCGAGATCAGGACGGCTGGAATCCTGGACGACTTCATGCACTTCGAGCTTGTTGGGGGCAGTAAAAGCCTCTTTAGGGAGCGTGCCGGATTTGGCGTGGCCCTGCATAAAAGCGTCGGAGCGGACCCAGGCTTCGAAGTCTTGGCGGGCATTCCAGAGGGTCAGGATGATATAAGGGTCCTCGGGAGTGACAGGGCGGAGGACTTGATTGGAGATAAAACCCGGCATTCCATCCACGAGTCCGGCCCGTTTGCGAAAGGCCTCCTCGAACTGCTCGGCATACTCCGGCGCGACATAGATACGATTGGCAACGGTGATCATCTGACGTCTCCTTCGACCCCGAATCCCTTCACGGATCGTGGGCTTGCGTGTCCTGAATGGCTTCTTGCGATTTGCTCTGTCTCGATTATACCACCTGTGTCCTAAGCCCCTCCAGAAGCGTTCCCGATTTGCCCGAACGGTCGGACGGAACCCCGTACGAGTTTTACAGGTACAATAGAAGTAGGGAGAACCACAGATGGATCCTCCCGCTACTGTGATCTGGAAAAGAGAAGAGCCATGTCAGCAGAGACAATCCCCGCGACGGCGGTCGTGCCAATGAAGCTCGGTCATAGCCCCGATTCCGACGACGCCTTCATGTTTTATGGCCTTGCAGAGCACCTGGTAGACAGCGAAGGTCTCCAGTTCGAGCATATCCTTCAGGATATTCAGACCCTCAACGAGTGGGCGCAGGAGGGACGGCTGGAGTTTACCGCCATCTCCGTACACGCCTACGCGTATGTACACGACAAGTACGCCATTCTGATGCACGGCGCGAGCATGGGCGACGGCTACGGCCCAATGGTCGTGGTGCGCGAGCCGATGACACCCGATCAGTTGTCCAAAGTCAAGATCGCCATTCCCGGTCTGATGACGAGCGCATTTCTGGCGCTGTCGCTCTACCTGCCCGAGAAGTTCGAATATGTCGTCATGCCGTTCGACGAAATCATGGAAGCCGTCGCCGAGGGCAAAGTCGATGCCGGACTGCTGATCCACGAAGGTCAGTTGACGCATCAGTCGCTCGGCCTCTATAATATCCTCGATCTGGGCAAGTGGTGGAAAGACGAGACCGGCCTGCCGCTGCCTCTCGGCGTCAATGCCATCCGCAAGGATCTCGCTCCCGATGTGCAGGGCCGCGCCAGCCGAGTCCTCAAAGCCAGTATCGTACACGGGCTGGAGCACCGACATAAGGCTCTGGCGCATGCCATGCAGTACGCCGGTGAGATGGATACCGAGACGGCGGACACCTTCGTCGGCATGTATGTCAACCACTGGACCATCGACATGGGCGAGGCCGGTCGGCGCAGCATTCAACTCTTCCTGGACCGCGCCGTCGAGCGCGGCCTGATCCCGCCGATCGGCGCCGTCGAGTTCGTGGAGTAATTTGATCCCGTATGTCTAATAACGTACCTGAAACCACGGAAGACGCCCTGCATCGGGGCATGCAGCGCGCCCGAGTCTACGACTGGAGCGGCGGAGTCGAAGCGTTCCGCAAAGCGGTCGCCCTGGACCCCGACAACCTCGAAGCCCGCTTTCGGCTCGGCTGGTGCCTCTGGAACCACGCTGAGTCCGAAAAGCCATCGCTGGGCGATATGGCCGTTGCTTACGGCGCACAGGTGTTCGGCTTCGAACAGACCGCCTTTAATGGCAAGCGCAAGTTCCAGGCGTACCGCCAGTTGCTGAACGATTCCGTCCACTATCTGCGTACTGTGCTGGAGCGCGATCCGGAGCATGCGCGCGCCTACCACTATCTCGGCAAGGCGCTCTTTGCGCTGGACCGCAAGGGCGAAGCGGAGCAGGCCGCCCGCAAAGCCGCGCAACTCGACCCCTCCAACCCGAACTATACCGCCTACGCCCGCCAGTTCGAGCACTCCGATGCGCCGCCGCCGACTCTCGCCCAGGCGACCGACCCCGATAAACTGAGTTGGGACGATCTGGTTCTAAACCCCAAGACCAAGCGGGAACTGCGTCAGATGCAGTTGATGCTGGAGCGCCCGGATCTAGCCAAGGAGCTTGGTGTGCAGGCTCCCACCGGTATCCTGCTCAAAGGCCCCCCCGGCACCGGCAAAACCACCATTGCCCGCATTCTGGCGAATGAGGCGAAGTGCAACTTCGTCTCTATCACGGTGGCCGATATTCATCAGATGTATGTGGGTGAGAGTGAAAAGCGGGTGCGCGACCTTTTTGCCCGCGCCCGTGCCAACCCTCCTGCCATCATCTTCGTCGATGAGATCGATTCGCTGTTGCCTATCCGGCAGGGGGGAATCGGTATCCACTCCGATAAGGTCACCAACCAGTTCCTACAGGAGATGGACGGTATCCAGCCCAATAGCAGAGTCTTCCTGATCGGTGCGACCAACCGTCCGGATATGTTGGACCCGGCGGTACGTCGCGGAGGCAGACTCTCCCGCGAGATCGAGATCCCGATGCCGGACGAAGAGGCGCGACGGCAGCTCTTCGCGGTCAGCACGCGGCATGCGCACCTCGCCGCCGATGTCGATCTGGCGGAACTCGCCAAACGCAGCAACGGTTATAGCGGCGCCGATATTCGGGCTCTCGTCAACGAGGCGGGCCTGCAGGCATTGATTCGAATCGCGGATGGTCCTCAGAACGGCGAAGAGGTTACACGCGCGTTGACCCTGGCCGACTTCCTGGGCGCGCTGGAAAATTTGGGTTGATCCCACACGAGAAAAGGAGAACGCTTTGGCGAAACTGATACTGCTGCGACACGGACAGTCGATTTGGAACCTGGAAAACCGCTTCACCGGATGGGTCGATATCGATCTTACCGAAGCCGGAATGAAAGAGGCGGAAGAGGCTGGCAAGAAGATCCGCCTAGCAGGAATCCACCTGGATGAGGCCTTCACATCCGTGCTGAAACGGGCCATCGACACCCTGACTATCTGCCTGCGCGCGGCTGGCCAGGAAGGCCTTCCGACCAGCCAGGACCAGGCCCTCAACGAACGGCACTATGGCGATCTGCAGGGGCTGGACAAGGCGGAGACCGCTGAGAAGTTCGGCGATGCTCAGGTCAAACTCTGGCGACGCAGCTTCGATGTTCAGCCGCCCAACGGCGAAAGCCTGAAGGATACGGCGGCACGCACCTTGCCCTACTTCTACGACAAGATCCTCCCGGAAGTAAAAGAGGGCAGAAACATCATCGTCTCGGCGCACGGCAACAGCCTCCGCGCCATCGTGATGATCCTGGACCATTTGGACGAAGTGCAGATCCTGGAACTGAACATCCCCAACGGCGTTCCCATCGTCTACGACATCGACTCGGCAGGCTCTGTCCTCAACAAATCCGAACTCTGACATGGCCAAGGGCTAAAACATGCTTCAGGCTTCTCACAACGCGTTGTGAGAAGCCTGAATGCGTTTGAAAAGAAGTTACACAATCCTACTGGAGGCGTTTGCGCAGTTCCTCCGGTTTGTGGACGGTGATCCGGTACGTTTTGGGATCCACCGAGATCATTTTCTTTTCTCGGAAGTGGCCCATTACCTGGTTCACGCGCTCGCGGGAGGCGCCTACGAGATCCCCGATGTCGCCCTGTGTCAGGCGGATGGGAATCACGACGCTGTTGTCCGGCTGCACTACCCCATATAGTTCTGAGAACTCCAGCAGTTGCCGCGCCACGAGGCCAAACACATCCAGGGTACAGTGCGCATGAATGCGCACATTGGCCCGCCGTGTCCGATGTGCCAGAATCCGCAGCAGGTTGATGGAGAAAGGCGGCACGGTCGCGATCAGGTCGTTAAAAGTGACTCGATCGATCGAAAGCAGGGTCGTCTCCTCCTGTGTCACGACATCGGCCGAGCGAAACTGCGAATCGATGAGACTCAGCTCCCCAAAGTTCTCTCCGGAAGCCAGCACCGCCAGAAACACCTCATTACCGTCCGTTCCCACCATGGAGATCTTTACGATCCCAGCAAGCACGATATAGAGCGTCTCGCCGGGATCGTCCTGACGCAGGATCGCCTCTTCCGCCTTGTAGGTACGCTGACGGGCCTTCGCGGCCACAAACGCCAGTTGGTCGGGATTAAGTCCCTCGAAGAGAGGGACATTGCAAAGTAGTTTGACATCTATAGGCATGATGGGAACAGCTTTCTTCGATCAATGGGGAAGCGCATCCACACGATACGATAGCGCGCCGAGTGGCAGGAATACCCGCTTCGGCAGGACAAAAACTCAGCGCGACCACGGAACGGGACAGGCTTTCCTGACAACGATTATAAGCGTTCGCCTTCCGCTTGTCAAGAGCCTTGACTGCAGGCGGCTCCGTACCCCGTGCAGGATTGACGGCCCGGAATGCAGAAAAAGCCAGGACAGGGCCTGCGGGCCAAAAATGATGCGCATGGGAAGAGGAGAAGAGGCAATGCCCGAAGAGATAGAGATCGAAACAGACCATTTACAAGAGACCATAGAAGAGCTGCACAAGGAGCGTGAAGAGCGCGAGCAAGAAGCAAAGGCGAGCGCCTGGACGCGCTATCTCTCCCTGACGACCGCTTTCCTCGCCGTCATTGCCGCCGTCGCAGCGCTCCAGGCAGGCGGCCTCGCCAACGAATCTCTCAATGCGAAGAACGACTCGATTCTGCATCAGGCCCAGGCCTCGGACCAATGGAGCTACTACCAGGCGGCAGGCATCAAGAGCAACTCCGCCAAACAGACCGCCGCCATCCTGACAGCGCTGCCTGGCCATTCGCCCGATGCTGCAAAGACGTGGGAGAAGGACGCCGTCAAATACGAACAGCGTAAAGCGAAAGCCATGGAGGACGCAAAGAAATTCGAGGAGCAACGCGACGAGAAGTCCCGCGAGGCCGAAGGCATGTTGAAGCACCATGAGATCTTCGCGCTCTGCGTCACCTGTACCCAGGTCGCCATCGCGCTCTCCGCCATTGCAGCTCTCACTAAACGCCGCGCCGTCTGGTATATCAGTATGCTGGCTGGCACTATCGGGCTGGTACTGTTCGCAAACGGCTATCTGCAAAAAGGCGCTCCGAACACTCCCGCTCACAAAGCCGAGTCGGAAGGCGCGAAACCCAACGAATCCTCGGAAGCCAAGAAGCCTCTGGAGTCCTCCGAAGGCCAGAAGCTCACTAAGCCCTGATTCGGGAACTCCCGCTGGTCTCTCTGCGTTTGCAATAGTGCAGAGAGTTCTGCCACCAGAGAGGAAACAACGACGATGACAACTTCTGATAAAATCACCAAAACCGATACGGAATGGCGCGAAACATTGACCCCGGAACAGTACCGTGTCCTGCGCGAGCAGGGAACCGAGCGACCTTTCACCGGCAAATACTGGAACCTGAAAGACGACGGTACCTATACCTGCACCGCCTGCGGCCAGGAACTTTTCCGCTCCGAAACCAAGTTCGATTCCGGATGCGGCTGGCCCAGTTTCTACGACGCCCTGGAGAGCGGCCATGTCGAACTGCGTGAGGATACCACCCACGGTATGTCGCGCACCGAAGTGGTCTGTAGTCGCTGCGGGGGACACCTGGGCCATGTCTTCGAAGATGGCCCAGCCCCCACCGGCCTCCGATACTGCATCAACTCCGCCAGCCTCCAATTCCGTAAGGAAGCCTGAAAAGATGCAAATGCGGAGCAGGAAGGCAGGAAGAAAGGAAGGCAGGAAAAGATGCAAAATAGATGCAGATGCAGAGGATAAGAGCTAGCTCCACCTCTTATCCTCTTGGAACACTACTATTCAACAACAGATCCCTTCTTTGCATTCCCTTCCTGAATTTCTTTCTTCCTGTATTCCTGCTCCGCATTTGCATTTGCATTGGCAATTTTCTCGTGTTCCTGCTAGAAGGAGCCGTTGCAGGCGCGCACGAGCAGCACAAAGCCCAGGAGGGTGATGATGGCGGCGCTTACGACGGGCAGGCGAGCGGTGAGGACGCCGGTCAGTGGCAGGCGCTCCAGCCAGCCACGGGCGCGTACCACAAGAATGCCGATGAGCGTGAGCACGGTGGCTAGGCCGAGGCTGAAGGCAACGATCATGGTCATGCCGAGCGCGATGCGGTGCAGGTAGATCGCGCTCAGCATCACGACCAGGGCGGACGGACACGGCAGGATCCCGCCGGTGATTCCCAGCACGAGCAGCGTGCGCAGAGAGAGCGGTTCGTCTTGAGCCTGGTCGGGAGGGGCGCCAGCGCCCTCCTCGGTTTGTTGAAAGTAAGCTTCGCGTTCATCGTCGTCTGTGTAGAGCCCGTCGCTCGCGGCATGCGCCCTTCTCAGCGCGGCGACACGCGTCCAGAGCATTCCGAGCCCAATGATCAGGATGCCCAGACCGGAGAGGCCGCTCAGGATGGGATAGAGCCGTTCGGGCACGATGTACTGGGCAGCGACGAAGGTGACGAGCCCCAGAGCGAACACCCCGATAGTATGTGTCAGCGTCACCACCAACCCCAGAAATACCGCGTGTTTAGCAGTACCCCGTGTCCCAACAAGATAGGCCGCCACCATCGTTTTGCCGTGCCCCGGCGATAGGGCGTGAAACGCTCCAAAGAGGAACGACAGCCCCAGCGCCAGCGCCACCACCCCACCCGTCAGCTTGTGCGCCGTAATCGCCTGTGTAAAGGCATCTTGTGGCGTGCGGCTGCCACTGGCGGGGCTGCGACGCGCGGTAGGAAGCATACTTTCGGAGACGGGAGCCGCGTGTCCTGCGTTCGCCATTCCGGTTCCTGGCTGCACGGTAAAAGCCGCTTCGGTGAGATGCAGTGGCACCGCGCTGGGATCTGCAGGATACGAGGTCAGTTCCTGGCTCACGTCGGTCGTCGGCACGGACGATGCCGCGAGAGTTGCCCCTACCCCACTCTGCGCCAGAACCTCCTTCCAACCGGTTCGGGTGGGATAGTTGTTGTCCTGATAGACGACCTGCCATCCGGAAGCGGAGATAGGGGTGGGGAGCGGGATCACGGTATCCAGGATCAGACGCAGAATGGGCAGTCCGCCCGAGCCCGGCTGAAATGCTAACTGCGCGGCCTGAAGCGTGGGCGCTGCCGGTCGGGCGTTGACGGTCAGGGAAAGACCTGCGAGCATCTCCCCGGACTTCTGGTGGAGATATTCCTCTCGATTCGCGTCGCTCACGTGGCCGCTCTCGTCGGCGTGCATGCGAGTGCGCTCGGTTACGGTCGGAATCTCCGCGAAATCGAGGATGTAACGCAGATGGAGTTCGGTCGCACGCGCTTCGAAGCGGGCGTAATGGTTGATCGAGAAGTTGCCCATCGGATGCGCTTCTGCCAACCTGGCGCTCGTGCAGGCAAGGAACACGAGCGTCCAGAGGCAAATGCGAAAACGAGGGGCGAATTGGGAAAAGGGGTGCGGTGGCATCGGGTTCGCGTTAGCCTCCCAGCGTGGTCAACACGGATCGCGCCTGCGAGGGGGCAAAGGGCAGAAAATAGGCATTGATGGAGAGCGCCTGGGTCAGATACTGCTTTGCCTTAGGCTTCTCACCACGTTCCGCCGCAATCATTCCGGCATGGTATAGCAGTTTGGGATCCTGATTATTGTGCGCGAGGGCTTTATCGATCGCCTGTTCCGCCTCCTCGTAAAGTCCTTTTTTGCAGCAGACCCACGCCAACGTATCGTACGCGTAGACGTCATGGCGCATCTTGAGCTCTTTACGCGCCAGCGCAAGCGCCTCATCGAGGCGGAGATCGTGGTCCGCCAGGTAGAGGGCGCGCTGTCGGTCGTAGACGCCGCCTTGCGCCCGATCCAGGTGGTGCATCGTCTCCAGCAACGCGTATTGCGCGTTCGCCTCTTGCAGGTTGCCCTGCGCCTTGTAAGCATCGCCCAGCAGGGCCACCACTTCCGGAGTGGGCACGATGTTCGCGGCCTTCTGCCCCCAGGAGAGGGTCGCGGCCCAATCCCCGCGTGCAGCGGAGAGTCGCGTCAGAGCCGTAAGCGTGCGCTGATCGTTCGGGAAGAGCGCCAACGCTTCCTGATAGCTTTTTTCCGCTGGCACGACCTGTCCTTGCACAGCCTGCAAGTCTCCTACGCGCATACAGAACCATGCCAGATTTTCACGGGGAATATCGATGTTTTGCGCAGCCGCATCTCGGGCGCGTTCCAGTTGAGTCAGCGCCGCTCCTGCCTGCCCGTTCATCTCCAGCAGGCGTGCCCGCAGTACCATTCCGAACGGGTCGTCCAGATGCGGCTGCGTGCCCTGAAGTGTCTTCTCCGCCTCCGCGTAGTCTCCCAATTCGGTCTGGTTCTCGACCATCAGATAGGCCGCCTGCAGATCGTCGGAGGAACGCGCGGCGAGGGCCTTTCCGATCGCCAGCGCTTCCAGAAACCGATGCTGGGTAAAGAGACTGTTGGCAAGTGTATAGAAGGCTGTAGCGTTGTGGTTCGTCCGAACCTTCAACGAACGCCGCGCAAGCTGTTCCGCCCGAAAGGTATCGGCGATGTCGCCGGTTTCCCGACAAAGTTGGTTGTAGTTCGCCGCTAGAAAATTGAGTTCCATCGCACTATTCGGTGTCTCTTTCAACCTTTTCTCATGGAAAGCCATCGTCTTCGGCAACAGCGTTGGATCGTAGTCAGGCCGTAGTGAGACCAGAGAAAGGGGCGGAGTTACAGGCGCTGTGCGCTGTGAACAGCCATTTGCCAGAAGTAAAACCGCAGGAATATAGAGCGAGATATGTCTCATTGTGGCCTCACAAAACGGAGTTTCGCTTTCCTCTCCGGCTGCACTTGCGGTCCGGAGAGGAGAGGGAGAGAGTCTACTGAGCAGGGCCGAGGTAGGGGAAGGCCGCTGCACTCACGACACCGTCCTGGTAGTGCTTGGGGGCGGTGGTATAGCTGACGTTATCCGTTGACAGGCCGGCGATCTCTTTGCCGTCGTCCGGCGCAAGGCCGAGCGCGGAGACCGTCGGGCCGAAGATCACTCCTAGATCAGCGTCTACGACATCATCGGTCAACTTACGTCCGCCGAATTTACTGCCGGTCGCACCGGCGGTCTCGACGCCAAGATAGGCCGCTGGGACTCCGTTCTGACTGAGATCGGCAATCATGACATCCGGCACCAGAACCGCCTTGACGACATCGGTTGTCGCCTGGGAGCGGCCTGCAACGTTCGTCATGAAGAATTGAATGTCGTCGATCAAGAAGCCAGGCATTCCATCCTGAGAGGGAATCGCGGCGTCGTTGGTCGCATGGCGTCCATTCGCGACCGTCGCGAGCACCTCGTTCACGGCCGGGCGGGCCAATCGGTCAAACTGAGTGTAGACATGCGGGCTATTGGTGTTGCCATTGCCGCTGCCACCGCAACCTGCCAGAGCCACTAGACCCAATATACAGGCGACGGAGCTGCTCAAAACAAGATTCCTTACGTTCATTATCACGGTCTCCTTCACTCCTTCTATTTACTGGTCGTACACCACAAACGAATCTTACCGCTGCCGTCGCCGCCAGTAGTCAGCATGGTGCGAGGCATCTCCAGAACAATGGTCAGGAGATTGAACCCTTTTAGGGTATCCGTTGCTGTGCCCGGCGGCAGGAAGGACAACTGCTGCGGCGCATCCGGATTGGCTGGCGCGGTGCGTCCTGTCGGCGGAGGCAGGGGAGTACCGCGATCCGGGAGAATGTTGAAGAACTGCTCTAGGTCGAAGAAGAACGGATCTTCACGTGTGCCAGCGAATACTTTGATGCCGCTGGAAGTGGTGAAGATGGTGTTGATCTTGCCGCTGGTCGGATCCGGCGTCTGGAAAACAGACTTCGCGCCCGTCATGGTCGGCACAATCGGTCCCACGATCTGAACGGTCTGGTCCGTGCCAGTACCGCTGAATTTGGCCTGAATGACCAGATTTTCGACAGGCAACGCTGCTGTGCTCAAGTTAGTGTTGTTAGAGAGCTTGAACTGATAGAGCACACTTGGATCGAACACCGTATTGGTGACGCCCGAGGGGATGAGGGGATGGACATTCATCACGAGCACGACTTTGCTCGCATCGACAGGACTGGGAAAGATGAAAACGTCGGTAAGGTCGGCACCAGGGGTGGCGGCGATGGCGGGGGTGTCCGCGTGGTCGGAACCACGCGCTTTGACCAGCAGCAGGCCTGGCACAAGCATCACTCCTGCTACTGCGGCTACAAGGCCGCGCTTCTTGCGAGAGAGCATTCTGGGATTCTCCTTCTCCGCACATAGATAGTGTCATCACCTCCTGTCGTAATTTCCAACAGATCATTACAGGGTGATGACAGGCTGACATAAAGAAGTCTTTAAAGGTTCCTTAAATATCCTCCTGCTCTTTATACGCACTGCAGGTTCACCCCGGATTACAGATAGGTTGACGCCAGGTTACAATGCAAAAAGAAGCAAGTCTATACTGGGAAGGAGAAACGCAATTGAACTTGCAGGAGAATCAGGAAACACCTACTCAGGGCGCTTCTTCGGCTACTTCGACGTCTGGGCGGATAGCGACGCCGGGAGAGAGTTTGTAACCAAATCCACGCACGGTCAGCAACATCATCGGATGATCGGGGTCCAGTTCGATCTTCATTCGCAGGCGGCGCACATAGACGGCCAGAGTCTTGGCCCCCATCTCGGCATCGAAGCCCCAGACATTCTCAAAAATCCAGTCGCTCGCCAGCGCCTTTTCGCGATGCCGGGCAAGCAGGTGCAAGAGTTCGAACTCACGTTCGGTGAGATGAGCAGCCACGCCGCTGCGAAAAGCGTCTCGACTATCGGAGTCGATCACAAGATCCCCGAGCACGATCTGATTCGGTTTGCCCTCCAATAGACTGTATTCGCTCGACCGGCGCAGATGCGCCCGCACCCGCGCGACCAGTTCACGAGGAGCGAAGGGTTTGGTCAGATAGTCGTCGGCGCCGACTTCCAAACCGATGACCTTATCGCCGCCATCTTCGCGGGCTGTCAGAAAAAGGATCGGCATGCGGTGGCGGGAACGGATCTGGCGACAGAATGTAAAACCGTCTTGATCTGGCAAATTGACATCGAGTACGATCATGTCGAACGGATTGCCGTTCAAATGCCGCCGGGCTTCGTCCGCCGTTCCGGCCGTCAGACAGAAATACCCTTCAGCGGTCAATAACTTTTCCACAGCGCGCAACAGAAAACGATCATCGTCCACTAATAACAGGCGCGGCATAAGTTTCGCCCCTTTCCAGATTCAGACAGACATCATTTTACCACCCGTTGTTCTTACGTTAGCCAATTATAACGAATTTCACGGGTTATAACGCATTTCTCTGGCTGGTACAAAGAATCTACAGGCGTGGGTTTACCGTTAGTTTACGCGCACTTCCTCTATTTTGTCGCAGGATGTGCGTCGTACCCATATTTTGCGCACGGCACATGGTCGTAGCGCCGTACGGCAGTTGACTTTCCGTACAGCGGAAGTGTATTATACAGTCCATATGAACGCTCTGACTTCCAGCTCCTCCGAACTGACGGCAGGGCGTCCTCCCGGTCCGCCCGCGCCTCAGTTCCATATACCCAATTTCGAGGGACCGCTCGACCTGCTTCTCCATCTCATTCGCGCCCACGAGGTCGAAATATCCGATATCCCCATTGCGGAAATCACGCATCAGTATCTCGCCTATCGAGAGATGTGGGAGGCGCTCGACCTGACGATTGCAGGCGAATATCTGGTCATTGCCGCCACACTCATCGAGATAAAATCCCGTATGCTGCTGCCACAGGCGCCTGCGACCGCGGGAGAGGACGGCGAAGAGGAGGACCCACGCGCGGAACTGGTCGCTCGACTGCGAGAATATCAGGTCTATCAGGGGACTGTCGAAACCCTGCGCACGTGGGAGGAGTTGCGCCGCCAACTCTTCTTTCGGGGCGCGTTGGAGAATGCCGACGACTATATTTTGCCGGTGCCTGCCGGAGAGGCCAGCGTGCAGCAGTTGTTTCAGGCGCTGAATCGCCTGCTCACCGAAGCGGGCATCGAGGATAAGCCTGTCACCTCTGTGACTCCTCGTCGCCGATTGAGTCTGCGCATGAAGATGGCGGAGATCGTGCGCAAATTGACGGTTGCGGGGCCGGAAGGGATGGGATTTGAAGCCCTGTTCCTCTTGCCTTGTCCGCGCTACGACATCGTGCTGACGTTTCTGGCCCTGCTGGAACTGCTGCGGATGCAGCGAGTTCGAGCGGAGCAGACCCAGCTTTTAGAGCCGATTCTCGTGACATTGATCCCCGAACTACAGGAGGGCAACTCGCGATGACGGAAGCCGCATTGGAGTGCCTGCTGTTCATTGCCGGAGAGCCGGTGGCGCTCGCGGACCTGGCCCGAGCGCTTCAAAGCGAAGATACCGAGGTAGAGACGGCCCTACGCAGCCTGCAGATCGGCCTGACCGAACGCGGCAGCGGGCTGCAACTGCTGCGCATCGCAGGAGGCTGGCAGCTAGCGACCCGACAGGAGCATGCCGAAGTCATCGGACGTCTGCTGGCCCGCGGGGGCAGCAAACTGTCTCGCGCCGCGATGGAGACCCTGGCGATCATCGCCTATCGGCAGCCGATCACGGCGCCGGAGATGGAGGCCGTGCGCGGCGTATCGGTCGGAGGCGTCTTAAAAACACTGCTGGAACGCAAACTGATCGCGGAGGCCGGTCGTAAGGCCACCCTTGGCAGGCCGATGCAGTATACGACGACCTCCGACTTCCTGCACTACTTCGGCATCGCCGAACTCGGACAGTTACCGGCGTTGGAGGCAGATTCCACCCCCCTAGCAACGGTTCCCGCAGAGTTCGTCACCGACGGTCGGCCTCTTCCAGAACCCCCCTCGGCGCAAAGTTAACGCGCTTAGGGTGGTTCGGACACTTCGGAGCCTGGTTTTTGCGTATGAGAGACAGGTTTCCTCACTCCCCTGCTGCCAAAGCAAGCAGGGATTCTGTCCGCCGGACAACAATAGTCAAGTGCAATCAGGCACTTTTCAAAGGAGATAGCACCCGAATTGAATTTAACTCATGCTTTCCGCCAATCGGCGCGGCCCGCTCTCTGTGCTCTGACACTCGCTCTGCTGGCGCTTCCGGGCTGCCAGGGCCGCAAGGTCGTCGCCCGGGTCAACAGCGAGACCATCAATGAAGATGACTTTACCAACCGTGCCCTGCACATCACCAGTCTCAACCCTCAGGCCGGACTGGATGCAGGGGGGATGACCCTGGTGAACATGGTCAAAGAGAGTCTCTTGCAGCAGTTGGCGAAGTCGAAGGGTATCATTGTCACCGACGATCAGGTAAACAAATATGTGTCCGGCATTGAAAAGCTCCAGCCTCAGATATTGGACGGCATTCGCACGGGCAAGATCACGCAGGAAGAGCTTACCCGCGAATATCGTATGGAGATGATGCTGTTCGGTATCGGCACCGACAATGCCAAAGCAGATCAGAAGGAGTTGCAGGCTGCCTACGATAAGCATCAAGGCGATCTCACTTTGAAGGGCAGCTACACGATGCGCATCCTGCCGCTGCCGGACCCGACCAAGGCCGACCTCGCCTTGGCAGAACTGCGGAAATCGGGCGATTTCAAGAAGGCAGCGACTGTCGCCGGTCTGCCTCCTACGGCGTTGGCGAATGTAGGGAAAGACACGGTCATTCCGGAACTACAGACCCCGCCCGAGCTGAAAAATGCGCTGGAGTCGCTCAAACCCACCGACTATGTGGCTAAGCCGGTCGCACTGAGGAACACTCAGACCGGACAGGAGTTCTTCATCGTTGCGCAGTTGGTCGATCGGACGAAAGAACGCATCCTCTCCCTGGACGAAAGCCGCACTCTGGTCGAGCGATTCGCGCTGGCCGATAAGTTTCCCCAGTGGGGGCAGCATGCCGACACCGCAATGAACGATTTCATCACGCAGTCGAAGGATAATATACAAATCAATCTCGACCGCTACAAGCCGCTGAAAGAACAGTTCATTCTGCCGAAACCGAAACCGGTCGCTCCTGCCCCGGCTCCGACCGGCAGTGCTCCGGCGTCGGGATCCAGTGCGCCTGCTCCGGCTCCCGGAGGTAAAATGTAGTGGCGTGCGGCGCAATCACGCTGATCGGGTTAGGCCCGGGGGATGTCGAGGGTCTCTCCCGAGGCGCCGAACAGGCGCTTCGGGAGGGCTTCGGACAGTCTCAAGCAGGAACCGGCAGCCTGGTTTTGCGCACCCGTAGGCATCCGGTGGTCGCTGCTCTCCAGGAATGGGGGCTGGTTTTTGAGACGTTCGATGCACTCTATGAGACCGCAGAGGATTTCCAGGTTCTCTACTCCGACATTGCAGATAAGGTTTTGTCCTCGGCACGCCAGGAAGGCAAAAACGTCTTCTATGCGGTGCCGGGGCATCCCTTGGTAGCAGAAGAGACGGTGCGATTGATCCGCGAACGGGCGGCGAGCGAAGGGATCCCGATGCGCCTCGTCACTTCGGGAAGTTTCATCGAGGCGTCGCTCACCGCCGCAGGCATCTCGCTGGGCGTCGGCGCCGGAGTGGCCGTGCGCGATGCCCTCACCCTGCAAGAACGGGACTCGGTGGACCGGGACGGCGCTATGGTAGGGGGGCGGCCCGATGTCACCCAGGGTCTCTTGCTGTTTCATGTCCACGACCGTCCCTCAGCCTCCCAAGCCAAACTTGCGCTGATGCGCGACTATCCCGACGACTGGGAAATCACCATCATTCGCGCGGCAGGAGTAAGCGGGCAGGAGTCCGTGCTGCGCGTGCCGCTCTATCGCCTGGATCGCGAGACCGTCGATCATCTGACCTCTGTCTATCTTCCCCCGCTTCCTCCGCGTCTGCGTCGGCCTGGATTTCCGGAACTGGTGGGCCTGATGGCCCGCCTCCGCGCCCCCGACGGCTGCCCCTGGGACCGCGAACAGGATCACCGCACCCTGCGTCGCTTTTTCATCGAGGAGACGTATGAGGTCGTCGAGGCCATCGATGCAGACGATCACGAGCTGCTCTGCGAAGAGTTGGGAGACGTGCTGCTCCAAGTCGTTTTTCACGCACAACTGGCGGCGGAGACCGGAATTTTCACGATCGACGATGTCGCGGCCGAGATTGTAGAAAAATTGGTGCGACGGCATCCGCATGTGTTCGGCGATGTCGATGCAGCCGATTCGGCGGAGGTGCTGCGCAACTGGGAGCGTATCAAAAAACAGGAGAAGAGCGGCCAGGAGACACGGCGGCGCGAATCTCTCCTGGACGGCATTCCGGGCGGCCTGCCTGCACTGATGCAGGCGATGGAGGTCAGCAAGCGCGTCGTCAAGGTCGGGTTCGAGTGGGGGAACTTTGCGGACGTGCTGCTGAAACTCGACGAAGAGGTTGCGGAGTTGAAAGCGGAGCTTGCCGCCGAGCCCCTGGATCACAACCGGATCGTCGCGGAGATGGGCGACCTGTTTTTTACGCTCGTGCAGGTGGCCCGCTGGCAGAAAGTCGATCCGGAAGAGGCCCTGCGGCAGATGCTGGGCCGCTTCTCCGCCCGTTTCCGCCACATCGAGCGCCGGGCGGGCGAACAGCAGCGTATTCTTGCCGAGATGACGCTCGCCGAGATGGATCTCCTCTGGGACGAAGCCAAAGCACAGGGACTGTAACTTACCGTTTGCAAACGAACGGGCTCTTTACAAACTCTGCCCTGCATAGTATACTTAATTGGTCAAGTTTCGAAAGTTTATTTAACAACCTCGTTTTATGAAGGCGAACAGCGATTATGGGGTTTTTCAATTCTAAACTGCGCTATGCGCTCTGCGCTGCGGTCGATCTGGCAATGCAGTCGCAAACGGAAGCCTGTCAGAGCCGCGAGATCGCCCAACGGCAGAATATCCCTGGCCCCTATCTGGATCAGATCCTGGCTTCGTTGAAGAGCGCGGGCATCGTGCGCAGCGTACGCGGCGCAGGCGGCGGTTACAACCTGGCAAGACCGGCGGATCGTATCAGCGTCGGCGATGTCGTACGGGCGTTAATGCGGGGAGACCGGCTCTTTTCCAGCCATAGCGAAGAAGAGACACTGGAAGTCAATGCGCCAGGGGTGACCTGGGTCGTGCGAAATTTCGAAGAGCAGGTGGAGGACGATCTGTCCCGCCGTCTCAATGCGACATCCCTTAGCGATCTCGCGCGTCGTAAAGCGGAGATCAACGATTCGCTGAGCATTATGCCGGACATTTAGGGTCGAAGTAGATCGAGGAGACAACATCATGCGCATTGCAAACAGTGTTACGGAACTGATCGGGAATACTCCGCTTGTCAAACTGAATCGGGTGTCTGCTGGGGTAAAGGCGACTCTCGTCTGCAAACTCGAATATTTCAACCCGCTCTCCAGCGTCAAGGACCGTATCGCCGTCGCGATGCTTGAAGCCGGAGAGAAATCGGGGAAATTGAAGCCGGGAATGATGGTCCTGGAGCCGACAAGCGGCAACACCGGGATCGGTCTCGCCTTCGCCTGCGCGGCGAAGGGCTATGCCTGCCGCCTCCTGATGCCGGAGACGATGTCCCAGGAGCGCCGGGTGATGCTGCGGGCGTTGGGCGCGGATCTGGTGTTGACTCCGGGCGCCGAAGGGATGCCGGGCGCCATTCGGCGAGCCGAGGAGATGTCGGCCGCAGAACCGGGCAAATTCTATGTTCCCCAGCAGTTCGACAATCCCGCCAATCCCGAAATTCACCGCAAGACGACCGCCGAGGAGATCTGGCGTGACACGGATGGGCAGGCCGATATTCTGGTCGCAGGTGTCGGCACAGGTGGAACGATCACGGGCGTGGGCGAGGTGATGAAAGAGCGCAAACCGGGCTTCCGAGTCGTGGCAGTCGAGCCTGCGACCTCGGCAGTCCTCAGCGGCAAGCCGCGCGGCCCGCATCCGATTCAGGGTATCGGCGCCGGTTTTGTGCCGACCAACCTCAACACGCACATCTACGACGAAATCATTGCCGTGGAAGCCAATGATGCCATGGAGATGGCCCGCCGGCTCGCCAAAGAAGAGGGTATTTTCGCGGGAATCTCTTCCGGTGCGGCGGTCTGGGCCGCGCTCAAGGTCGCTGCGGAACCCGAGAGCGAAGGCAAAATGATCGTCATCATCATCCCCTCCACGGGCGAGCGCTATCTCTCTACCCCTACCTACTCGATCTATGCCGATTGAAACGTTTGACATCGCGCTCCTTGCCGACAACGTAAGCACACTCTCCTCCCCTTCCCCTCGCTCTCTGCCATAACGTATGGCAGAGAGCAGAAGGAACAACCCATGCCTCTCTATGCCGGTGTTGCCGAAACCAATATCACTCCGCCGCTCGACATCTGGCTGGCGGGCTACTCTCATCGGCCGATGGGAGCCGTCGGCGTGCTCGACGAGTTGTGGGCGCGAGCACTGGTGCTGGACGATGGGAGGCAGAGACTGGTCCTGCTGACAGCGGACATTGCGGCTTTTCCCTACACACTGGCAACGCAGATTCGCGCAGAGATCGCGACGCGCCTGGATACGTCGCCGCAGGCGGTGCTATTGCACGCCACCCACACGCACAACGGCCCACATCTGGGCACGTATCGCGCGATGGGAACGGTCGATGCTCCTTATCTCGACGTACTGACTCGCAAGTTGACGGGAGTGGCGAGGCAGGCTTTGAAGACGTTGCAGCCAGCGCATCTGACCTATGGCGAGAGTTCCGCGCAGATCGGGGTCAATCGGCGCGCGACCGACTCGCAGGGCCGGACGGTCCTGCGAGCGAACTACGGCGGGCCTGTGATGCCGACGGTGCAGGCGCTCTGCGTGAACGGCGCAGATGGCCGCATGTTCGCCATGCTTTTCTCGCATGCCTGCCATCCGACAACCTTGCCGCGTGAGGAGTTGCGGATTTCGGCCGATTGGCCCGGCGCGGCGGTGGAGGCTCTGCGGGACCGCTTTCAACGCGAGGCTACCGATTCCGGAATTACCGCCGACGCCATCCCGATGTTCTTTCAGGGCTGCTCCGGCGACATCGATCCCCTGCAACGTGGAGACAACGCTGCGGTGCTCGCTAACGGAGCTCAGATCGCTGCGGCAGCGCACACGGCGCGGTGGAATGCGCATGGCAGGCTCGATGCCTCCCTCGACGCGATCGAGACGACGATCGACCTGCCATTGCTGCCGCCGCCCTCGCGGGACGAGTGCGCCAGAGAGGTGGCGGAAGCGACGGCAGGCCTGAAAATGGGACAGGATACGGCCGTCCCCCTGAGCGCCTTACGGGATCTTCAGGCTCACCTGGACTGGGCTACCGAACAGCATACGCGTGCCCTGCAAAAGTCGGCTTCTTCCACCCAGCCGTTTGCGATCCAGAGGCTGATGCTGGGAGGGGTGCTTTTGCTGGGATTTCCGGCGGAGATGTTCGTACAGTATCAGATCGATTTTGCCGAGCAGTTGCGCGGCCCGCTCCTGACGCTCGGCACGACGAACGGATGCTGGAACTACCTGCCCACGGCTGAGGAGTACGACCGAGGAGGGTACGAGGTGGAGATGGCATGCCGCTACTATGGCAATCCGATGTTCGCGCCCGAAAGCGATGCGCGTGTGCGGGAAATTGTCGCTCGTCTGCTAAAGATATGAAGGAAGGACGGGCCGTTTTCAAAATACTCATATATAGGAGAACTTTTCGCTTTCAGTTGCCGTCCTATAGAGGGTACAATCAGAGTGTTCGTCCCGCCGCTTTTCTGTGAATCCGAGGGTGGTCCCTTGAACTAATGAGTTGTACCGTCAGTCAAAAGATCTGTCGATCCCGGTGCGTGCAAGTCTCCAAGTGCTGCGAAGAATGTCACCGTTTCGGCAATTGACATTCCGTCGATTTCGACTGTATCATTCTACTAATCGCTTTCGATTTTCGAGGGGTGAACGTTACCTGTAAACGTCTTGACCAGATCAACCTAAGCTCTTATGCACGCTCAGGGAAGGGCATTGTTTTCGATGGTGTATGTCGCTCGGCAGGGAGCAGGCTTTCACCACTGCTACCAGGAGGTTTAAAGTTATGGCATTGCATTCAAAATCCAGATCCAGTTCTCGATCTCTGCGTCAAGGCTTCACTCTGATCGAGCTGCTCGTCGTTATCGCGATTATCGCGATCCTGGCGGCAATTCTGTTCCCCGTTTTCGCTCAGGCACGCGACAAAGCACGTGGCATCGCCTGTCTCTCCAACATGAAGCAGGCTTCCCTATCGATCATCATGTACCAGCAGGACTACGACGAGTCGATCCCGCTGGGCAACCAGGAGTATAAGGGCGAAGTCTACAACTACGACATGAGTTGGATCAAAGCGGTTCAGCCCTATGTCAAGAACCTGCAGATGTTCGTCTGCCCGAATGGGTCTTATGATCCTACGACCGATGGCAAGCCCGACTCCGATCCGACCCACTCGGGAGCCGCCGGATCCGAAACCAATTCCAACCAGTATACGACTATCGGCGGTCCTGTTGCCAGTTATGGCATCCCGCCCACGACGCAGGTGCTGCAGGGCGTCACCAACCCTTCCAACTATACCTATCCTGCGACCCCGCCCTACAGCAACTATGTCCCGGCTCCTCAGTACCAGGGTCTGGCGGGCTTCGCCGACGCTCAGGGCGCGAACGCCTGTAAACTCGGAGGTTTCGTAACCCCCTCGCTGGTAAGTGCGCAGATCGCCCGATCGGCGGAGCAGGTACTCGTAGAAGAGAACCAGTTCTGGGACTCAGGCGGTTGCGGTGGCTTCCCCGCCTATCCGCGTCCGCGCCACTCCAAAGAGGGCTTCGATACCAACAAATGGCCGAAAGGAATCATCAACATCGCGTATGTCGATGGTCATGCCAAGGCCTTCAAGCCCCAGGCTCTCTTCGAGACGGCCAAGGACTCGTCCGGCAAACTTTACTATGTCCACTACTGGCCATTCCAGTAAAGAGCAAAGGTGTGCCGAGAGTGTGGCTCCTCCCTGGTTCAGGGAGGAGCATTTTCATGCCCAAAAATTTCTTTTGAAACTCCGGGAACCTTTCTGCACACGGTTACGTCTGTAATATTGTAAGTGCGCACGAGACCCTTTTGCGCTCGGATAGACAATAGAATCAATTCCTGAGTGTCGGCCATGATCGTCGATACCAGAGAGACATGACGTCTTTGTTTCGGTGCTCTATGATCGCTTTTCGCTCCTTTCGGAACCGCAGCGATTGTATTAGACCGTAGCGGGGACGTCTTTTGTATTCTTTTACACAATTCAATAGAGATTGAGTTGGCGGCAATGTGTGTCGCTCTATGGCAGGCCAGGAACGTCTGCGGGTTGCATGACAACCCCATAACGCCTAGCGTAAGACAGCTACTCTGTCTTGCACAGCCTATGTCCAGGAGAACAACGACCATGATGACAGTAACCCAGCCTACGACCGCTTCCGAAGTAAACTCCGCGCCTTCCGCTCTCTCGACCACCAACGCGACGACCGAGAATGTGCTTATCGAACGCTGTAAGTCTGGCGACGCGAAAGCCTGGGATACGCTGATCCACACCTACGAGAAGTCGGTATACAAGTTTGCTTACTCCCTCTGCCGCAACCATGACGAGGCAGGCGACATCGCTGGCCAGGTGTTTCTGCGGCTCTACCAGAACCTGCACACCTTCCGCTACGAGGCAAGTTTCACCTCATGGCTGTTCCGGATCGTGCGCAACACCTATCTCGATTTGTGTGTTCGACCCGCGCACCGCAGCCATTTGAGCCTGGATGCTGGAACCAATAGCGACGGTGAGCCCAATATCGCACGCGATATTATGGATCCCTCCCCGCAGCCCGAAGAGATCTGTATGGACAACGAGGTCGCTGCCATGCTGGCGAAAGCGATTCAGCATCTTCCCGCTTACCAGCGCCAGGTGCTCCGCATGTACCATACGGAAGGCAAATCTTACGAGGAGATCGCCGAAACGACTGGCCTCTCCATCGGCACCGTGAAATCCCGCCTGAACCGCGCCCGCACCATGCTGCGTGAGCGCCTGGCCCCCCTCCAGGAAACTTTGATGGCGGCGTAACAAGAGAAAGAAAAAAAGCCCCTGCACTCATCGGAGAGCAGGGGCTTTTTTATTAAGTTCGCGCGCCGATGGGCTTTTCAGTTCGCGCGCGGATGGGCTTTGCGGTAGATGTCTTTGAGGCGATCGTTGGTGACATGAGTATAGATCTCGGTCGTGGTGATGGCGGAGTGGCCGAGCAGTTCCTGGATCGTGCGCAGGTCTGCGCCGTGCGCCAGTAGATGGGAAGCGAAGGAGTGGCGCAGTACATGCGGCGTTACATTCTCCTCTAGCTCTGCCTGCTCTGCATAAGATTTTACGATGCGCCTTATCTCGTTGCGCACGATCCTCCCACCGTCTACCGCAGGGAAGAGAAAGGGGCTGCGGGCCTCCTCCAGTGTTGGAGCCCTCTCCTGTGCCGCTTTACGTGTAGGCCGTTTCGGGGAGGCTGCGACAGGGTCGATGCCTTTGGCAACGATCAGTTTACGTTGTTCCAGGTAGAGGCCCACATAGTCGCAAGCGACCTTACCTACCGGCACGATGCGCTCTTTACGGCCTTTGCCGAAGCAGCGCACCGTCATTGCTTCCAGGTCCAGGTCATCGATCGTCAGGCCGGTCAGTTCGGAGACGCGCAGGCCGGTGGCATACAGCATCTCGCAGACGGCCTTGTCCCGTAGCGAGCGCGGATTCGCAGGGTCCGGCTGATTGAGCAGGCGTTTCACTTTAGCGACAGAGAGCGTGTGCGGGAGGCGTCGGGTGCGCTTACGCCCTTCCATCCCCGCCATGAAGTCGTCTTTGCGCACGCCTTCAATCACCAGATACTTCGCGAAAGTGTGGACGGTGCCGACTTTACGGGCGATACTATTTTCGCAGATTCCCCGTTCCTGCAGCTGCGCGATGTAAGCAAGGATATGGCTTTCCAGCAAGTCTTCCGCCTGCCGAACGCCGCGCTGCAGAGCCGTCAGCACGAACTGCTCCATATCCGTCTTGTAGGCCATGACGGTGTTCGGCGACATTCCCCGTTCGGCGTCTACGTAGACCAAAAATCTGTCGATATGCGTCTGTAGTTCACTCATATCCTACTATTCGTTTTGGTAGACGAAATTCCTCCCTGTTCTACACCAGAGATGTGCAATTGACACTATAAGTTACGTAAGGGTAGAATGAGCCTATCTCAGGAGGACCATTTCGTTGCATAGACACCCTAACCTGCGCCGCCGCAAATTGCTGCAAGCTGGCGCATTGTTCGCTTCCACCGGAACACTGCTGTTCGGCGGCTTTGCCGGAGCACAATCGCCCCACAAGCCAAAATCGCTCCTCAAGCCAAAACCGATAGTCGCTCCAACCTCTTCCACTGCTGCCACCTCTAATCACCTGATTTACAACTTCAAGGTGGGTGACAAGCGACGCTATAAGCTGTCTGCCATCTTCGTAGGACATTTCCCCCCGATCGCATCCGAAGGCAACGATCCTGCCAACCTGGAAGCCGACATCGTCTATGTGATGACCGTTCAGAAGGTAGAGGCTAAGGGTGCAACCGTCGAGTTTGCCGTGGACACTGCCGAAATCAATCTGCTTCCGAAAGATCCCGCTCCTGGGGAAAAGATACCAGACGCCGACAAAATCCCGGTTCCCGTCTCTTCAGAACAGATCCAGCAGATGCTCAATGTCACCGCTCTCATCCAGCCAAACGGCAGCGTTGCCACGGTTAATGGAGGGGGCAACAACCCGATCAAGGTCGATATCGGTTTCGACCTGCGCAAAATGTTTTTGACGATCCTTCCGGTCGTCTTTCCGAACAGCGCCGTCATGACGGGACAGCCCTGGGCTTTCGATGATGGCTTGCTCGGGCACAAGCCCGGCTCCACCACCTACTCCGCAACCCTGGAAAAGAGTGTTCCCGGCAAACCTAATGCCCTTTCGGTCATACAGAACGGCCAGACAGTCATCGATAATAAGCTGGATAAAGAGGGCAACTCGACCGACAAAACGGCCGACCAGGTTGGCACTCTGACAGGCAAAGTGACCTCAGAAGGCCGTGTCCTTTTCGCTGCCTCCCAGATGGCGACGGGCAGAGCGGTGCTGATTACAGAGAGCCGCCTGAACATGGTCGCGCTGCTGAAACGTACCATCCCGGACCCATCCGCCCCCGGCAAGACTTCGGAAACCAATATCGATGTCAAGGCCCGCCTGGTGGTAAAGCCAGACACGACCGTCCATAAGTAGCCGTGACGACCACCATTACTAAGGAGAACCCTCATGTTTTTTGCTTCGCATCGGCGCGTCCTGCCCTTTGTGGCAGCAGGCGTGCTGCTGACGACCCTGCCTCTTCTCGCACAAAAAGGCGAGACACCTGCGTCCCTGCGCATGAAATTCAAACAGGGAGAGGTCAATAAGTATCAGACCAACATGTCTGTCTCTCTGGCAGGCATGGGCTCCCCGAAAGGAGCGCAGGGCGGCGCCATGCCGATTCAACAAGTGTCTGTCCTGCAACAGTTCAAGACCAGTAAACTGCTGCCGAACGGCAGCGCGGAAGTGGTCGTCACGACCATCAACATGCAAGGCGGAGCTGGCAGCGGCGCAGCCCCCCTCCCGAAGCCAGCCACGCTGATTATGGATTCACGCGGCTCAGTCAAGACGGTCAAGGGAGCGGGAGGAGGCAATGCGTCCGGCATGCTCGGCAGTATGCTCGGCTCTAATGCGCTTGGCACCCAGCAGTTTCCGCTCCCGGAAAAAGCGGTCAAGCCCGGGGATACCTGGACGACTTCCCTCCCCCTGCCCGGCATGGGCACCGGCTCGGTCAAGGGTCAGTTTGTCAAGGTCGAGACTGTCGGCAAACACAAAACGGCGCTTCTGCACTATATTCTGATGATACCGGTCAAGATGATGCTGGACAAAACAGGACAGCCGACGCAGTCGGTGGCGATGACACTCATGACGATGTCGGGCAATGTCGTGATGAACGTCGATAACGATGTCGAACTTCTGGGCGGGCGTTTGATCCGTTCCTCCGGCAGCGGCACGATGGCAATGACCATCACCAACAAAGGCGCATCGGGAATGCAGGCGCCTCCCAAACCCTCTACTAAACCCTCTCCCAAACCTGGCGGGCCAGGTAATATGACCATGAATACCAACATCACGCTCGGTACCACCTTGATCGAGCCCTGATCGAACCCTCGTCCCATGGAGCGGAGGCAAAGCGGTGCAAATTTCGACGCAGCAACCCGGCTTGCGAGAAGCATCTGGGCCGTTTCTGGACTTTCTGGAGAGATGGCAGCAGAGCCTGCCTTCCGGCGCTGTAGCGGATTATATCGCTTCCGCAGGCGGGCC
>JAYUMV010000359.1:0-7626 GCA_043762265.1 Chthonomonadaceae bacterium | reverse complement strand
CATGGCGCGACCATCGCCAGGGTCACGAGCCAGGCGGTGGCGCGGGTTATCGGACTCCTACGAATAGTTTTCAATCTTTTCGTCTGCTCCCTTCCTCGTACAGGCTCCAGCCTGCACACGTATGTCCCGCTTCACAGGATTCTCGATAAGATTCTCTCTTGTGAACCCATTTCCCTGCTTCCTTTTCAAGAATTCAGGGAGGGAACCGGTGGGGTCTGTTTGCAAACCCCACCGGACTGTCTCTTGTTGTTAGCGTCCTGGGATCGTCAGCGGAACGATCTGGCGGACTTTATGCCCCTGGCTGTCCTGCGCACGGACTTCTACTGCGTAGATATCGCCCGGCACCGTCTGACCCTGGTTGTCCTTCATGTCCCACACTACCTGCGTGGAGCCTGCGGCCCGCGTGGTAGCGCCGCTATCGACGGTGCGGATCAGATGTCCGTTTTTCGTGATACCGACCTGCACCGTGGCATCTGCCGTGGTGTTGTAGGAGATGTTGACGGAACCTCCGCCCCCACCCTGCGCGGCAGCGCGGCCCGGATGGACCACTGCGACCAGCGAAGTCAACTCAAGGGTGGTTCTCTGAGCCGGACGACTGTCCAGTTGGAAGTGTCGTACCAGTCCTGTCGCACCACCGGGGATCGTGAGGCCGCTGCGCCCGCGCAGGTCCATAACCGCCTTGGTGTCCAGATCCGTGAGGACCAGGTCTTTCTGACGGGATACCTGGGCCAGGTTGGGCCAGTTCAGCGTTACGGCTTCGTTTGGCAGGGTAGAGGTCACCGTAAAGGTCCACTTCTGCGTCAGCGAACTTGCCGAGCGGACATCAGCGCTGTAGCGCCCTGCTTTGTCAGCCCATTCCGGATGCTCGAAGGCCATCGTGACGTCTTTGGTCGAGACGGCAGGCGGAGCCTCCAGCTTGAACCGGTCGTAGGTATCGAGCGCAGCACGGGTTTGGCCGACGATTGTCGGAGCGGACTTGCGGTTGCCTACCGAGGCGACCATGTTGAGAGTCCAACCGTCCGTCTGACGATTCCCCAGGGAGAGAACTCCCCGAGTGTCGGAGTGGGCCGAGCGGTCCTGTCGGGCATCCGGGCTCACGATGAGCGTGATGTTGGGAGCCGTGGCGCGTGCTCCTGCAGGCCGGTTGTCGAAGGCCCGCACCCAGTAACCGCGATACGCATCGAGCGTGTAGGCGACCTGATAGGTTCCGCTCTGATATGTCCAGAGCGCCGCGCCAAGCGTGGGGTTGGAACCCGTCTGTGCGCCCAAAACATCGGAGATCGTGCCATCCGCCCCAACGACCTTCAGGTTCAGGAAGTTGACGGAATACGGGAACGGTTCTCCGATCAGGTTCCAGCCCGGCTTCAGGGCAATGCGGAACGAGCCATCGATCGAGTTGAAGCCCGCGTGTGTCGGGTCCGGAGCCACCGTCTGTTCGGCAGGCGTTCCTTTGATGGTCAGAGCCAACGAGGTGTTGCCGTCCGAATCGGACAGGAAGTAACCGACTCCCAGATGGAAGGTGTCCGCCGGTGGTGTCGGGTAGAACACGTAGGTGGACGAAGCAGTGACCCAGGTACTGAACGAGAACTGCTTGCCGGTGACATCCTGGGTCGGAACTCCGAAGAGTGTCGCGATACTGTTGTTGGCAACCCCCGTGTACTCGTAGGGTGCCGATACCAGCGACAGGATCGGAGTGCCATCCGGGAAAGTCCCACTTTCGAAGGTGTTCAGCGGATCGATCGTGAAGTTGATACCCCCGGTCGTTGCCGGACCTGCGGCGACGGTCACACTCTGTACGGGAGCCGGGTTAGGCAGGTAGCCGCTCTTGAAGGCGGTCACCAGCACGGTGCCCCCCGCAGGAACGTTGGTCAGCGTGTAGTTGATACCGTTGACGGCAGCAACTGACGTGGTCGTCAGCGGATTCCCATTGGAATCCTTGATGACGAGACCATTCACATCTACCACTTCGACCGTCGCCCCTGGGATCGGAATTCCCTTGGACGTCTCTACCAGCCCTGTGATGGTGCCCGGCGGAACCGGTACCAGTCCGAAGCTGCCCGATGCATCGTCGATGAAATCGACGACCGTATTCAGTTTGGTGTTGACCGTGACCGTCTTCGGGCCGGAAGGCGCGAAGCCGGGCGCGGTCGCGACGACCTTATAGACGCCGGGATCGACCAATGGGATCGTGTAGGCGCCGTCAGCGCCGGTAGGCGGCGTCGAGACATACACTTTCGTTCCTACCACCGCAGTCGCCGTGACGGTCGCACCTGCGATAGGAACAGGGGAACCGCTGCCCGTGGAGTGGGCATAGACATGTCCGCTGATGGAGCCGGGTACTAGGATCAACTTGAAGTCGATACCCGTAACAGCCTGACTGGGATTCACAATTACCTTAGGATAACTGACAGGGCTGCTGCCGCCGTATCCGAGCGTATCGAGGGTTCCCCCATTCGCGGCCAGCGGCGTGGTGACCGTATAGCCCGTAGTGGTGTTGCTCGGCACGTTCCGGATGATGTAGGTGCCGTCGGTCTGCGAGGTCCCTGTGAAGGTGTCTCCGGTCGTATTGTCTACGGCCTTTACGACGATGCCTGAAACGGGAGATCCTGTCGCCTGTACGGTGATCGTACCTGCGATGGAGCCAGCTTGCGCCTGCGTCATAAAGACGTCCACACGACTGTGGTAGCCACCGTGGAAGAGGTTGGCCACCCCGTGCTGCGTGAAGAATCCTGGGAGCGCTGCATCGATTCCGTATCCGCCGGTCGCATCCAATCCATCCAGAACGTAACTGCCATCCGACAGGGTCAGCGCCGTCGAAACCGTCTTACCCGTGTGGAGGGAGACCGCGCGAACGAAGACGCCTTTGAGCGGCTGCGTACCGGTAACGTTGCGAATGACTCCGAAGATACGGCCGGTACGCAAGTAGTCGCCTACGTTGTGCACCAGTTCCGCTCGGCGGCTTTTCAGTACGATATGCCCGTTAGCAGGAACGAAGTATTCTGGATTGATCGCTTCCCATCCGCCAGCCCCAAATACGACCTTGGAGACGATCGGAGACGCTGAGGAATCCGTCAACCAGGTGATAGCTGGGGACTGATCGACGGACCAGACAGCATCGATGCCGGAGACATCTGGTGTACTGGGCGCCGTGAAAGTGACGCGGTCCACCGAGAATTGGTTGAGAGCGCCAAAGGTACGTGTGGTACCGGGGGCGGGATCTGACCCGCGATAGAAGTTGCCGGTTCCAGGCGGTTCATTCGGAATGGTAGGTCCCAGATAGTTGGGGTGGAAGGCGTCGTACCAGGTCTCCCAGGAGATCGGCCCCGTGCCGCGTGCATTTCGAGGCACGTAGGTCTCGGACCCGACGACAGGCGGCCAGTTACCGATGCTGTCGGCCGCGAACGTGATTTTGAATGTCCCGCTCAAGAACGGACTGCTTGCACCGACCTGCCCGAGTGAGAGAGCCCAGGCGGTGTCCTGACCGTTCAAGAAGAGCCGACCGCCCGTTTTGACGAAGGCCGCCAACCGCACCTGGGTATCGTTATCGACGATCGTGCCCGGCCCGACGAATAGGTCGCCCGCGTAGGGCGAATGCCAGAACACGCAACGTTCCGCGACGAAGACCGAGTGAGGACCGGTTCCTCCCGAGATAACGTCTGCAGGCTGAACCTCGATATGCCCCTTATAGGTGTTGAGGATCGAGTCCGGGACAGGACCACGGCACAGGACACGCCATATATCGTACTTCCCGGTGATAGGAATAAACCCTGCGTCCTGAGTAGCCCCATCCGCATAGGCATTGTCTCCGAGAGGTGTCAGGAAGTTGTCCAGAACCTTGGGGGTAGTGCCCTGGATCGCCTGCGTCGGGAACAGCAGAGGATCGAACTCCGTCATCCAGCTTTCAACGGGCCAACCGTTGAAGTTTGAACTGAGAAAGCCGCCGCTGATGAGGAACGTGGTTGCAGGACCGAATTGGGTCTGGTAGAACCGCTGCCCGCTGTCGTAGTCGTTGACGTAGAGGATGCCGTTGTTTCCCTGGAAGGGTTGCGTGGTGAATCCCCAGATGTTATCGTAGATTTTCCAGTTGTTGCCGACGGTCTTGCTGCCGGGAGCGAACGGATCGAGGGCGCGGTCACGGATAATGACGTCCAGGGTCCAGTCGCTGGGCATCCCCGAAGGGGTGGTCCAGGTGCTGGTATAGAGTCCATCGCCTGCAGTCTCGCCTTCGGGCTCATGTCCGCCCTTGGAGATTGGGCCGTCGTCCCAGAGGCGCAGCCAGTAGCTGCCGTCGTTCTGGTAGTCGATCCCTTTCGTAGCGAGTCCGGCGCTCTCTTCGACGTAGTCCGGCGGATGCGATAGTCCGCTGAAAGCCGTTGCGTCGTCGATGCCAGCCAGGTACTGATTGAAGCTCGGCCACCCAGCAGGCAGTCCTCCCAACCTCGCAGCATAGAAGGCCGACATACCGGCCGCAATCCCTGCATTGGTGGAACCCGGATTGGTAACCGGGCGGAAGTGTCCGGTAGGGCTATTGATGTACGGTGCGATGCCCTGTGCGTCCGACTCGAACGGCGCGTTGATGACGGTAGTCGTGTTGTCGAGGCCGCCGGGGCCGACGAAGAAGATCTTATGCTCTTTACCGTCCGCATTTTTCTGAAGGCTGCCGGGGCACTTGATCATCAGGTAGGCCGACTCGATGCCGGACTCGTAGTCTACCGCACGCACACCGAAACGCACCTTCTCGCCTGCCGAGACTTCGCGAACCGCGACGGTCGGAGAGGAGTCTCGCGCTACATGGACGATTTCGTTGCTGGGAATATCGTATTTGAGCAGCGCTGGCGCGTTGATGTCGAAGATCGTGGAAGCCCAGATGTTGAGTTCTGCGCCTGGAGCGGAAGCGGTCATACCGCGGTCGCTCTGATAGACGATCCGGTAGCTGTTCAGGTACGCTGGCCAGCACGGAAAGTCCTCGTTGGACACGAAGTTCGGATCGAAGCGTGAAGTCGGATCGTTCGGATCGATCGCGGTGTCGGGCGTACTGGTACGGAGTTTGAGGGCGAGATTGCCCACCGTTTCCGGTGTGGTGACCGTAAAGATACCGGCCTTTGCGGGATCGACGTGGATACCGGCATGCAAATAGTAGATGTCGAAGGTGGTCTTGATCGCGTTGGCGACCCCATCGCCGTTGCTATCCGCCCGGTTACTGGCAAACGCCAACAGGTTTTCGGAAGTTCCACCGCCGCTGCCCGGCTCTCCCGGAATGATGCCGAGCGCATCGGGATTGGTGGTGCTCCAGGCAGCGTTTTTATTGCTGCTGACGAGCCCACCCTGAATGGAGGAGGAGTTCGTGACCTGATGCGGATCGAGTGCGGGCACGTTGGGTGTTACGACCCAGATATCGGTCTGGGCGGGATTGGCCGTCAAGGTGGTCGCAGAGGTCGGGCCAGCGGTATTGAAGGCCTTGCCGTTGGTCGTAAATGCGATCACATGGCCGTCGGGAGACCAGGCAGGACTGGTGTCGTTGCTGTTGCCGGTCGTCAACTGAGTGATGAGGCCAGTCTGCGTATTTACCTTGTAAAGATGGTAAGGCAGAGATGCCGCCGTCTGGCCTGCAAACACGATTTCGCTGCCGCCGGGCGCCCAACTCGGATGGCGTACATCTGAAAAGACGATTCCGGAAGAGTTGTTCCGACTCAGGTTGATCGGAGTACCGCCGTTGCTGATATCGTAGGTGAACAGGCTGAAGCCTGTAGTGGTCGGCGTATCGAGACCGGAGGTGAAATTAATGATCCCGCCGCCCACGTAAGCGACACGGTTGCCATCCAGCGCGATGTTCGGCTCGATTTGGTTGGTGGTGTCGGGCAGCAGTTGCGCGATACCGGAACCATCCGGGAACATCCGGTACATATTGAACGTCTTGGTCGCGTTTTCGGCCGTATTGGTATCGCTTACTCGGTCACTGTCGAAATAGATGTACTTCTCATCTATGCTGAAGTTCGGATGCTCATCTTGCGATGGCGCCGGAGTACCGGAGAACTGTTGTGTCGGATCAGCCTTGGTAAGAAGGACTGTCTGACGAATGACAGCATTATCGCCGGGCGCGCGGCTGACGCCGCCTTTGCCCAGCATGCTGGCAGGGATTTTGCGACGCAACATCCACGGGGGAATGACGTCGTTTTTGCCACCAGCGTAGTAGTGCTGGTTGAGCAATGGGCCTGCAAGCGGCACCCCGTTCGACAGACCGTTGGCCGTTCCGGAGAGGCGTGCCTGCGCAGGCACACTTTGCGAAAGGGACAACGATAGCACCCCGGAGAGAAGCGCGAGCAGGATAGAAGTGTTCGTTTTGGCTCTGTTCAAGGCGAGTCCTACCTCCTGGTGATACGCATCAATTAAGCTGGCACGCTAAGGGGGAAAGCCTGCACTGCCGGCGGTGGGGGGAATTACCGGCATGAGTTATGAGAATGTTCCATGGTGCCTGGAAACCGCCACCTTCCTGGGCGTCACGCTGGGGGAAGCGAACGTTCCTGGAGCGGCGAACTACTCCTGCTTCAAAGAGACACAACGGAACATTCCGTCGGGCATTCCTTTTACAGGGATCGATCGTGGCCTGCGAACAGGCGGCCACATAGGTGATAATTCTGCTGGCCTTTTGGCTCAGCAAGTAGTTCGCGGGGGGTGGATCGGCGACGAATAGAAGGCCTTTTGGGTCTGACCCCTGTCAACGTCGGATTATAGCACATTGACGAACACAACGCAAGCTTTTTTTTGAAAGCCGATCGTTTTGGTGTTCTCGACCTCAGGTGAGAGGCTGGAACGCGCCTCTTCACTCATTCAGACGTAGTGAGAATGGCTATTCGGTCGAACAGGACAGCAGCAATTTCGAGAAAATCCTCGGGTTTTCCTGTGTCAATTGAGAAGCGACCAGAGATTTTCCACGGAAGCGGCCAGTTGCTCTGGGGAGCCGTCGTTCCAGACGACCTGATCTGCCTGCGCGACCTTCCAATCCAGGGGCCATTGCGCGGCGATTCTGCGGTCGGCCTCTTCCACGCTCAAGTGGTTTCGCAACTGCAGACGTTCGCGCTGAAGCGTTTCCGAAGCGGCCACGACGACGACCTGCTCAAACCACGTCTCCAGTCCGCCTTCGTAGAGCAGTGGAATCTCGACTACGATCACGGTCCCTGGGGGCAGGTCGCGCTGTGCGGCTTCGATCTGAGCGCGCAACAGGCTGCGGATGAGGGGATGGAGGATTCGTTCGAGTTTGCGCCGGGCCTCCCTATCGGCAAAAACCATGTGGCCCAACCGTGCGCGATCCAGATCTCCACCGGCTGTCAGCATCTCCGGACCGAACTCCGTGGCGATTTGATGGAGAGCGGAGCCATTGCGGACAAGAACGGCGCGGGCGGCTTCATCGGCGCTGAACGTGGTTGCGCCTCGCGCGGCCAGCAGTCGGGTCACTGCGCTCTTACCGGTGGCAATACCGCCTGTAAGACCTATGAGGGGCATGGGGGCGTTCCAGAAGGCAAGAATAAGCAAGGGAGGGGGCGCCGGCATACGCCGATCGCCCCCTCACTTTCCAGGAGATCAAGGCTACTCTTTGGTCGCCTCGTCATGTGTCTCTTCGACGGTCTC
>JAYUMV010000358.1:0-2375 GCA_043762265.1 Chthonomonadaceae bacterium | reverse complement strand
GAAACCAATTAAAACGAGAAAGGACAGGAGGAGCCTTCGGCAGAGAGGATACCATTCCTCCCCCGCCTGAAGGCAGGGGTCTCCTGGTATGTTTTTATGACGATGATTTCCCGTGCTTCATTGATGTGCCACGCACAATCCGTCTGATCGAGGCTAGTCGGGTCTGCCGATTTTTTTTCGGCTCCGCGCTGAAGGATATGTATCTTCTCTATCAGATCTAAGGCAGATGAATAGACAATTGGGAATATTCCCTTATAGACCTCGATTTTGCGAGCCTTATCGTTGGCCAGAAACGTAATATATGGAGAAATAAAAGATGTGAGAATCGCTCCCGCTACAGCACCCGTGCTGGTAAGAATTGCGGCTGATATTGATGGATTAATGGTCGATCGCTCCAAGTATACAAGTTTAGGGTAGTGCCAACAATAGATAGATAAGGATCTAAACAGAAGGTCGCTTGATTCGTAGAATCAAGCGACCTTAAAAGGAGCGGGGGTCAGACTCGAACTGACGACCTTCGGGTTATGAGCCCGACGAGCTACCGGACTGCTCCACCCCGCATCATCACGCATAGTATGCCACAGGCCAGGGCGTTTGTCAAACAAAATGGCGAGTCGATCAGCGCGCCAGACAGATCAGTATCAATCGGCTGGATACCCGGCAGTTCCAGGATCAGGCGAATTCTGACCGTGCTCTCCGACATCCTATCGGCGTCATCCTCACAAATGGAGAGGTATCTTGCTTAACCGCATGCTATGTTGCCAGGCCTGTATCCTGCCTGGATTGCGAAAAATTTATGCAAACGAAGAAGGCCGTAGAAACCTTGTACAGTTTCTACGGCCCTCATTTGGGAGCGGGGATCAGACTCGAACTGATGACCTTCGGGTTATGAGCCCGACGAGCTACCGGACTGCTCCACCCCGCATCATCGAAAAATAGTATGCCACAGGTCAGGGAGGTTGTCAAGGGTAAAATGGCGCGGGAGGGCATAAACGGGCCTTACTGGTTCGAGGGCGAACGGGGAATTTGACGGTTAGCCGGGTGGGGGAGTGGGGGAGGTGGTGTGGGATTTGCGATAGTCGCGGGGGCTCTGGCCGATCCCGCGTTTGAAGCGCAACGTGAAGTAGAAGGGATTATCGAAGCCGAGTTCTTCGGCGATGGAATGGATAGGGCGGGCGCTGAATTCGAGGAGTTGACAGGCGCGTTCGAGGCGCTGGCGCTCCAGGAACTGGACGGGAGTCAGGCCGACCTGTTTGCGAAAGAGGTGGCCGAGGCGGGAGCCGGAGAGCCCGACGACCGCGCCGAGTTGGTCGAGGGAGAGGTTGTGGGTGTATTGTTGGCAGAGGTAGTCCATGGCGGCGCGGACACGACCGTCGAGGACCGGCTGGCCCTGGCGCGGGTTGACGGTGTCGCAGAGGAGCAGGGCGGTTTCGAGGGAGTTCATGGCGAACTCTTCACGGCGGCGTTCGGCGCTGGTAGTGTGGCGCAGGGCGTCACCGAGTTTTGCCAGGATCTCGGCTCGTAGCAGCGCATCTTCAAGAGTGAGATGGAGGAGACCGGGGGCGATCTGGGGCCAGTCCAGCCATTGGAGCCAGTGTGGGTGGGGATGGAAGTGTGCCCAGAGCAGTTCCCAGGAAGGGGAGGGCGGCGCGACACTGTAGTCGTGGAGCACGCCAGGAGGAAGCAATATCAGTTCGCCGGGAACGGTGCGCGCCTCGCCGCCGTGGTAGCCGAAACGGCCGCTGCCAGAGAGGGTTGCGATCAGCAGCCAGTCGGTCGTGCCGTGGGCACGCCAGGTCGCGTAGCTGCGCCCCTCGTGGAAATGCCCCATGACGAGGTGACGAATGACAGGTTTGAAAGCCTCTTCGCGCTCCGGAACGGGTGGAGAAGTCAGCGAGAAATTATAGGTTTTTAGCGGCATTTCGCCTTGCACCCTGCCCAACGAGAATGATATAGTATAGTATCACATCGAGCCGTCGTTCCGCAACCGCGACGGCCATCCGCGAGGAAAATCCATGCAGACACACCCGCACCATGCGCTCACTCCAGAGCAGCAGAAGCAGTTCGAGCGCGACGGCTATATCGTCATTCCGCGCCTCTTCACCAACGGCGAAGTGGACGCGATTCGAGACGCTTTTATGGAGGCGAATGCGAATGGGCCGGTCCCGAATCTCTCGGAGATCAACACCCATTATAAACCCGACGATCCGCTCGCTTTCTATCCGCGCATGATGCACCCTCACCGGCATCTCGAACTGCCCATCGGAACGCTCGCCCGGGAGACCATGCTCGACCCTCGCGTGGGGGCCGTGCTGAAGGATCTGTTTCAAGAGGAGCCTGCCGCCGTACAGAGCATGTTCTACTTCAAGCCACCG